>NZ_JAXDEQ010000003.1:0-334920 GCF_035065025.1 Pseudomonas sp. YuFO8 | reverse complement strand
TAGGAGCTGGCTTGCCAGCGATGACGTCAGCACATCCAACATCTTCCTCGCCTGAAAAACCGCCTTCGCTGGCAAGCCAGCTCCTACAAGGTGATCACCATCAGACACAAATCCCGGCAACACCAATAAACCTGTAGGAGCTGGCTTGCCAGCGATGAGGCCGGCACAGCCAACACACCGCCATCGCCAGCAGGCTCGCACAGTTCAGGCTGAAAGTGATATCGCAAAGTCAACCGCGGTAATGGGCACATAAATCAGGGCGATTATCGAATACGCTTTGCGCGATTTTGCATAAAACGCGCAGACAGGAAGCACGATCATGATGACATCCAGGGCGCCCCAAAGTGCTATCGGCGATGCCCGGAATAAAACGACGTTCACGACGAGCCCGAGGAAAAGATAAGTCGACAGTGACAGAAGGGCATAGCGGCCATCCTGTTCAAAGTAGACACGAAGACCCTGTTGCTCGTCCTCGCTTCGGCTTGGCAGCAATAATGCGGCAGATACAAAAAGCGATAATGCCAACAAAACGAGCAATAGAAACTCAAGAAACGAGAATGTCCCTTTTATCTCGGGCAGCGCGTTGACGGCCCACCAGAAATCCAGCTGTGTGGCGAAAAGCATTGCCGCCCAGACCAGCGCAACCCAATCAGGCTTGGCCACACGACGGATGCGGAACACCGTCAACGCCCCCAGAAGCAGGCGCGTCACGGACAGCCCCAATATCATCGAGAGTACCGTGGCAACGATAGGGAAGTTGCTCATGATCGCTCCTGAACACCCATGATCTGGCAAGCGTAGACGATGGCTGCAGGGTGGCCATACCGGCGGGAGGCGCCGCAAGACGGGGGCTTTCAGGGGGGATGGTGGTCGGAAACAGCCGCCTGGCGTCCTGACAGGGACATGCGCAAGGGCGAGCACTTTGGTCTACGCTCATGTCTGATAGTGAACGTGGATGTCGGCGCCAGTCTGAGAACGGGGTTACTTTTCAGGGGCGGACGAATGCTATCAACCAGCGCGAAATGATTTCCAGGGGGGGTTGAGTCACACAAGGCTGGATTGATTCTCTGTCCTGTCATGTTGGCTTTGCACGTCGATCAGCCTCGATTTTGCGCAGACCTGTATACGTATACAACGCCTGAGAGTGTCGGCGATTTTACAGCCCGCTTGAAAAGGTATACCGCACATGCACGGCGCACTGCTTCGTTCCGGTAGTCTGCAAGAATTCAACGTGTTGGGGGTCGAAGGTCAGCCGGTGCATAGCGCTGCCTTGCAGTTGCGTGAAGCCATCCGGTTGAAAATCGGGCGTGAGGCCGCCGACTGCCTGGCCATTCCGCAGAAAAATGAAAGCGGCGATCGCATCGACTGGTATGCGCCTTTCGAGGGAGATGTGGTGCCCTGGTCTGCTGCGGTCAGTGAAGAGCGGGACTCGGCCTATTCCCGTTTGGAGCGTTTGCACGCTCAACTGCGTTCAGCCAGCGAGTTGATGCGTGCAGCGTCGCAGAGCCGGGAGAATCAGGTCTTTGGACGGTTGTTGGAAAAAACCGTGCATTTCCCCGCCAACGATCATGTCTATCTGGTCGATGGCCGGCCCGTGGTGACGTTCTGGGGCTTCACTGATCCAGAGGGCAACCGTGAGCGGGATCCTTTGTCCGGCTTGCGGCCCGCTCCGAACTTGGTTCTCGATCCTGGTATGGAAACGCCCAAGCATGAAGTGCCGATCGACAGCAAGGGTGTAACAAAACCTTGGTGGCGCTGGCTCTGGCTGTTGCTGCCTGTGCTTCTGCTGTTGGCACTGCTGTTCCTGATGCGCTCCTGTTTTCCGTCAGTACAGTTGCCCTTGAACCTTTCTCAAGTCGACTTGCCTGGTTTGCCGCCGCCACAGGTTCAACCCGTGCCGATTGAAACTCATGTCGTGCAGGGCGCGGCGACCGGGACTGTGGGTACCGTCGGCGTCAATGGCGTGCAAGGAGGAGCGGGGAGCGCGGCGGAAAACACCGCCGCCGACGTCGACAAAACGCTTCCTGCCGATGCCGGGTTACCGGCGAGTGATCCGTTGGCGCCGCAGGTTCCCGGCTCACCGGTACTCCCTGCCGATTCGACTGCCTCGCCACCCGAGCAAACCCCAACTCCGGCCCAGCCAGAATCCGTACCGTCGGCACCGCAGCAGGCGGGCCAGAAGAACGGGGCCGATGCCGCACCCTTGGCCATCCCAGCCGGGGCACAAGCCAACGGTTCGACCGATTTTCTCAATGGCACCTGGAAGGCCGGTGCCGGTATCCAGGATGCCAGTACCGGGCGCCCGCTACAGTTGGAGTACGACTTCAAGAATGGCGCCGGCGAAGTACGGGTGCGCACCAGTAATGGCGTCGAATGCGTTGGCAAGGCCCAGGCCTCGATGAAGGGTGGCAACCTGGCGATCAATAACCAGGGCGTGGCCACTTGCAAGGATGGCAGCAGTTACACGATGCCCGACGTCAAGTGTGCGCCGGGGGCGAAAACGGTGGCGCAATGCACAGGTAACTACGGGAGCCAGCAGTTCCCGATGTCGATGAAACAGGGCAGCCAATAGCGCGGAAGAACAGCACTATGTTTCCAGACACGACCGATTATGAAGAAAGAATCACCCTGATCATGGGAAGCGGCATCCAGTTCCTGGATTTCGCGCTCAGGCTCGACCTGCGTCATGAAATGCCTGGCGAGTTCGCCCGTCAGAGCGAGAATGGCCCGATGGCTCGCCTGCTGCTGGACGAGCGCAGCGACAGCTACTTTCACCCGGCGCTTCCCGGGCGCGCGGTCAGTCCTGATTACAGTGTCGCCATCGATCAATCGTTGCGATTGCTCAAGGGCAACTGGCTGCCGCTGCCGTTTTTGCGCTTCAGTCCACCGCGCCGGTTTGACGACGGCCCTTCGAACTGGGCACGGGTGCGTATCGTCGAACTCAAGGACCCTGATCAGGATGGCAACACCCACCGTATCTGCTTTGCTTTCGATACCAGCGTCCTGGTCGGTCGCAGCGATACCACCTACCTGGCGCCGACTCAGAGTGACGTCAAGGTGGGGGCCACGTTCGCCTTGGCCCATCGGGCTGACGAGATGGGATGGTTCCTCGACCTTCGCTGGGTCGACGGCTGGTTGCGCGAGGTGTTTACCGAACAGGCGCAGAACCCGCCGATTCGCATGCAACTGGATGACATCGAAGAGCAGTGCCGCGAGTTCTACCACCAGGCGCACTACCTCAACCTCCTGCATCTGCTGGGGACCCTGCTGCGAGTACCCGAGATCAAGGTGGTGTCCAACCGTGACAGCGACATGCAAAAGGCCATTCCCGTGGACATGGTGCTGGACGTGGGCAATTCACGGACATGCGGCATCCTGATCGAGGATCACCCCCAGGAGAGCGACGGCCTGAGCAAACGCTACGAGCTTGAATTGCGCGACCTGACGCAGCCGGAACAGGTCTATCCAGAGCCGTTCGAGAGCCGCGTAGAATTCTCTCAAGCGGTTTTCGGCAAGGATCATTTCTCGGTCCAGAGCGGTCGCAGCGAAGCCTTTCGCTGGCCCTCCATTGTGCGTGTCGGCCGCGAGGCGGGTCGTTTGGCCAGCCGCCGACGGGGCACCGAGGGTTCGACAGGCTTGTCCAGTCCCAAGCGTTACCTGTGGGATCAAGACCTCTACGAGCCGGGCTGGCGCTTCAACTGCGCCTTCGTCAAGACCGAGACCGAGCCCCATGCGACTGCCGCGCCCGTGGCCGGGCTCATCAACGAGATCGGCCAGGCGCTCTATAACCTGCCCGTCGAAGATCGCATGCCGGTCTTCCATCCACACTATTCACGCAGCTCGTTGATGACCTTCATGCTGTCGGAGGTGCTGGGGCAGGCGCTGATGCAGATCAACAGCCCTTCGCAGCGTTCGCGCATGAGCCACTCCAGGGTGCCGCGTCACCTGCGCTCGATCATCCTCACCATCCCGCCGTCGATGCCCAAGCCCGAGCGGGAGATATTCTCGAAATGCATGGAGCAGGCCATCGGCCTGGTCTGGAAAAGCCTCGGCTGGCATCCCGAGGACGAGTCGATCAACATCAAGGACCCGAAGAGCCGTGAAACGGCATGGCCCTGGCTGCCCGAGGTGCACGTCCAGTGGGATGAGGCCACCTGCGGCCAGGTGGTCTACCTGTTCAATGAGACGCAAAACAATTTCGCCGGTCGCCCCGAGGAGTTCTTCGCCACGATGTCGCGGCCCGACAAGGCCGACAAGAGCCGTTTGACCATCGCCTCGATCGACATTGGCGGCGGTACCACGGACCTGGTGATCACCGACTACAGCCTCGACGACGGTAAAGGCGACAACGTCTACATCAAGCCCGAACAGTGTTTTCGCGATGGCTTCAAGATCGCGGGCGACGACATCCTGCTGGATGTGATCCGCCTGTTCGTGCTGCCTGCGGTGAACGACGCTTTGCTCAAGGCCGGGGTCGAGAAGCCCGAACCGCTCCTTTCCAAGCTGATCGGCAGTGAACCGCTGACCGTACAGGAAGCCGTCTTGCGCCAGCAGTTGACCCTGCAAGTGTTCAGCCCCATCGGCCTTTGTCTGCTCAAGGCCTATGAAACGTACGACCCGCTGGAGCCGAGCAGTCTGGTCAGCGCTACGTTCGGCGAGCTGCTTGGCAACGAGCAGCCCACCGCGGATGTGCTGGATTATTTCAGTGCGGCGGTGCGCCGGCAGCTGGGTAACGGGGCGGGGGGCTTCGACCTGCTGCAAATCCCGCTCAATGTCAGCTTGAGGCGTATCCATGAAGCTTTCATCGGCGACCGGATGAACATCGGCAAGAGCATCCAGGCACTCTGCG
The DNA here is from genome assembly GCF_035065025.1 of Pseudomonas sp. YuFO8. NCBI lineage: Bacteria > Pseudomonadati > Pseudomonadota > Gammaproteobacteria > Pseudomonadales > Pseudomonadaceae > Pseudomonas > Pseudomonas sp. YuFO8. Next base: position 330,071 of record NZ_JAXDEQ010000003.1, on the reverse strand, counting down.
AAATCGTCTATAGCTACCCTTGCGATGTTCTCCTGCTGACGGGACGTCCGTCGCGATTGCCAGGCATCCAGGCGCTGTTTCGCAAGCTGCTGCCGCTGCCGCCGGGCCGCATCCTGCCGTTGAACCAGTACCGAACCGGTGGCTGGTATCCGTTCAACAAACAGGACTGTATCGACGATCCCAAGACCACCGCGGCGGTGGGCGCCATGCTCTGCCTGTTGAGTCGCGGCATGCGGCTGCCTAATTTCTTTTTCCGGGCGGCGGCCTTCAAACCGTACTCGACGCTCAAGTACCTGGGGTTGATCGACAACAACAACGTCATCAAGGACAGCAACATCTATTTGTCCGGGATCAACCTGGACGACCCGGACTACAGTCTCCCCGATACCGCCTTTGACATGCGCGGCACCATGCGCCTGGGCTTTCGCCAGCTCGACAGCGAACGCTGGTCGGCTGCGCCGCTGTACATACTCAGCATCGATAACCCACGTTTGCGCGAGGACGTGGCTGCCAAGGGGCTGGTGCTCAAAGTGCGCCTGGGCATCACCCGGTCACGTAACCCGGCCGAAGGCAGCGAGAGTTTCGAGTTCGTCGGCGCCGAGTCGACCCAGGGCGCGATCAGTCGCAGTCACCTGCGCCTGAAGCTCAATACCCTGTCGGATGCGGGGTTGGGCGAATCCCAATATTGGCTCGACAGTGGGAGTGTGTACCGCAAATGACCACTCGTATCTCACCCCAACACCTGGCCCGGGATTGGGCTGCAATCCACGTGGGCGCCGGTGACGCGATCAACTGGATCAGCGAAGTACGCCGTAGTGCCCCGAGGCTGGACAACGAGGCCGACGATCTGATCCTGAGCCTGCGCCGGATACGCAACAGCGCAACGAGCCTGGGCGCGGCCTCTGAGCGCCCCATGACGGTGGGTTTTTTTGGCCTGTCGCAAGCGGGCAAGTCCTACCTGATCTCGACCCTGGCTGCGGGTACCAATGGCATGCTGGAGACCGACCTGGGCGGCCAACGGCTGGACTTCCTCACCCATGTCAACCCACCCGGCTCCGGCAAGGAAGCGACGGGGCTGGTGACCCGCTTCAGTCGCACGGCCAAACCGGGCCCGGACGACTTCCCGCTGGAGCTCAAGCTGTTCGCCGAGGTCGAGCTGGCCAAGGTCCTGGCCAACGCTTACTTCAATGATTTCGACACGGAAAAGGTGCAGTACCGCATCAACGAAACGGCCGTATTGCAGTTGCTCAAGGAGTTGGGCAAGCGACGCCAGGAGCGGGTGGTGCCTGGTATGAGCGAGGACGACGTCGTCTCGTTGTGGGACTATCTGCATAGCAGTTTTCCTGGCTCCCTCGCCGTACTCAATGGCTACTACTGGCCCGTGGCGGTGGAGCTTGCACCCTATCTGCGAGTCGAGGATCGCGTCAGGTTGTTCGCGATTTTCTGGGGTGAGCTGGCCGAGTTGAGTGCGGCTTACCTGGAGTTCGCCCGGGCGTTAGCCAGTCTGGGCAACCCGGATCGGGTCTATGCGCCCGCTGAAGCCTTGGTGCGCCCTACAGCGCAAGGCGGGTTGTCCCAGGCCGACAGCATCATGAATGTGGACATGCTGGAGCGCCTTGGTACACCCACCGACTTGCGAATCAAAGTCCGCCCATGGCGCGATGGCGTGTTGCACGCAGAAGTCGAACTGTCATTGGCGCAACTGGCGACACTGACTGCAGAGTTGGTTTTCCCGCTGGCCGAGCCCACCAGCGAGCCGTTGTTCGAGGAGGTCGACCTGCTCGATTTCCCCGGCTATCGCGGTCGCCTCAACATTGAATCCCTCGACGATGTGCGACGCGCATTGGGCCGTGATAAAGCCAGCCCGGTAGCCCAATTGATTTTGCGTGGCAAGGTGGCCTATCTGTTCGAGCGTTATACGGACAGCCAGGAAATGAACGTGCTGGTCGTATGCACGCCCTCAAACAAACAGTCGGATGTCACCAGCGTCGGTCCGGTGCTCAGCAGATGGATCGACAAGACCCAGGGTGCAACACCGCAAGAGCGTGCCCGGCGCAAGAACGGTCTGCTCTGGGCCATCACCATGTTTGATATACGCATCGCCAATGACCTGGACACAGGCGAGGACCTGCTGCGCATTGGCTGGGGCAGTGGCGGCATGATGAAAATGACCATGCTGGAGCGCTTTGGCCAGTACGCCTGGCTTCAGGAGTGGGCGGCCGGGAATGCGTTCGACAATACCTTTCTGGTGCGCAAGCCGCGGATGAAAGTGGCCTTTCTTGACCTGAAGGACGGGCAGGAAGTCGGCATCAACGGTGCGTTGGATGATCACTTGAAATTGATGCGGCAAACCTTCAGTGAAGATCAGACGGTGCGTCAGCATGTGCGTGATGCCGGCGTCGCCTGGGATGCCATGCTGGCCTTGAACGATGGAGGCATTGGGCGCATCAGCGCCTACCTGCGACTGGTAGCGCTGCGCGAAACGAAGCTGGTGCGCATCCGCGAGCAAATGGACGACGTACTGCACCAGCTGGAGACGCGCCTGGGGCGCTGGTACCAGGCTGAAGGCGCGGGTGAGCTGGAGAAAAAACGTGGCATCGCCAAACAGATTTCCGAGGCTATATGGCCGCGTCGGGCACTTCTGGGCGAGCTGCTCCAGCGCATGCAACTGGCGGATGACAAACTGCGTGGCCTGTACCTGCGGGCGGGTGAGGAGGATTCCGGCGTACCCGCCGCCGAGGGTGTTGGCAGCGCGGTAAAACTGGGCGCCGACCTGGGCGGCGACGATGGCTTCGACCTCTTCGATGAACCGCAAGTGCCGGTGGCACCGGCTGACACGGTTGTGCGCTCCAGTGGCAGCGACTCGCGTTTCGCCCAGGCGGTCTTGCGTGAGTGGATCGGTCATCTGCGCCACATTCCCGAGGACGTGCGCCTGATGACCTACCTGGGATTGGCCAAGCCTGCGATCGAAGCCCTGGTGGATGAAATCATTACGGGTGCGACTCGCCTCAACCTGCAGCAGCGTCTGCTGCAAGCCATCGTGCGCACCGAACAGGTGGGCAGCAAGCGCGAACAGCTGGTCAGTCGTCAGGTGCTGACGGCAAAAATGATCCTGGCGGACTTCATCGGTTGGCTGGGCTTTATCGATATGGAACTGGAACAACGACCGCAGAGCCGCGCGAACCCGGGGGCGAAACTGTTCCAGCCGCCCGAGAGAATCGCTGCGGGCCAGTTGCCGAAGTTGCTGCCCCAACCGTTGGAGCATACCCGCGGCTATGTGGGTGATTGGCTGGTGGCACTGGCCACCATCGCTACGGACAACGCCGGTCATAGCGCAGGGAGGGAGATCACGCCGCAGCAGAACGAGTCACTGGGGCGGATCATCGCGACCTTCGCAGCGGCCAGGGCGGTCTAGCCATGATCATCACGCTCAAGGCCGCAGCCAGCGGACAACCCGGCCGGGGCGAGTTGAGCGTGCCTGGCTGGAAGGGCGGCGAGACCGCTTTGGAGGTCACTGTCCGGCGCAGCCAGGATGGTCGTTACCTTGACTCCGATGGGACGTGGAGCAGTACCCCTGTCTGGCATGCCCTCCAGGGGCTGGCGTTTGCCAAGGATACGCTGACCGGTGAAGTAGGGCCCTGGCTGGTCGATCCCTTGTTGCTTGATCACCGGATGACCTACGAGGTGCAGTTGCGTGATGGTGTCGTCAGCGACAAGGGCGTACTGCGTATCTCCGGAACCATCCTTTCTTCGCTCGCCGCTGGAAACCCTCAAGGTGGGGAGGGTCGGGACAAGCCTGTCATTCACGCGCCCGAGAAGGTTCCGCTCGAGGAGGTTCAAGAGCCGGAAGAGATTATTGCGCTACGGGACGAACCGCGCGAAGAGCGCACGCCACCCAGGCGTTGGTGGCCATGGGCAGTGCTTGCTGCTTGCGGAGTGTTTGCGGCCGTATTGGTCGGGTACTTCTATTGGCCTTTCACTGCGACGCAGGCTCCAGAACATCTGGCCCAGTGCAGTAGTGAGGTCCTCAAGCAAAGCAGCGATGACATGGCGTTCATCCAGGCCTGCCTGAAAACCAAACCGAGCAGTGAACAAGTGCTGGAGGTCATTGCCCGCGCCAAAGAAGCCGGCCGCTGTGAATTGGCCACGCGGTTGTATGCCTATCAGGGCCAGGCCGGCGATGCCGACGTCGCGTTGGCTTATGCGCGCGAGCTCGATCCGAAAACATTCACCCCCGGCGGTTGCATCAAGGAAGCCGATGCGGAAACCGCGGCCTACTGGTACGAGATCGTGGAGTCCAGGGATGGTAAGAACCTCGAAGTCAAACAGCGTCTGGAAGAGTTGCGAAAAAAATGATGGAACACACCAGAACGAGTACGTGCCTGCATAGGTTGGCCTGGCTTGGGTTGCTGCTGATGGGCGCTTTCGCCACCCCGTTGGCCGCCGAGGAAAAACCCCTTCTGCAGGAAGGCAAGAAAACGCTCTACCAGCGCGTGCTGACCACGCCCGGTTGCCAGCTGCGCGAGAGCACCGGCGCGAGCACGGGGAAGGCTGTCCCCACCTTTACCCGGTTCTACGTTTATCAGCGTGACAAGCAATGGCTGCGGGTCGGCCCCGACAGCCTCGGCAAGAGTATCGGCTGGATCGACAAGGCCTGTTCGGTCGAATGGAAGATGCAGATGACCCTGGTCCTGACCAACCCGGCCGATCGAGAACCCCTGCTGTTTTTTCGCGAGCGCAAAACCCTCGATCAGATGGTTACCGCGGCGGACGCGAGCGCATTGCTCAAGCCCATTCGCGCCAACATGAAAAGCTCGGGACGCGATCCCAAGGTGATCGCCCGCGAGCCTGACTACTACGTCGATCCGGCGAAAAACTTCTATCTGTTGCCGGTGATCGAGGCGCAGGAAGTCATGACGAAGAAGGGCTACAGGCTACGGGTGCTGAACATCGCCTCGGTCAGTGCTCCGGCAAAAGCACAAGATGCCGAGAAGCCCGACGCGAAGAACGAAGCCAATATGCTCAAAGGCTTTTCTGCCGCAGTGGTCTTTGTCATCGACTCGACCAAATCGATGGGCCCTTACATCGATCGCACCCGGGAAGCGGTGACGAAGATCTACCAACGCGTTGAACAGGAGCAACTGCTCGATCGAGTCAAGTTCGGCCTGGTTGCCTACCGCTCCAGTATCAAGGCGGTGCCGGGCCTTGAGTATGTCAGCAAAATGTATGTCGACCCTTCAACCGTGAAGGGTGGCAGCGATTTTCTCGGCAGGGTCGCGGCGTTGAAACCGGCCAGGGTTTCCAGTAGCCGGTTCGACGAAGATGCCTATGCAGGTGTGATGCAGGCCCTGGACCAGGTCGCCTGGAACGAGTTCGGCGCCCGCTATATCGTCCTTATCAGCGACGCGGGGGCGCTTTCCGGGGGCGACGAGTTATCGGGCACCGGGCTCGACGCCGACCAGGTGCGCCTGGAAGCCAAACATAGAGGGGTGGCCATTTACACGCTGCACCTGAAAACCCCGAGTGGGGTCAAGAATCACGACTCCGCCCAGGCCCAATACACTGATCTGGCACTCAACCCCTACCTCAATAAACCCCTCTACTACCCCGTCGACGCCGGCGATGTCAGCCATTTCGGTGCCAGGATCGACGACCTGGCGAGTGCTATCACCGATCAGGTCAAGGCCGCCTACCGTGGCGACATGGCCGCCGGCAGTGCCCTGGGCGCGGATGCCGATTACGGCAAGGCAACGCCGGCGCCCACCAAGGCGGTCGCGGGCCAGCCAGCCGATGACAGCATGCTGGCCGACGCCGCATTGCTGGGACATGCCATGCGCCTGGCCTACCTGGGCGAGAAAACGGGGGCAAGCGTGCCTCCGGTATTCCAGGCCTGGATCAGTGATCGCGATCTCCTTGAGCAGCAGGTGCCGACCACGGAGGTTCGCGTCCTGCTGACCAAGGCCCAGCTCAGCGATTTGAGTGACGTGGTCCGCCGTATTGCGGATGCGGCCAACGAGGGGCTGATCTCGCCGGCCGATATGTTCGACCGCTTGCGTTCAGTGGCCGCGACCATGGGGCGTGACCCCAACCAATTGGCCAAGGGCGATTCGCCAACGCTCGGCCAGCTGGGCCTGATGGGGGAATACCTGGACGGGGTGCCCTATCCGAGCGAGGTGCTGAGCCTGGATGAAGATGAGTGGAAGCGCATGACCGGTACGCAGCAACAGGAACTCATCCGGCGCCTGAACACCAAACTCAAACTCTACCAGCGCTATAACGCGGATGTTGATCGCTGGGTGTCACTGGCAGAAGGCAGCGACCCCAGCGAGCACGTCTACCCGGTGCCGCTGGACGCGCTGCCCTGAATGGAGCGAGACCATGCTGTTGATCGAGGACCTGGGTATCAAGCGTGGCGTGGGCGCCGACAGCCTGATGATCAGCTTGCCGCGGCTGGCCTTGCACAGGGGCGAGATCGCAGCGATCACGGGTGCCAGCGGCAGTGGCAAGAGCACCTTGCTGGAGATGATTGGCCTGGTCCTGCGCCCTGAGCGGCTCGGCACCTATCGTCTGGCCACCGAACAGCCATTGGATATCGCCCGGTTGTTGCGCGAGGATCGCCATGGTCTCCTGGCCGACATTCGCGCCCAACGCCTGGGCTTTGTGCTCCAGACCGGAGGGCTGTTACCGTTTCTGCGTGTGCGGCAGAACATCGACCTGCCGCGGCGCATGCTTGGGCTGCCGCGCGAAAGCGAATTGGTCGAGACCGCCATTGAACGCCTTGGATTGAGCCATTTGTTGCGCAAGTGGCCGGCCCAGCTGTCCATAGGCGAGCGGCAGCGCGTGTCGTTCGTGCGCGCCATCGCCCACCAACCGGCGTTGCTGCTGGCCGATGAGCCCACGGCAGCACTCGACCCGATCCAGGCGCGCAAGCTGTTCGAGTTGATTCTCGAGCTTGTCCAGCGCTTCCAGATAGCCGCGTTATTGGTGACCCACGATTGGGACCTGGTGCGCGACTGTGGCGTACGAAACATCGTCGGCCATCCGACTACCGACGCCGACTGTGCTGGCACGGTGTTCCATGAGAGCGCCTGAAACAGGCGGCCGACGGCGGCTGCTGCTGGAGCTGGCGGCGCGTGACCTGTGGCACGACCGCAATGTTTCCCTGTGCATCGTCGCCTCCCTCGTGGCCGTGATCGCGCCGTTGCTGCTGCTGTTCGGGCTCAAATACGGGGTAGTGACGCAACTGCGTGACAAGTTGCTCCGCGACCCGAGCAACCTGCAAGTTCAAGTGCTCGGCAACTACAAGCTCGATCGGCAGTGGTTCCAACAACTGAATGGGCTACCGGGGGTCGGCTTCAACCTGCCGCTGACCCGCTCGCTGAATACCGTGGCCGACCTCTTCCTTGACCCTGTGCATTTCGTTTCGGGCGCCGAGGTGATTCCCAGCGCCAACGGCGATCCCCTGTTGGGCGAACTGGCAGCGCCCCAGGCCTTCGACCAGGTCGTGCTGAGTGCCAGCGCGGCGCGCAAACTCGGGGTCGGCACCGGCGAGCGCATTCACCTGCTCGTGCAGCGAAAGCTCCATGACCAAGAGGAAACCGGGCAACTGGAAGTGAACGTCAGCGGCATCCTCGCCGAAGGGGCTTTCCCGCGGCCTGGGGTACTGGTCACCCTGGAACTGCTCGAAGCTATCGAGAGCCTTCGTGATGGCGACCTGTCGCCGTTGTTTGGCCTGGAGACGGGCAACGGGCCGGCGCTGCCCCGTGAGTTCTACTCCAGTGCACGGATCTATGCCAAGGGGCTGGACGAGGTCGCCGGTATCGCCCAATGGTTGCAGCAGGGCAATATCGAGAGCAAAAACAGCGTTCATGAAATCGAATCGGTCAAGGCCATTACCCGGGTGCTGGGCCTGATCTTCTCCGTCATCGCATGGACAGCGGTCATGGGGTGCACGGCGTCGCTGGCCGGCGCCTTCCTGGCCAACATCGACCGCAAGCGCAAGGGCCTGGCGTTGTTGCGACTGCTGGGCTTTCGCCGGGCAGGGGTGGCCGCTTTTGTGATGATCCAGGCTGCGCTGCTGACATGCCTGGCCTTCATTCTGGGCTATGGCGCCTACCTGGCGGGAAGCGCGGTATTCAACCACGCGCTGGGAGTCGATATGGCAAAGGATGAGTTCGCCTGCCGATTGGAAAATATTCATGTGCTGCTGGCTTTTGTCAGTGCCTTGCTGCTCGCGGTGCTTGTCGCGGGCATAGGAGTGCTTCGTGCGATACAGATCCAACCGTCCGAAAGTCTGCGCGACATTTGAGCGTTATTGGCTCGCTGCGCTGGGTTGCCTGCTGGCCTTGGGCAGCCTGGACGCGCAGGCGGCCTGGGACGCCGAGTACTTCAACCCCATGCCGCAGGAACAGGACGTTATCCTGCCCATGCCGTGCAACGGGTCCATGGTCTTTCGCAAAATCAACGTGCCGGCGGCAAAAGGGCCGCTGGACGACTACTCCATCACGCTGGGGCAGGACAGTGACGAGTGGGGCTACCTGGAGCAGGCCCGACCCACCCAGATTGCCGGCAGTTTCGCCGACAATTCCGCGAAGTCGACCCGTTATTACCTGCTGGCCAAGTATGAGCTGAGCCAACTGCAGTACCAGGCCGTGATGGCCGATACCTGCCCGGTACCTGCACTCATGCTGCGCCTGCCGCAGACGGGGGTGAGCTGGTTCGATGCCACCCATTTCGCCGACAAGTACACGCTCTGGTTACGCAAGAACGCTGCGAAGGCCCTGCCCAAGGAAGATGACGTCGCCGGCTTCCTGCGTCTGCCAACGGAAGTCGAATGGGAGTTTGCCGCGCGCGGCGGCATTGCCGTGTCGGCGGCCGAATTCCGTGACATGCGCTTTCCCACGCCAGAGGGGTTGAACGCTTATGCCTGGTTCGCCGGATCACAATCGGCCAATGGCAAGCTCCAGCTCGGTGGCCTGCTCAAGCCCAACCCCGTCGGGTTGCACGACATGCTCGGCAACGTCGAGGAAATGACTTTCGAACCTTTTCACCTGAACAAGCTGAACCGCCAGCACGGCCAGGCCGGCGGCTTCATTCTGCGCGGCGGCAGCTACCTGACGCCCCAGGCGGATCTGCGCACGTCGATGCGCCATGAGCAGCCGTATTACAACAATACCGGCAGTGAGCAGAGTCGCTTCAAGAGCAGTGGTTTCCGCCTCGCCCTGGTGGCCCCCACGCTGACTTCACTCGAACGGGTCAAACAGATAGAAAGCGATTGGAAAACCCTGGGTGTCCGGCCTGAAACCGCCAGTTCCGAGGGGCAGCAGGCGGCCAGCAAGGATCCGGTCAAGGAGATCACCAGCATCGCCGCCGGCGTCGAAGACAATGCGCTCAAGTTGCAGCTGGAACAGCTGCGCAGTGATCTGCGCGCCAACACCCTGGCACGTGACGAGCAGCGCGACCACGCGATCCGTTCGGAGCTGCAACTGGGGACATTTCTGTGCACCAAGATGAAGGACGACGCAGAGCTTCTCGACTTGAACGAGAAGCTCTTCAAGATGACCTGCGCAGCGCAGAGCACCCTGGACAAATCGACCTGTCCTGCCCGTCGCAAGCGGCTCGACGAGCAGGGTAAAGTGCTCGACTTCCTGCAAAACTACTACGCCGATACGGTCGTCAACGGTGCCCTCAACTACAGTCAGGCGACGGTAGAACCGCAGGTGGGTGTGGTGGCCCAGCAAATGGCCGCGCGCGGCAAGAACAACCTGCGCACTTACCTCGACACCTACTGGAACCACCTGCAAGGCTACATGCAGAGTGGCAAGGTCGCCCGCAGTCACTGGCTCGAGAAGTGCAAATCCATCCCGACCGAAGGAGCAAAGACATGAACCCGGCACCCACTCGTCAACGCGTTCTGACAGGCCTCCTGCTGGTTTGCTTCCTGAACCTGGCGGGCTGCCAGGGTTCGGGGTCGATGTATTCCGATAGCCAGGCACCGGTGGATCCGCGCATAGCCAATAGCCGCTCCGCGGAATTTTTCAGCACCTCGGGGTGGCAGGCTTGCGCGGGTGGTGCAGGGGTCGGAATCCTCGGTTGCATGTTGGGCAACCCGAGTAACCAGACCCAATGCATGCTGATCTCGGCCGCTGTCATGTGCGGCGTCGGCATGGGCGCCAATTACTATCTGGATTACCTTCGCACCCGATACGCCAATGACGAACAGCGTCTGGATGCCATGACCGCCGACGTACGCAAGGACAACCAGGAGTTGCGCGCCCTCACGCAGTCTGCCCGCAGCGTGATCAACGACGACAAGCAAAAGATTGCCCAGATAAAAAAGGCCAACACAGCCAATCAACAGCAGCGCAGCAGAGCCCAGCAACAGCTGGCCGAAATCGATTCCAACACCGCCTTCCTCAAGGACAAACTGGCCAATGCCCAGGCCAAGCACCAGGAGTGGCAGAAGGTGGCGGTTTCCCAGCATGGCTCGGGTGCGCGAATGGATGCCCTGAACGCGGAAATCAACAACATGCAGCAGCAGATTACTGCCTTGCAGAACGAAATCGACCAGCTGTCCCAGCAGCGTTCCTCCATTCGATTGGGCTGAGGATCGAGCCATGCACGCACTCATTCGTTGCACGCTGGCTTCCGGTCTGATCGGCCTGGGTGGGTGCGCGGTCACTGCTGCCGATTGTGACCCGAACAATGCAGACGCCAGCTTCAACACCAAGTTCGGTTGTAACGTGCAAGGCGTCTATGCCCAGCGAGTCACCGAGAAAGAGAAGGTTCTGCTCGATGAACAGGAGGCCAATCGGTTGTTCCGCAACGTTTACGCGGCCATCGAAAAAGAGCGCGCCAGCGTCAGCAGCGAGCTTGGCCAGCAACAACGTGCCAATGACGAGCTGAACCGCTCGCTGAAAGCCTTGCTCGCCAGGCTCAACGAGAAGTCCAAGGGCAACCAGCGCGTCCAGGCGCAGATCAGCCAACTGGAAAAGGACATGGCCAAGGTCAACGACTCTGACGAAAAAGCCGTGATGCAGAAGCAGTATGAGTTGCAGCGTTTGCGCGACAACGTGGCCGATCTGGAAAGCGGCCTGGGATTGCGTTGAGTACCCTGAAGCCAAGGCAGGAATCACTCGAACATGAAACGAATCGCTCGTCAGTCCACACAAAACCAGAGTGCCGCCGATGTACTGGCCGGCCACGAGGAACTGATCGGCATTCTGAAACGCCACTTGCCGCCGAGTACGGCGACCCTGTTTGCCAAACCCAAAGCGGTTGAAGGGGACGTCATCGAGTGGTACAGCGACCTGGGTGGGCAGCCTTTGCCTTTCACCCAGTTGCCGGCCAGGGAGGCGGCCGAGGTTCGCCACCTGCTCGGTGAACGTCTTGCAGCGGTGGAGCGTTTGGCAACGCAGCTCCAAGGGCAGGGCGCAGATGGCCAGCGGCAGGCAAGCCTGTTGCGCCAGGCCGCTCGCTACCCCGCCGACAGCAACCTCTTCAGCCTGAACGGGCAACCGGTGCTGACCTTCTGGGGCGGTGGACAGCCCCCGCCAGCGATCATCCCACGGCGGTCCGTCGCGGCTGTAGAGGGTGCGGGCGCGCAGGAGAGCGCCGCGGTTGAGGGGCGGCCGCCCCGTCGTTGGTGGCTCTGGGCATTATTGCTGCTGCTTTTGCTCGCGCTCCTGGCAGCGCTCTGGTGGTGGCTGTTCTGCCGCGAGAAGCCGGTGGAAGTGCCGCCGCCCGTGGTGCCTCCTCAAGTCGAGGAGCCCAGGCAAGTGCCACCGGCGCCTGAACCAGAACCTGAACCAGTGGCTAAACCTGAATCTGAGCCTGAGCCTGCGCCTCAACCGGTGCCTGAGCCTCAACCGGAGCCCAAGCCTGCGCCGCCGCCAGCACCGCCGCCACCGCCACCCAAGCCAGTACCACCGCCTAAACCTGATCCAGTCGAGGCACTGGCCAAGCGTGTTGATGCGGCCGGCAGCAACTGCACCACCTTGCAGGGCATGTTGACCCAGGAGCCGCTGCTCAAGAGCAACCCGGCCCTGAAGACCCGGGTTACCGAGCAGCTCCAGCGTCACTGCAAAGAACAGATGATCACCAATGCGAAGAATCTCTGTCCGGATCAACGCCCCAAGGAACTGGCCCCGGAATTGTTGATTGTCTTCGATGCGTCCGGGTCGATGGACATCAGCCTGCTGGCCACCGATGAAGATCTCGAAAGAGCCGGTATGGAGGAGAAGATGGACAGGTTCGCCCGGATGATGACCGGGACGTCAGACACCAGGGCCCGGGAGTATGTGGTGCGTGAGCCCAAGCGCATCACGGCAGCCAAGCAGGCCACCAGCGCCGTCGTGCGGCAACTGTCCAGTGACATCAATGTCGGCCTGGTGCTGGTCGAGGACTGCCCACAGGCCACGAGCGTGGGTTACTTCTCCCCGGGGCAGCGCGGCAATCTGCTGTCGCGCATTGCGGCCATTCAACCCGTCAAGAGCACGCCTCTGGCGGATGGCATCGCCAAGGCCGGGCAGATGCTCGATGGCGTCAATCGTGAGTCGGTGATGCTGGTCGTCTCCGATGGCGTCGAAAGCTGCGGCCGCGACCCTTGTACCGTGGCACGCGCCCTGGCCCGCAGCAAACCCCACTTGAAGATCAATGTGATCGACATTCTCGGCACCGGCGCGGGTAACTGCCTGGCGCAGCTGACTGGCGGCAAGGTCTTCACGGCCAATAACGTCAACGAGTTGTCCTCGATGACCACGCGCGCGGCTCAAGACGTCATGGTCCCCGAGCATTGCAAGCGTTGACGGGGGCTTGGGGTAACGCTTCAGCAGAGCGTTCTCCTGTCCAGAACCCTGAACCTCAAGTGCACGGATGTGCCCTGTTTTTCCTGGATGGTCAGACTCGCTTCGCCGCCGAAGCTTTCCATGATCTGCTTGACCATGATGAACCCTATACCGAGCCTGCCGTGTCGGGTGGTGTAGAAAGACTTGTAGGCCATCATTTGCTGTTGGCGTGCAGAGCCACCCCCGGTGTCGCCAATGGTCAGGTTCAGCCACTGTCGGGCTTCATCCACGCTCGTCTGGATGGTCAGTTTTCCTGCTGTCGGCATCGCTTCTATGGCATTGGCAATGACGCTATTGAAAATCTGCGAAAGCAAAAGCGGATGACTGATTATCCAGGGCGAGGGCTCATTCTTGAACTCGACCTGGATTTTTGCATGACTCAGTTGCGCGCTGAAACTGTCAAGTGTGGCCTGTAGCATCGGCATCGGATCCACCCGTTCTGCCTCGCCGCGGATCGGGCCCAGGCACAGCAGTAATTCCTGCACCCAGCGCGACATCCGATCCACCTGGCCGACAATGTCTTCGATCTGCTTCTTTGCAGGCTGGCCTTCCATGTCTTTCGCCAACTCTGCGCTGGAACGGATGCAAGCCAGTGGATTACGAAGGCTGTGGGCGACGGCGGTGGACATTTCACCCAAGCCAACGTAGGTCTTGTTGGCAACGACTTGCTCCTCTTGCGAGGCCAATTGAACCGAGGTTCGTCGAGCAATCCGGTAAATCGCGAAATAAAGCAGCAGGCCGCCCATCGTGGTCAGCCAGATTATCCAGTGCCCGCGATTGAGGCGTTCAATCAGGTCGAAGGGCTCCCGGTAAATTTCAACCACCGCCAGAATGTTGCCCTGGCCATCGGCGAGAGGGATGTAACTCTCGATGAAGAACTTTTTCGGCGGGTGCAGGAATTTCTGCTCGCTGCGGCCTGCATCAACCTTACTGTATCGAGTGGATATACGTTCTTTGGAGTTGAATGCCTCTTTCAGCTCGTCATTCAAGAATACTTGCCCAACCAACTTCGGGTTGGTGGACCAGATGACGGTTCCAAGGGGAGAGTAAATGGAGATCAGGAGCGAGTTTGGCAGACGCGATAGATAATCCACGAGCTCGGAGCTGACAGCCTGGCTGCTCTGCCTGGTTTCTTCTGACGTCCTCTCATGTTGAACGAATGGCCGGCCTTCCTCGATCTGCATGGCCGCCAGCCCGCGATGACGTATCTCGCCTTTTGCAATGGTCTGGATGAACTGCGCCGACATCAGGGCATCGCGTTCAAGACTTTCCGCGACCAGGAAGTTTGTCGAAAAAGAACCCAACCCAAACGCTATGACGCTGATGAGCAGGAAACTGGCGATCGAAAACCAGCGCAGGAGATTGAATTGTCGAGTGGGTGCAATCGCGTCAGCCGTTCTACGGTGAAAGCGTTTATGCAATACGTCGATTGCCGGCATAGGGCGTACTCCTGGGTATGCTGTGGAAGTTCCAGCAACTTCAACCACTCATCCAAGCCCTGCAGGAGCAGCACTATCCATGCCAATGATTTGTCCGGATGACATGCCCAACACCTGTGCAACGCCGCGCTTGGTGGTGCGCCTTGCAATCATTTCGCCAGGAAAAACGCCAGGCACCCAGCGGGTTTCACAACCCATGTTCGGGGGGATTTCCCCTGCGTTTGGGATAGCGATTGCTCAGGAGGCGTTCACGCTCACGCCTGATCCATCGCCTCGGCCATCCCCTGATCCTCACCCAGAAAACCACCACTCTGATGCTGCCAGAGCCGCGCGTAGGTGCCGTTTCTTTCCAGCAGTTGAGCGTGGGTGCCTTGTTCGATGATGCGTCCCTCATCCATGACAATCAGCCGATCCATGGCCGCAATCGTCGACAGTCGATGGGCGATGGCGATGACGGTCTTGCCCTGCATCATTTCATCGAGGCTTTCCTGGATGGCGACTTCGACTTCGGAGTCCAGGGCGCTGGTGGCCTCGTCGAGTAACAGGATCGGAGCGTTCTTGAGCATCACCCGGGCGATGGCGATGCGTTGGCGCTGGCCGCCCGAGAGCTTGATGCCACGCTCACCCACCAAGGTGTCATAGCCGCTATGGCCTTGCCGATCGCTCAATTGACTGATGAAACCGTCGGCCTGGGCATTCGCCGCGGCGCTGCGGATCTGCGCGTCGGTGGCGTCCGGGCGACCGTAGGCGATGTTGTCGCGAATGGAGCGGTGCAACAGGGATGTGTCCTGAGTGACCATGCCGATGGCGCTGCGCAGGCTGTCCTGGGTCACCTGGGCGATGTTTTGCCCGTCGATGCGAATCTCGCCGCTGTCTACGTCATAGAAACGCAGCAGCAGGTTGATCAGCGTCGATTTGCCTGCACCGGAACGACCCACCAGGCCGATCTTTTCGCCTGGGCGGATGTTCAGACTCAAGCCGTCGAGCACCTGGCGTTCACCGTTGTAGTTGAAGCTCACCTTGTCAAAGGTTACCGCGCCGCCAGAGGGCACCAGCACGCTGGCGTTCGGCGCGTCCTGCACCTTGGGGCCCCGGGTCAGGGTGGCCATGCCATCCTGCACGGTGCCGATGTTTTCGAACAGCGAAGTCATTTGCCACATGATCCAATGCGACATGCCATTGATACGCAACGCCATGGCTGTGATGGCCGCCACGGCACCTGCACCGACCTCACCCTGGTGCCATAGCCACAGGGCATAGCCGCCTGCTGCCATGATCAACGCCACCACCAACGCCTGGTTCACGATCTCGAACTGGCTGACCAGGCGCATCTGGCGAAAGCCGGTTTGCTTGAAATCCTCCATCGCCGCGCGCGCAAAATGCGCTTCACGATTGGAGTGGGAGAACAGTTTCACTGTGGTGATATTGGTGTAGGCGTCGGAAATACGCCCCGTCATTGACGATCGTGCATGGGCCTGTTCCTGCCCGACTTGCCCCAGGCGAGGCACGAAGTACAGCATGGCCAGCCCGAACAACGCGACCCAGGCAATAAAAGGCAGCATGAGTTTCAGGGCGAAGCCGCCGGCCAGTGCGATGATCGCAATGAAGTAAACGCCGATGCCGGGTGCGATTTCGATGAGGGTGAACAGGACTTCGCGCACGGCCAATGCCGTCTGCATCACCTTGGTCGTGACCCGGCCTGAGAATTCATCGGAAAAGAATGAGAGGCTTTGACGCAGCATCAGCCGATGGAAGTCCCAGCGCAGGCGTAGCGGCAAATTGATCGCCAATATCTGGTGCTGCACCATGGTGCGCAGCGCCACCAGCCCGATGCTGGTCAGCAACACGATCGCGATCCCCCACAGCACTCGACTTTCCTGCCCGTTCGCATCGCCACCGGCCTGCCATGTCGAGAGCAGGTCCACGACCTGCCCAAGAAAGGAAAACAGCCAGGCTTCGTAGATCGACACACTGGCACTGAGCAGCGCAAGCAAAAGGACATAACCGCGGGCGCCTCGCATGCAGGCCCACAGGAACCGCATCAGGCCGACAGGCGGTGGTGGAGCTTCGTCGGGGGGAAATGGGTCGAGCCTTTGTTCAAACACGCGAAGCATTGTGGTCTCCGAATTGGTCAGCGTGAGGGGATTCTGCCATTTAATGGTTGCTTTGCGGGTTTGCAGGTTGAGTAATATGGCTAGGGGCCATGCCTCTGCACTAATCAGTTACCATTGGTATAAGGGAATAGTTAGCGACTACTCGCAAGCGTTCCACATGGAAGGGAATCAATAAACATGGATGGTGTGCATTCTGTGCAGGTTATTGCCGTGACCGGCGCAAAGGGCGGCGTCGGCAAGACGACTGTCGCGGTGAATCTTTCGTTGGCGCTTGCGAAACTTGGAAGGCGAGTGGTATTGCTTGATGGCGATCTTGGCTTGGCCAATATCGATACGCTGTTGGGGCTTTCCCGTCAGTACACGCTTGCCGATTTGATTGAAGGTCGCTGTGAGCTGTCCGATGTGCTTGTGCACGGTCCGGGCGGGGTACGAATCGCCCCCGCGGCTTCAGGCATCCAGAGCATGGCTCATTTGTCTGCGGCCCAGCACGCAGGCCTGATCCAGGCCTTCAGTGAAATCGGGGACAGTCTCGATGTGCTGGTCATTGACACAGCTGCAGGCATCGGCGCGTCCGTGATCAGTCTCGTCCGGGCGGCCCACGAAGTCCTGTTGGTGGTCTGCGACGAACCGGCTTCGATCACCGATGCCTACGCACTGATCAAACTGCTCAATCGTGATTACGGCTTAGTCCGCTTCCGGGTGATGGTCAATATGGCGCGTAGCCCTCAGGAGGGTCGCGCCCTGTTCGCCAAACTGGCCAAGGTCACCGATCACTTCCTCGACGTTTCCCTGCGGTATGTGGGAATGGTGCCGTACGATGAATATGCGCGTAGGGCGGTGCGCAAGCAGCGAGCGGTCTACGAACAATTTCCGCACTCGAAGTGCGCCCAGGCATTTCAGGAAATCGCTTTGAAGGTTGACGCTTGGCCTTTACCGGATTCCCCTGGAGGGCATATGGAGTTCTTCGTCGAGCGACTTGTCGAACATTCGAGAAAGCCGTAAAGAGCCTCAAGAGATGGAGAAGAGAAAAGGGATAGATGTATTTTTCCGGATTTATTTTTTCTGGAAATAATCCGTCCCGTTTTCGCGCTGTCGCAGCCTTGCCGGGATTTTTCAGGTCAGTAATACAGGTCGTCTTCGTCATCTCGCAGGTGGCAGTACCACCCATACAGCGAAGCAACAAGGGTGACAACGATCATAGCTATCAGGATGAAGATCAGATAACGCATCGTACTCGGCTGCCTTTTTGGTGCGAGTGTATGGTTGGGATGCGTCCTTGCTGGGGAGCGAATTTAAGCCACGTGGGCAAACTGCTGTCTGTAGGGCAATGCCCTATATGGCGGCTTTTTTTCCTTAGAAGGGGCTAGGGGGTTGCGGTGGGGGTGGCCATTAAACGGCCATTACCTTTATTTTAAGGATATTTCGTAAAGCACGGGGGCGCTGTAGAGGCAGCAGGGGTCGAATGTGCAGTTACACTCGAGAGGTGGCTTGGCTAGCAATCAGGGTGCTAGCGTAAGGAAAATTGGCAAGAGCGGCAAAATGACTCTAGAAGAACTTGCAATTGAAGAAGCTGCTATTGCGTTCGCGAAGGCTCAGCGTGCCTCAATCGCCCGAAAAATTGCCAACACCGACATCTTTATTCCTGAAAAATCGCCGATAACTGTTTTCATGGCCGGGTCACCAGGTGCGGGCAAGACCGAGGTCTCCAAAGCTATGGTGGAGGCTTTTGAAAGCGGGGACTTGGGCTTTGCAAGGCAGCGTGTGCTCCGTATCGATCCTGATGAATTTCGAAGCTTGCTTCCTGGGTACACTGGATGTAACTCATATTTGTTCCAGCGGGCAGTAACAAAGATTCTCGAAAAGGTTTTGGATCGTGCATTTGAAAAGCGTTTGTCGTTCATTCTCGATGGGACGATGGCGAATATCGAGGTGGCAAAACGAAATATTGATAGGGTATTGAGGTATGGTGGCGTTGCACAAATCATGTATGTCTATCAGCGGCCGGAGTTGGCTTGGGATTTTGTAAAAGCTCGGGAGATAACCGAGGGGCGAAACATTCCAATGGATGAGTTCGTTCGCCAATACTTGGCTGTGCGTAGGAACATCGCCGAACTAAGACGCTGCTACGACGTAAATGTTTATGTTGATCTACTCATTAAGAATACTGATGGCTCAGACGAGTCATACGAGGAAGGCGTTTCGGCGGAGCAGATTGACGCTATGCTTCCTGAAACCTATGATCAGGTTGAGCTCATCAAGCTCCTAACCGAGGTCGACAGAAATGACTGCAGCTAAGACCGGAAAAACCAGTCCTATGGCTGAATTTTTCTGCAATGCGTCCCCAGAGACGAAACGGGGCGTGTTCAAAAATGTGATCAGCAAGGCCATTGCTTCTCAACGCGATGTTGTCGAGAAAGCAGAGGCCATCAAGAACGCACACAAAACTGAGAAGACTTCAGCTTACTCGGATCGTGAGACTGACGAAAAAGCTCAGCTCAGCAAAGTGTCGTAATGCTCTTATGCGTTCGAATCGCAGCAGGTTTCCCCGAAAATCCGATACCGGATCTCTGGCATCGGATTTTTTATGTTTGTTCAGTAGGATCTGCTCGAGATCGACGACCTTTTCAACTTCTGCAGCGCGACGCCAGACTGCACAAAACACACTCAAAGCGAAGCCGATTCCTGTGGTGAGCGTACCAGCGTAGGCAGTGCGCACCTTGGGCGGTGATGAGAGCTTCAGTTCTTGTGTCGTAAGCTCAGAAACGACAAAGCCCTGAATAATCAGGGCTTTGTCGTATCAGATATGGCGGAGGCGATGGGATTCGAACTCATGGACCTGTTACAGTCGACGGTTTTCAAGACCGTTGCCTTAAACCACTCGGCCACACCTCCGTTTGTGTTGCGGGCGCCATAATACCTGAATGAAACACACTGTCAAACTCTCTGCATAGCTTGTTACAGGGCGTCTGTTATGATCTTTGCGACTGAACGTTTCAAACCAACAGGAGTGTCGCCATGCGCGAACAGGATTACGCAGTTAATAACAGCGTGCAGGCTGAGCAGCTAGAGGTTAGCCGCGTCCTGCGCAACACATACGGCTTGCTCGCTCTCACCCTCGCATTCAGCGGCGTGATGGCGTTTGTCGCCCAGCAGATGCGTGTCGGCTACCCGAACATCTTCGTGGTGCTGATCGGTTTCTACGGCCTTTTCTTCCTCACCAACAAGCTTCGTGATTCCGCCTGGGGCCTGGTGTCCGCCTTTGCCCTGACCGGTTTCATGGGCTTCCTGCTCGGCCCGATCCTCAACCGTTACCTGGGCATGCAGGGCGGTGCCGAGGTCGTGAGTTCGGCGTTTGCGATGACAGCCCTGGTGTTCGGCGGTCTGTCGGCCTATGTGCTGATCACCCGCAAGGACATGAGCTTCCTCGGCGGTTTCATCACGGCGGGCTTCTTTGTGCTGCTGGGTGCGACGCTGGCCAGCTTCTTCTTCCAGATCAGCGGCCTGCAACTGGCGATCAGCGCGGGCTTCGTGCTGTTCTCCTCGGTTTGCATCCTGTTCCAGACCAGCGCCATCATCCACGGCGGCGAGCGTAACTACATCATGGCTACCATCAGCCTGTATGTATCGATCTACAACCTGTTCATCAGCTTGTTGCAGCTGTTTGGCATCATGAGCCGCGATGATTGATCGCCAGCCATGATTGAAAAAACCCGCTTCGGCGGGTTTTTTTATGCCCGGCTTCTGTACCGGCGGCTATGCCATGGGTGGCAGGCGGCGCTTGACCGGGGTTTTCTTGACGATGGCGGTGTTGGTTTCGGCGTGGGTGTTGAGGCGGTCGAGCAGGGTGTCCAGTTGTTCCATCGAGCGCACATGCAGGCGGGCGATGAAGCAGTCGTCACCGGTGACCTTGTCGCACTCGGTGAACTCGGGGATGGCCATGATCTGCCGTTCCACTTCCTGCAACTGGCCGGGCAGCGGGCGGATGCGCACGATGGCCTGCAGCTGATAACCGAAACACTTCGGGTCGATTTCCACGGTGTAGCCCTTGAGCACCCCACGTTCCTCGAGACGGCGCAGGCGCTCGGCGACGCTGGGAGAGGACAGGCCGCTGATCTGCGCCAGGGCCTTGAGCGAACGTCGCGAGTCTTCCATCAAGGCGGTGATCAGCACCTGGTCGATGTCATCGGTCATGGCGAAACCTCAATTAGGCAGTTATGCAAAATTGCCTTCGCATTAAAGGCAGATTCGAAGTTTAGCCTGCTTTTTGCACTGGAGCAGCGCCCCGGTCAATTGGCATACTTTGCCCATCAATCACAGGAGTCTGATGATGGACAACTCGATACGTCGCGGCTCGTTCGAAATGACCGCCGCCATGCTGATCTCCGGGACCATTGGCTGGTTCGTGCTGGTGTCCGGGCAACCGGTGCTGGATGTGGTGTTCTGGCGCTGCCTGTTCGGCGCCGGCACCTTGCTGTTGATTTGCGCGGCCTTCGGTTTTTTGCGTGCGGACATCCTGACCCGCACCACCTTCCTGCTGGCGGTGCTCAGCGGCGTGGCGATCGTCGGCAACTGGGTGCTGCTGTTCGCCTCTTATTCCCGGGCCTCGATTGCCATCGGGACGGCGGTCTACAACGTCCAGCCGTTCATGCTGGTGGGGCTGGCGGCGCTGTTTCTCAACGAAAAAATCACCCTGCAGAAACTGGCCTGGCTGGCGGTTTCCTTTCTCGGGATGCTGGCGATCGTCAGTGCCCATGGCGGTCAGGGCGAAAGCGGCAGCCAGTACCTGATCGGCATTGTCCTGGCGCTGGGGGCAGCGTTCCTTTACGCGATCGCGGCGTTGATCATCAAGCGCCTGACCGGGACGCCACCGCATCTGATTGCGCTGATCCAGGTCAGCACCGGCGTGCTGCTGCTCGCGCCATTCGCGCATTTTTCGGCGCTGCCGCAAGCGCCGGGCGAGTGGGGCAGCCTGGTGACGCTGGGCATCGTGCACACCGGCGTGATGTATGTGTTGTTGTATGGCGCGATCCAGAAACTGCCGACGGCGCTGACCGGCGCGCTGTCGTTCATCTACCCGATTGCGGCGATCTTCGTCGACTGGTTTGCCTTCGGCCATCGCCTGGAACCGCTGCAATGGATTGGGGTTGCCGCGATTCTGCTGGCCGCTGCCGGCATGCAGCAGGGCTGGAGTTTGAAATTCCGGCGCACAGTGACCCCATGAACCCGTCAGATGTTCCAGTTCGGCGCGGTCCTGGCCAGGCGCTGGCGCATATCGCCGATGTTGGCGGCCAGTTGCTCAGTCAATAAACGGTAACCGTCCAGGGCGTTGTACACCGGTGCTTTGAGACTGACGACCGGTAACGCCATGGGGCGGTTCAGCCGCTCGGTGACGCCGGACTTCAGCGCCCGAGCCATGCCGATCAATTGCACGCGAATCAGCCGATGCTCCGCTTTCAATGCCGTTTGCAGGTCACTGGCGTCCGGCCGGGTGTTGCCCAGTATCTCCAGGGTGCTGACACACAGACGCAGTTGGCGCTGGATGGCATCGAGTTCGGTCATGGAAATCTTCACCTCCTTGGACACCGATGGCATCAGTGAGCGCAGCTGCACCATCACGGTGTTGAGGCGGCCCATCAGCTTGAGGTGTTCGTCGGCCGTCACCGATTGGCCGCTGATGATGCGCCCGTAGAGTGTCGCGCAATCTCGCAAGGCGTCAGCCAGGTTGTAACGCCAGGAATAGACCGCATAGAGCGGCAGGGCGAAGGAAAACGCCAGCGCCAGGGCAATGCCGATCAGGATGTCGACCCCGCGCCACAGCCCGTCGGAGACTGGATTGTCACCATGGCCGGCGACGATGAAGACGGTAATGCCGGCCAGCAGCGCGGTGTAGCCGCCTTTGCCGATGGCGTGGTACGAGAAAAATCCGCACACCACCGCCATGGCGAAATAGGTCAGCCACGGCATGCCGAGCCAGGACTGTTGCACCACCAGCACCAGGCCGACAGCCGCCCCGACCAGGGTGCCGATGGCGCGCTCGGCGGCTTTTTTGCCGATGTTGCCATGGTGCTGCAAGCCGCCGATCACCACCAGCATCGTCACAGAGGCCCACTCGCCGTGGGGCAGGTGGATGCCGGTGGTCAGCAGGATCGACGCCAGTAACCCGAGCGACACCCGTACCGCATGGATCATCCGCGCATGGCGATAGCGCCGGTACGGGTCCAGCAACGGACGCAGTAACCGACGCAGCAGCGGTGGCAGGCGAAGGGCCGTGGATGCGCTCAGGTTGGCTCTCCTCAGAAGATGTAATCAGTGGTCAGGAAGCTGGAACTGCGGCCGCTGATGATCTCGCTGATGAGATCCTTGTTGGTCTCCTGGAACTTGGTCGCCACCAGCGTGCGGATCGAAAACACCCTTAGGGCGTCATGGACCGACAAGGTGCCCTCGGCGGAATTTTTCCGGCCGTTGAACGGGTAGGTGTCCGGGCCGCGCTGACATTGGGCGTTGAGGTTGATGCGCCCGACCTGGTTGGCGAAGGTATCGACCAGTCGGCCGACCGCCACCGGGTTGGTGCCGAAGATGCTCAGTTGCTGGCCGAAGTCCGATTCGAGGACGTAATCGATCACCGTGTCCAGATGGCGATAGGGCACGATCGGCACCACCGGGCCAAATTGCTCTTCCTGGTAGACCCGCATCTGCGGCGTCACCGGGTACAGCACGGCAGGGTAGAAGAACGACGCGCGGGCCTCGCCGCCATGGGGGTTCACCACTTTGGCGCCCTTGCTTTCGGCGTCGGCCACCAATGAGTGCAGGTAATCGACCTTGGATGACTCCGGCAGCGGCGTCAGGGCCACGCCGCTGTCCCAGGGCATGCCGGGCTTGAGCGTGGCGAGCTTGGCGTTGAATTTCTCGATGAAGGCATCGACTACGTCTTCATGGACAAAAAGAATCTTCAACGCGGTGCAACGCTGGCCGTTGAAGGACAGGGCGCCGGTGACGGCTTCGTTGACCGCGTTGTCCAGGTCTACCTCCGGCAGGACGATACCGGGGTTCTTCGCATCGAGTCCCAGCGCCGCACGCAGGCGATGGGGCCTTGGATGCAGTTTCTTCAGGTCGCTGGCGGCCTTGTTGGTGCCGATGAAGGCAAAGATGTCGATGTTGCCGCTGGCCATCAGCGCACTGACCGTCTCGCGCCCGCTGCCGTAGATCACGTTGATCACCCCGGCCGGGAAGCTGTCGCGGAAGGCCTCGAGCAATGGGCGAATCAACAGCACGCCAAGCTTGGCCGGCTTGAACACCACGGTGTTGCCCATGATCAGCGCCGGGATCAGCGTGGTGAAGGTTTCGTTCAGCGGATAGTTGTAGGGCCCCATGCACAGCGCCACGCCCAGCGGTACGCGGCGGATCTGGCCGAGGGTGTCCTGTTCCAGCTCGAAGCGGCTGGAGCGACGGTCGAGTTCCTTGAGGGCGTTGATGGTGTCGACGATGTAGTCGCAGGTGCGGTCGAATTCCTTCTCCGAGTCCTTGAGGTTCTTGCCGATTTCCCACATCAGCAACTTGACCACCGCGTCGCGCTGTTCGCGCATGTGGCCGAGGAAGGTTTCGACGTGCTGGATGCGCTCGGCCACGCGCATGGTCGGCCACAAACCCTGGCCGCGATCATAGGCGCGCACCGCGGCATCGAGGGCGGTCAGGGCGGTGGCGGCATCCAGCAGCGGCGTGCTGCCGAGGATGACTTGTTCATCGCCGCCGGGGCCTGCGAGGTACACCGGGCTGCGAACCTGGGCGAGGGGACCTGGCCAGGTCTTGAGGACGCCGTCGACCAGGTACTCACGTTGTTCGGTCGGGCCGTCGAGACGGTATTTTTCCGGGATGCTGACGGCATCGGGAAACAGGTTGCCAAGGATCTGTGCTGTGGTCATGTCGCTACCCCGTGTGTAGTGTCAGCCGTGCGCTTATGGCTAGCCGTTGAAGAATCCGGTTCAAGGGTTATACGCCTTGTTGATGCGGTTTTTTAGCTGCAATCGAGCGCTGATGGGCAGAATAGAGGGGTGAAGCTGTGGTTGTTGTGCTTCAAGCGTAGACCGCAAACGGCGTTGGGTGAAACGCGATCTTTTGACCTGGGAGCACACAATGGCGGGTGTCGAGGTTAAACTTCGCGCTCTTTCATAAGGAGTTCACATGAGTCACTACCAGCCGGGCATCCTCGCCACCCCTGTTCCGCCTCTCGCTCGTCATATGTTTTTCGCCCTGGAATCGGTGGCTGCACTGCCGGCTGCGCTGGACAAGCTGATGCAACTGGTGGACGGCAAATCGGCGGTGGTCGGTTTCGGTGAGTCCCTGGTCAAGGCCCTCGACGGGCATATCGAAGGCTTGCGGTCATTTCCGGCGCTGGCCGGTGTCGGTGTCGACAACCCGTCGACGCAACAGGCGCTGTGGTGCTGGTTGCACGGTACCGACCGTGGCGAACTGCTCAACCGCAGCCACGCCTTCGAGGCGGCCTTGGCGCCGGCCCTGCGCCTGGTGCAAGTCACCGAGGGTTTCCGCCACCGTGACGGCCATGACCTGACCGGCTACGAAGACGGCACCGAAAACCCCCGTGACGAAGCCGCCGCGGCCGCCGCGCTGGTGGGGGCGGGCGTCGAGGGCACGGTGGGCGGCAGTTTTGCCGCGCTCCAGCAGTGGCAGCATGACCTCAAGGGTTTTCGCGCGATGCCGTCCCATGAGACGGATGACATCATGGGCCGTCGCCTGAGCGATAACGAAGAACTCGACGACGCACCGATCTCTGCCCACGTCAAACGCACCGCCCAGGAGAGTTTTGCCCCTGAAGCGTTCGTGGTTCGCCGCTCGATGCCGTGGATCGAAGGCGACCGCGCCGGGCTGATGTTCCTGGCCTTCGGTTTTTCCCTTGATGCCTTCGAGGTTCAGCTGCGACGCATGAGTGGGCTGGAGGACGGTATTACCGATGGCTTGTACCGCATCAGCCGTCCGATCACCGGCGGCTATTACTGGTGCCCGCCGTTGAAGGATGGCCATCTCGACCTGCGTGCGCTGCGCATCGGCTGAGACATTATCTGTAGGAGCCGGCTTGCCGGCGAATAGGGCGATGCGGTGAGTCAGGCATACCGCTTTCGCTGGCAAGCCAGCTCCTACAGTGAATCTAACCTTATGCTCAAACGGTATTTCTCATTCCCGTACTTAGAACCATAAGATCACATCATAACTCGTTATGACAAGTGATCCTCATGACCGATAACGTTCTATCCCTCAGCCCTCTTTCACACAGCAGTGTCCCGCTGCACACCCAGCTGCGCGACATCCTCCGTGCGCGCATCCTCGACGGTGAATACCCGCAGGACAGCCAGATGCCTTCCGAAAGCGAGCTCGGCACACTGTTCAAGGTCAGCCGCATCACGGTGCGCCAGGCCCTCGGCGATCTGCAGAAGGAAGGGCTGATCTTCAAGATCCACGGCAAGGGCACCTTCGTCGCCAAGCCGAAAACCTTCCAGAACGTCAGCACCCTGCAAGGCCTCGCCGAGTCCATGACCGGTCGCGGTTATGAGGTGATCAACCGCCTGCGCAGCTTCAAATTCATCGCCGCCGACAAGCTGGTCGCCGAACGCTTGCAGGTTGCCGAAGGCGAGACCGTGGCGCAGATCAAGCGGGTACGGCTGATCAACCGCGAGCCGATTTCGCTGGAAATCACCTACCTGCCCAAAGCCCTTGGCGAACGCCTGGAGAAGGCTGACCTGGTCACCCGCGACATCTTCCTGATCCTGGAAAACGACTGCGGCCTGGCCCTGGGTCACGCTGACCTCGCCATCGACGCGGTGCTGGCCGACAGCGACCTGACCCAGGCGCTGAACGTCGAGGCCGGCTCGCCGATCATGCGCATCGAGCGCCTGACCCACGACGCCCAAGGCCGCCCAGTGGACTTCGAACACCTTTACTACCGTGGCGATGCCTTCCAGTACCGCCTGCGGATCGACCGGCAAAAAGGGGATCAGGCATGACCCGAACGACACTGGAACAGGAATACGACATCGTCGTGATCGGCGGCGGCACCGCGGGGCCCATGGCGGCGATCAAGGCCAAGGAGCGCAACCGCGATCTGCGCGTGTTGTTGATCGACAAGGCCAACGTCAAGCGCAGCGGCGCGATCAGCATGGGCATGGACGGCCTGAACAACGCGATCATTCCCGGCCACTCGACACCGGAGCAGTACACCAAGGAAATCACCATCGCCAACGACGGCATCGTCAATCAGGCCGCGGTGTATGCCTACGCCACCCACAGTTTCGAGACCATCGAGCAACTGGACCGCTGGGGCGTGAAGTTCGAGAAGGACGAGACCGGCGACTACGCGGTGAAGAAGGTCCACCACATGGGCGCCTACGTGCTGCCGATGCCGGAAGGGCATGACATCAAGAAAGTGCTCTACCGGCAGTTGAAGCGGGCACGGGTGAGCATCACCAACCGCCTGGTCTGCACCCGCTTGCTGACTGGCAGCGAGGGGGCGGTCAACGGCGTGATGGGGTTCGATTGCCGCACCGCCGACTTCCATGTGATCAAGGCCAAGGCGGTGATCCTAGCCTGCGGTGCCGCCGGGCGCCTGGGCCTGCCGGCCTCGGGGTACCTGATGGGCACCTACGAAAACCCGACCAATGCCGGCGACGGTTACGCCATGGCCTATCACGCCGGGGCGGAACTGGCGAACCTGGAATGCTTCCAGATCAACCCGCTGATCAAGGACTACAACGGCCCGGCCTGCGCCTATGTTACGGGTCCCCTGGGCGGCTACACCGCCAACAACAAGGGCGAGCGCTTCATCGAGTGCGACTACTGGAGCGGGCAGATGATGTGGGAGTTCCACCAGGAACTGGATAGCGGCAACGGCCCGGTGTTCCTCAAGCTCGATCACCTGGCCGAGGAAACCATCCAGAACATCGAAGAGATCCTGCACAGCAACGAGCGGCCGAGCCGCGGTCAGTTCCACGCCAATCGCGGCACCGATTACCGCACGCAGATGGTCGAGATGCACATCTCCGAGATCGGCTTTTGCAGCGGGCATTCGGCGTCGGGGGTGTGGGTCAACGAGAAGGCCGAGACGTCGGTCAAAGGCCTGTATTCGGCGGGTGACATGGCCGCGGTGCCGCACAACTACATGCTCGGTGCGTTCACCTATGGCTGGTTTGCCGGCAACAATGCGGCGGACTTCGTCGCCGGCCGCGAGTTTTCAGCGCTGGATGCCGAGCAGATCGAAATCGAGAAACAGCGGGTCTATGCGCCCCTTGATCGCGAACACGGCCTGCCACCGGCCCAGGTCGAGTACAAGCTGCGCCGCTTCGTCAACGACTACCTGCAGCCGCCGAAAGTGACGAAAAAGATGCAGATCGGCCTGCAACGCTTCAGCGACATCCAGCGCGACCTCGATCAGATCAAGGCCCATAACGCCCATGAGCTGATGCGTGCCATGGAAGTCAGCATGATCCGCGACTGCGCCGAAATGGCCGCCCGCGCTTCGCTGTTCCGCGCCGAAAGTCGCTGGGGGCTTTACCACTACCGGGTCGATCATCCGCAGCGCAACGACAGCGACTGGTTCTGTCACTGCCATCTGAAGAAGGGGGAAGACGGCCTGATGAGGAGTTTCAAGAAAGCCGTCGAGCCTTACATCATCCCGCTGGACGCCGATGAAATGCAGGCCTACGACCGGTTGCGGGTCGGTGCCGATGCGGCTTGAGCATGACACTAGAGAGAGACCGTGAAATGGCCTACCAACCCCAGGAAATATTCTTTCGCTCCAATGCACCGGTCACCGTCGATGAGGACCTGTGCATCGCCCACAAAGGCTGCACCGTGTGCGTCGACGTCTGCCCGATGGACCTGCTGGCGATCAACCCGGCCACGCAAAAGGCCTACATGGCCTTTGATGAATGCTGGTACTGCATGCCCTGTGAAAAGGACTGCCCGACGGGGGCGGTGAAAGTCGATATCCCTTATTTGCTGCGTTGAAACACAATCAATGTGGGAGCGGGCTTGCTCGCGAAGACGCCGGCATGGCTGGCATCTCCATTGACTGAAAAGGACGCTTTCGCGAGCAAGCCCGCTCCCACAGGGGATCGCGTACAGACAAATCAAAACGCCATCCGGCCACCCCCGGACGCTTGCTTCAAGACACCCCTCGTTTCCCACCACGCCCTGATCGTGGCGGAGACGAACATCCTATAAATGATTCGAGGGGAAACACTCATGCTCTTACGTGCAGCGATTGCCGGTCTGGTACTGGCTTCATTCACCTTGTCGGCCCAGGCCGAAACCATCCGCATTGCCATCGGCACCCAGGACACCACCATCAACTGCGCCGCCGGCGGCCTGTTGATTCGCGAGCTGGGCCTGCTGGACAAATACCTGCCCCACGACGGCCAGTACAAAGACGCCCAGTACGACATCGAGTGGAAGAACTTCACCAGTGGCGCGCCGCTAACCAACGAGATGGTCGCCGGCAAGCTCGACTTTGGCGCCATGGCCGACTTCCCTGGTTCATTCAACGGCGTGGCGTTTGAAACCGCCGGCAAGCACAGCCTGTTCATCAGCGTGCTGTCGGGAAGCACCCAGGGCAGTGGCAACGGCATCGTGGTGCCGAGCGCCTCGGGTGTGCAGTCGCTGGCCGAACTCAAGGGCAAGACCATCTCCGTGCCGTTCGCCTCGACCGCCCACGGCATGTTGCTGCGCGCGGTGGCGGCCCAGGGCTGGGACCCGCTCAAGGACGTGAACATCATCGCCCAGCCGCCGGAAGTCGCCGGTTCCGCGTTGCAGGCCGGCAAGATCGACGCCCATGCCGACTTCGTGCCGTTCGCCGAACTGTTCCCGAGCCGCGGGTTCGCGCGCAAGATCTACGACGGTTCCCAGGCCGGCGCGCCGACCTTCCACGGGGCGCTGGTCGACCAGGCCTATGCGAAGAAATACCCGGAAGTCGTCGTCGCCTACCTGCGCGCCAGCCTCGAAGCCAATCAGCTACTCGCCGCCGAGCCTGAGAAGTACAGCGAACTGATCGCCAAGGTCACCGGGGTCGACGCCGAGGTCAACTACCTGTTCCACGGCCCCCTCGGCGTACAGACTCGCGACCTCACCTGGAAACCTGAATACCGCCAGGCCGTCGGTACCGCTATCGATACCCTTAAGTTGTTGAAGAAAGCCGATCGCGGGCTCGACCTGAATACCTTTATCGACGACCAGTACATCCGCGCCGCGTTCAAGGCCTCGAAGCTGGACTACAACGCGCAGCTTGCGAACTACCAGCAGACGCCGCTTAAAGCCGTCGATGCCTCCAGCGGCGAAGCCATCACCGACTTCAGCCATGTGGCCGAGATCTGGGTGCGCGGCGAGCCGAAAGTCCGTCAGTACGCTTCGGCGCAAGCGGCATTCACCGCGCTGGCCGCGCTGAAGCAGGAAGGCAAGAACATCCGCGCGGTGTATGCCCAGGCCGCTGACAGCGGGATCAAGTTGCTGGCGGACCAGGCGTGGTTTGCCAGTGATGCCAAGGGGCATTTGAGTGCATTCCTGCTCAAAGGCCAGGCCCAACAATTCGCCACGGCACAGGGCGGCAAGGTGTTCGATTTCACCGACGCCACTACCCAGGCCGTGGCCGCCCGCTAACCGCAAAACACCTCGAACCTGTAGGAGCTGGCTTGCCAGCGAAGGCGCCCGACCAGCCAACATCAATGTTGACTGACACACCGCAATCGCTGGCAAGCCAGCTCCTACAGGTTTCCCGGTGAGAGGGAATATTGTGTACGGATCATTTTTACGCTGGATTCCGAGGGCAGCATCCTTGCTGCTCTGCCTGCTGTTCTGGCACGTCGCCGCCAGCCACCACTGGAACCTTGGCCTGGTGACCTTCGCCAACGTCCCCACCCCCGTGGCCGTCATTGAAGCGGCGCTGGGCCTCGGTGACTCCGGCAAGCTCGCCCGGCACCTGGGCAGCAGCCTCAGCCGGGTATTTGCCGGTTACTTCGCTGCCCTGGTCATCGGCGTCGCCCTGGGCCTGGCCATCGGCCGCTCGAAGTGGGCCGAAGACTTGTTGCTGCCACCCCTGGAAGTACTGCGCCCAATCCCCGCCGTGGCCTGGATTCCCCTGGCGATCCTGATGTTTCCCTCGTCCGAGCTGTCGATGGTCTTCATCACCTTTACCGGCGCCTTGTTCCCGATCCTGCTCAATACCATGCACGGCGTCGAAGGTGTCGACCCACGGCTGATCGCCTCGGCGAAAAGCCTCGGGGCAGGGCGCCGGGCGATGTTGCTGGAAGTGATCCTGCCGGGTGCCGCACCGAGCATCATCACCGGCCTGGCCATCGGCATGGGCACCTCGTGGTTCTGCCTGGTGACGGCCGAGATGATCTCCGGCCAATACGGCATCGGTTATTACACCTGGGAGTCCTACACCATCCAGAACTACCCCGACATCGTGGTCGGCATGCTGCTGATCGGCGTACTCGGGATGGGCAGCAGCCTGCTGATCAAACGCCTGGGCGGCGTGTTCACGCCCTGGCACCGACCACGAGGAAAAGCCTGATGAGCGTTTTTCAACAGCCTGAAGGGCGTATCGATATCCGCGCTTTGTCGATCAGCCTGGGCGAGGGCAGTGCAGCATTCGAAGCCGTGCAGGGCCTGGACTGTCTGATCGAACCGGGGCAGTTCGTGTGCATCCTCGGGCCGTCCGGTTGCGGCAAGTCCACCTTGCTCGGCGCACTGGCCGGGCATCTGACAACGTACACCGGGACCCTGAATGTCGACGGTGCAAAAGTCTCGGGACCGTCGCCGCAACGCGGCATGGTGTTCCAGCATCACACGTTGTTCCCCTGGCGAACCGTGCGCGACAACGTGGCTTTCGGCCTGAAAATGCGCGGGGTCGGTAAAGTCGAGCGACACCAGGCCGCCGACGAAATCCTCGCCCTGGTGGGCCTGCAAGACTTCGCCGAGCGCTGGCCGGACCAGCTCTCCGGCGGCATGCAGCAGCGGGTGGAAATCGCCCGGGTGCTGGTCAATCGGCCACGGCTGTTGCTCATGGACGAGCCCTTTGGTGCCCTCGATGCCCTGACCCGTTTGAACATGCAGGAGCTGTTGCTGGACATCTGGACGCGCATCCGCACCACCGTGGTCTTTGTCACCCATGACATCGACGAAGCGCTGTTCCTCGCTGACCGCCTGCTGGTCATGAGTTCGCGTCCCGGGCGGATCATCGAAGACTTGCGCCTGGATTTCCCCCGGCCACGCACGAGCGAACTGGTGACCAGCCATGAGTTTTCCCGCTTGAAGCGACACTGCCTCGAATTATTGCGTCACGAAGATGGTCGGCAATTACCGCGCCTGAACCCTCTCGGACTGCCCCCTGAAAACAAACTGCCGCGATTTGCCCTATGACCTCACTATTCGATGTAACCGACAACGACGACATTCTCGCCCTGCAACCGCGACTGACCGATGACGATGCCGGCGTGCGCCGCATTGCATTGATCGAACTGGCCGACCTGGAAGAGCCGGACGGCTTGCTGTGGCTGGTCAATCGACTGGCTGAGGACCCGGCCGAAGAGGTCCGTGCCGAAGCCGCACGCTTGCTGGAGGCCTGGGAAGATGAACCGGTGGTCGAGGCGCTGTGCCAGGCGCTGACCGATCCATCCGTCGCGGTGCAAACTGCTGCCGCGCAAAGCCTCAGCCTGCTCAAGAGCGAAGCGGCGGGCCGGGTGATCCTGCCGTGGACCGGGCATGCCGACATCGGCGTGCGCATTGCCGCGTTCAGGGCCCTGCGCGAGTTGCGCTACCCTCAGGCGGCCTCGGCAGCGCTGTTGGCGTTGGGTGATCAGGACGCCAATGTCCGCCGTGAAGCGGTGGGTGTGCTGGGCTGGCTCAAACAGCTCGACGCCTTGCCGGCCCTGGCGCGCCTGGCCAGCGCCGACCCGGACACCGAAGTGCGCCGCGCCGCCACCGGCGCCCTCGGCCTGGCGTCCGACGCGCAGGTGCTGCCGGCCCTGCGCCAGGCCTTGCAGGACCAGGCCTGGCAAGTGCGCGAGGAAGCCGCCACCACCCTGGGCAAGGTTGGGCACGCTAACGCCGGCCCGGCATTGGTCCAAGCCTTGAGCGACGATTACTGGCAAGTGCGCCTGCGCGCGACCCGCAGCCTGGGTCGTTTGCGTTACGCCCAGGCTTTAGACGCGCTGATCGGCACCCTTGGCCACCGCATCAGCAACCTGCGCAAGGAAGCCGCCCTGGCCCTTGGTGAGTTGAACGATAAAGGCGCCATCGCGCCGTTGCAGGCGGCGCAGGACGATGGCGATCCGGAAGTGCGCAAGGCGGTGCGCATTGCCCTGAGTCAGCTGCAATGAACCCGGTGGCGGTGGGCAATTCCCGTAGCAAACAACAACTGCGCTTGAACTGGCCGGATGGCCGCGAGCAGTTGCTCAATCACGCAGAGTTGCGCCGGCAGTGCCCGTGTTCGCAGTGCCGGGCGTTTCGATTGCGGGGGATGACACCGCTGGTGGATTCACGCGTTCAGGTGATCGAAGTGAATTCCCAGGGGTACGGATTGCAATTGGTGTTCAGTGATGGGCATGAGCGGGGGATCTACCCGTGGGCTTACCTCGCCGGGCTTGGTCGGTGAATGGAATGCCGCTTTCGCTGGCAAGCCAGCTCCTACAATTTATCGGTGTTGCCACCAATAATGTGGTCACCTGGGTCCCTGTAGGAGCTGGCTTGCCAGCGAAGGCAATCTCAAATTCAGCACAAGATTCAAAGGCCAAATACAGAGTGGGCATTCAAAAG
Organism: Pseudomonas sp. YuFO8; assembly: GCF_035065025.1. Classification (NCBI taxonomy): domain Bacteria; kingdom Pseudomonadati; phylum Pseudomonadota; class Gammaproteobacteria; order Pseudomonadales; family Pseudomonadaceae; genus Pseudomonas; species Pseudomonas sp. YuFO8. The sequence goes on along the minus strand of NZ_JAXDEQ010000003.1, from coordinate 296,858 downwards.
GATTTGCTGATGCTTGCCACCACCGTCGCGCTGCACACGTCGTCGAAGCCCCAGTTGCTGGTGCACTGGCTCTTGGACAAATCGGTGTCGATATAGCTCAGGCCCAGCATCACACCCGCCAGTTCGTGGGTCAGCTTGACCTCCCATTCACGGTAGGAATCCTCGGCTTCACCCGAGCTCGAATACAGGTGCGGGTCCTTGAAGTCCATCAAGCCGTAGCGCAGTTTCAGGCCGGTGTCGTAGGGCAATTCGGTCTCGTAGCCGACATAGCTGTAGAGCGAGTTCTGCTCGCTGTCGATGCCCGGTGCATCGTCGGAATAATAGGCGCCGAGTTTCACCCCATAGACGCTGAGAATCCCGTAGACCTCGCTTTGGTTGAATTGGCTCTCCTTCGGGTACGAATATTTGAGGTAGCCCAGGTCGAGGTTGATGGCGTCTGTGGCCTCCCAGAACCAACCGGCGTAGTAATCGACTTCCTGCCGGGTCTTCAGGCCGTAGCCAAAATCGACGTTGGACGTCCATGCGCCCAGGTACAGGCCGCTGCTGTGTTGCAGGGTGGCACCGGCCTGCAAGGCGGGGTCGTTCTGGGTTTGCGAGATGCCGCGGGTGCGGTAGTCGCTGGCCAGGGTCACGTCCAGCAGCAAGGAGAAATCATCGTTCAAGGGCACGGCCTGGCTGCACAAGGGCAGCAAACTCAAGGAACCGAGGGCGAACAGGGTGAAAGCTTTCATGGGGGTACGTCCCGTTGCTTTTTATTGTTAAGGGCAGGATTGTTATGGGCAGATTTCAAGCAAGGCTGCGCCGGGCCTCGTGTCGTAAAACACGAGGTCGGGCAGGGGGGGCGGTTTTTGTTAGAGGGTTGCCGCGTAGACTTGCCGGCCGGCGAACCAGGTCTGCAGCACCTGGGTGTCGTGCAGGGCTTTTTCGTCGACGCTGAATACATCGCGGTCGACCACGATGAAGTCGGCCTGTTTGCCGGCGCTCAGCGAGCCGATCTGTTTGTCCAGGCCAATGGTGCGGGCGGCGTTGAGGGTGTAGGCATAGAGCATGGTTTCGCGGTCGATGCGCTCCTCGGCGTTGAGCACGCCCAATGGACCGACCCGGGTCATGGCCTGGGCCATGGCGTTGAACGGGTTCGGCGTGGACACCGGCCAGTCGCTGGCCCCGGAAAGGGTCGCGCCCTGTGTGAGCAGCGAGTGCGCCGGGTACTGGTAACGGAACGCCTGGGCACTGACGTACGGCTTGATCATGTCCGTGGTGTAGTCGTCGGCGCTGGCCCAGAGCAGTTGCATCGAGGCGATGACGTCGAGGGGTTTGAAGCGGGCGAACTCTTTCGGGTTGACGATCTGCAAGTGCGTGATGGAGTGGGGCACGCCGCTCTGCCGGTCCTTGCGCGCCTGGGCAATGCCGTTCAGCGATTCGCGCACCGCACGGTCGCCGATGGCGTGGATGTGCACCAGCCAGCCGCGCTGATCGATGGCGCTGACCAGCTCACCGAAGTGCTTCGGATCGATCAGCAGTTCGCCCGGTTTGTGCGAGTTGGTATAGGGGTCGATCATCGCTGCGCTTTGTGCCGGGTACTCGATCACGCCATCGGCGAAGATCTTGATGCCGGGCAGCGTAAGGTTGGGAATGCCCTGGAATTGCTGGCGGACCTTATCGAGGGTGTCGAGATCGGCCGGAACGCTCTTGCCGTTGGCCACCAGCAGCGCGGCGACGTGGGCGGTCATGCCGCCACTTTCTGACAGGGCCTTGTACACCGGCAGCACGCCGACGGTTTTCTCCGTGGGCTTGAGGGCGAAAACCGGCTCGCCGGGCGCAGCGTTGGCGGCGGGGTCCATCCAGGCGGTGATGCCGAGGCTGTTGTTGTAGCTCACGGCGGTTTGCGCCGCTTTCAACATGTCGGCGGCACTCGGCGATGGCATTTTCGAGGCCACCCGGTCCCACCCGGCGTCCACCAGGAAGCCGTTGGGGCTGCCGTCGGCGAGTTTGCCGATGGTGTCTTTCTCGGCGTCTGGCAGGGTTTTGAGCAGCGCGGCATCGATGCCGCCGCGCTTGAGCATCACGTTGTTGGCCCAGGCCGTGTGGTGGTCGCTGCCGGTGAATACCACGCCGACGTCGGCCCATTCGCCGCTGTTGAATTTCTTGCCCAGCGCTTCGGCCTGGGCCCAGTAAGCCGAACTCATGCCGGCCACGCTCAGGACATCGCCATGCTTGGCCTTGCCGTCGTCACGCCAGGCGCGCAGGCGTTTTTCCAGTTCGTCGAGTTCGACCACCTCGTCTGCCATGTTGGCCGAGACCATTTCCAGGCCCCCGAAAATCGCGTGGGAGTGGCTGTCGATCAGGCCGGGCATCAGGGTCTTGCCGCCCAGGTCGATGACTTGGGTGCCCGACTCGATCAGGGCCTTGATCTGGGCATCGCTGCCCACTTGCAACACCTTGCCATCCTGTACCGCCAGTGCCTGGACCTTGGGCTGGTTAGCGTCGGCGGTGAAGATCTTGCCGTTGAACAGCACCAGGTCGGTCGCCGCCATGGCTTCCAACGAGGCAAAACTGACTGCCACCATCAACAGATTCGGGATGAATCTTTTCATTGAATGTTTCCTTGTTATTGCGTCTGATGGCCAGATTAGTGGCTTGCCGCGCTTGGCAGAACGCCTCACTCACGAAAAACGTTTTTGCCTGAATGGAAAAAGTATGGACAAGCTGGGTGCACTGAAAATGTTCGTGGTCACGGCGCAACTGGGCAGCTTCAGCCGCGCCGCCGAGCAATTGGGCAAAACCCCGTCGGCGCTGACCAAAGCGGTCAACCACCTGGAGGCGGAACTCGGCGCGCGTTTGTTCGAACGCAGCACCCGGCGGATCCTGCTTACGGAATCCGGGCGGCTCTACCTTGAAACTGCGCGCCAGGTGTTGCAGCGACTGGACGAGGCCGGCGAGGAGATCGAGCAATTGCAGCATGGTTTGCGCGGCAGCCTGAAAATCACCGCGCCGCTGGCCTATGGGCAGGCCTTTCTCGATCAGGTATGTGGCGGTTTTCTTGACCAGTACCCGCAGATCAACCTGCAGGTGGACCTGTGCGACGACTTCGTCAATCTGCTGGAGAGCGGCCATGACCTGGCCTTGCGCGAAGGGCACGACGACTTGCCGGGGTTGATCGCGCGCGTGGTCGGCAGCAATTGCCTGGCGCTGTGCGCGAGCCCGCAATACCTCGAACGCAAGGGGCAGGCGGTCACCCCGCAAACCCTCGACGAGCATGACTGGTTGCTGTATTGGCATCCGTTGCTCAGTCGCGAATTCTGGTGGGTCGAGCGCGACGGCCAGCGCCTGAGCCTGCCGCAGCCTCAGGCACCACGCCTGCGCAGCGACAACTACGACCTGCTGCTGGCCAATGCCCTGGCCGGACGCGGCCTGCTGCATACGCCCTTGTGGAGCGCGGCGCCGTACATCGCCGATGGCCGGCTGGTGCGGTTGATGGCCGACTACGACATAGACCCGGACAGCTTCGGCCCGCACATCCTGGCGGTGTATCCCAGCCATCGACGGGCCACGGCCAAGGTGCTGGCGTTCATCGATTACATCGCAGGTTTCCTGGCATCCCGTGGTTTGGGCGTACCCGTGATTCCCCCTGTAGGAGCTGTCTCGTGAAACGAGGCTGCGATCTTTTGATTTTGTTTTCAGAGAGCAAGATCAAAAGATCGCAGCCTCGTTTCACTCGTCAGCTCCTACACACAGGTGCTTGTCAGATAATTCCCACAGGAGTACAAATGTACTCCATGACAACCCTGACTCCCCGCCGTACCGCCATCCTGACCTTCATCCGCGAACGTATCGCCGAGCACGGTCAGTCCCCGAGCCTCGCTGAAATCAGCGAGGCGTTCGGTTTCGCCTCCCGCAGCGTGGCGCGCAAACATGTGCTGGCGCTGACCGAAGCCGGGTTTATCGAGGTCAACCCGCATCAGGCCCGGGGCATTCGCCTGCTCGGGCAGCCGCCGCGCCCTGAGCTGCTGGACATCCCGGTACTCGGCCGGGTGGCGGCCGGTGCGCCGATCGGTGCCGATGCCGAGGTCCACAGCCGTTTGCTGTTCGATCCGTCGATGTTCTCCCGGGTGCCGGACTACCTGCTGCGGGTGCGCGGCGACTCGATGATCGAGGATGGCATTCTCGACGGCGACCTGGTGGGCGTGCACCGCAGCCCCGAGGCGCTGAACGGCCAGATCGTCGTGGCGCGTCTCGACGGCGAAGTCACCATCAAGCGCTTCGAACGGGTCGGCGACCGGGTTCGCCTGCTGCCGCGCAACCCGGCCTATCAGCCGATCATCGTCGAAAGTGATCGAGACCTGGCCATCGAAGGGGTGTTCTGCGGCCTGGTGAGGCAAGGCTGATGGGTGCCGTCGTTGCGCTGGATACGCTGTTCAATGGCGGCCAGGTCTGGCGAGGCCGGCCTGCGCCGCCGGCCGTCAGCCCGCAACCCACCGGGCATGCCGCGCTGGATGCGGCGTTGCCCACGGGCGGCTGGCCGGAGGCGGCCCTGACGGAAATCCTCCTGGCCGGGCAGGGTGTGGGCGAATTGCAACTGGTGTGGCCGGCGCTGGCGCGGCTGTCGGCGGCGGGCGAACGCATCGTCCTGGTGGCGCCGCCGTATGTGCCGTATCCCCAGGCCTGGCAGAGCGCCGGGGTCGATCTGCGCCAATTGTCGATCATCCAGGCCAGCGAGCGCGATGCATTGTGGGCGGCGGAACAGTGCCTGCGTTCGGGCAGTTGCGGCGCGGTGCTGTGCTGGCCGCACAAGGCCGATGACCGCGCCTTGCGCCGCTTGCAGGTGGCCGCGGAAACCGGCTCGACCCTGGCCTTCGCCTATCGCTCGCTCAGTGAAGCGATCAACCCGTCGCCAGCGGCCCTGCGCATCGCCATCGATGCCAGGCCGGCACAGTTGCGGGTGCTCAAGTGCCGGGGCGGCTTGGCCCGTTCGGCGCCGATTGCCTTCGCCGTGGGGCATTGAGGTTGCCATGCGCTGGGTGTGTATTCTGTTCCCGCAATTGGCGCTGGACGCGGTACTGCGTCAGCGCGCCGACCCCGACGAACCGCTGGCGCTGTTGACCGGCCCGGCCCAGCGTCGGGTGTTGCAGGCGGTCAATGGTCCGGCACGGGCCCTGGGCTTGCGTCCCGGCCAGTCCATGAGCGCCGCCCAGGCCTTGAGCAAGGGTTTTGCCACCGCCGAGTACGACGTCGCCGCCATCGAACACTGGCAGCAATTTCTCGCCGCCTGGGCCTATCGCTTCAGCTCCCAGGTCAGCGTGCATTACCCACGGGCGCTGGTGTTCGAAATCGAGTCCAGCCTGGGTTTGTTTGGCGGCTGGGCGCCATTCGAGGCGCGTTTGCGGGCAGAACTCGGCGAGCTGGGGTTTCGTCACCGCATCGTCGCCGCGCCCAACCCGGTGGCGGCGCGGATGCTGGCCAACGCCCATGACGGCCTGGTGGTGCCGGACGAGCAAGCCTTGCAGCATCACCTCGGGCAATTGCCCGTCGACCGTATCGGGTTGCAAGCCAGCGTGGCCACGGCGTTGTCGCGCATGGGCCTGCGCACCTTGAGCCAAGTGCAGGCGTTGCCCCGGCACAGCCTGGCCCGGCGTTTCGAGGCCGAGGTGCTCAAGCACCTGGATGCCTTGCTGGGCACACGGCGGTTGGCGCTGACGTTCTACCTGCCGCCGGACCGTTTTGATGTGCGCATCGAGCTCAATTTCGATGTGCAGTCCCATCAGGCCTTGCTGTTTCCATTGCGCCGATTGACCGGTGACCTGTCGGCGTTCCTCTGCGGTCGGGACAGCGGCGTGCAGCGTTTCGACCTGCATCTGGAACACGCCGGGCTGCCAGACACGCTGATCAAGGTCGGCCTGCTCAGCGCCGAGCGCGATCCGGCCATGCTGTTCGAACTGGCCCGGGGGCGACTGGAGCAAGTCCAGGTCGAGGCCCCGGTGCGCGGTTTTCGCCTGCGCGCCGAAGACTTGCCGAGCTTCGTTCCGCAGTTTCAGGAGCTGTTCGACGATCGCCCGCAGCAGACCTTGCCCTGGGCGCAACTGCGCGAGCGCCTGCGCGCGCGGCTGGGGGATGACGCGGTGCATGGCCTGGGCTTTCAGGCCGATCACCGCCCCGAGTGCGCGTGGCAGGCCAGTGCAGACAACCAGCCCTGTACGGGCTTGCCGACCGTGCAGCGGCCGGGCTGGCTGCTGACCGAGCCGCTGGCGGTGCACGAAGGCTCGGCGCGCATCCTCATGGGACCGGAACGCATCGAGTCCGGTTGGTGGGACGGCGATGATGTGCGCCGCGATTACTACCTGATCGAAACCCGCGCCGGCCAGCAGGGTTGGGCTTATCGCGCGGTGGGCGAGGGTGGCCCGTTGTGGCTGCAGGGCTGGTTCGCATGAACGCCGGATATGCCGAGCTGCACTGCCTGTCGAACTTCAGTTTCCAGCGCGGTGCTTCCAGTGCCCTCGAGCTGTTCCAGCGGGCGAAAAAACAGGGCTACCAGGCCCTGGCGATCACCGACGAATGTACCCTGGCCGGTATCGTCCGTGCCTGGCAGGCGGCGAAGTCGGTGGAGTTGCCACTGATCATCGGCAGTGAAGTGCGCATCGAAAATGGCCCGAAACTGGTGTTGCTGGTGGAAAACCTCGAAGGTTACCAGACCCTGTGCCGACTGATCACCCGCGCCCGACGCCGTACACAGAAAGGCCAGTATCAAGTGCTGCGCGAAGACTTCGACGAACCCTTGCCAGGGCTGTTGGCGCTGTGGATCCCGGACGCGGTCGATGACGTTGAACAAGGCCAGTGGTTGCAGCAGGTCTTCGCCGAGCGCCTGTGGCTGGCGGTCCAGCTGCATCGCGGCCAGGACGATAGCCGGCGCCTGCGTGATCTGCTGGCGTTGGCCAGGGAACTGCGGATACCTGCGGTGGCCAGCGGCGATGTGCACATGCACGCGCGCGGACGCCGGGCCCTGCAGGACACCATGACCGCGATCCGCCATCACCTGCCGGTGGCCGATGCCGGGCTGCGCCTGCACCCCAACGGCGAGCGGCACCTGCGCGGCCTCGATGTGCTGCGCGAGCTCTATCCGCCTGCCTTGCTCGACGAAACCCTGAACATTGTCCGGCGCTGTACCTTTGATCTTGGCCAGCTGCGTTATCAGTATCCGCGGGAGCTGGTGCCAGATGGACACAGCGCAACCTCCTGGCTGAGGGAATTGACCGAGCGCGGCATTCGCGAGCGCTGGCCCCAGGGTGCCAGCGAGAAAGTGCGCGGGCTGATCGACAAGGAACTGGGGCTGATCGCCGAGCTCGGTTACGAGAGTTATTTCCTCACCGTCCAGGACATCGTCGCCTTCGCCCGGCGCGAAAAAATCCTCTGTCAGGGCCGGGGCTCGGCGGCCAACTCGGCGGTGTGTTTCGCCTTGGGCATCACGGAGATCGACCCCGACCGCATGAACATGCTGTTTGAACGCTTTCTTTCCAAGGAACGCGACGAGCCCCCGGATATCGATGTGGACTTCGAGCACGAGCGCCGCGAAGAAGTCCTGCAGTACGTATTCCAGCGTTATGGCCGCACCCGCGCGGCCTTGACCGCCGTGGTCAGCACTTACCACGCGGCCGGTGCCGTGCGCGATGTGGCCAAGGCCTTGGGGCTGCCGCCGGACCAGATCAATGCCCTGGCCGATTGCTGTGGACACTGGAGTGATGAAACACCGCCCGTGGAGCGCCTGCGTGAAGGCGGTTTCGATCCCGAGAGCCCGGTGCTGCGCCGGGTGTTGAGCTTGACCCAGCAGTTGATCGGTTTCCCCCGGCACCTGTCCCAGCACCCTGGCGGCTTCGTGATTTCCGAGCAGCCGCTGGACCACCTGGTGCCGGTGGAAAACGCCGCCATGGCCGAGCGCACCATCATCCAGTGGGACAAGGACGATCTGGACGCGGTCGGCCTGCTCAAGGTGGATATCCTCGCGCTGGGCATGCTCAGCGCGATTCGCCGTTGCCTTGATCTGCTGCGGCGTCATCGCAACCTCGACTTGAGCCTGGCGACCATCCCCTCTGAGGACTCGCTGACCTACGACATGATTGGCCGCGCCGACACCATCGGCGTGTTCCAGATCGAGTCCCGGGCGCAGATGTCGATGCTGCCCCGGCTCAAGCCGCGCGAGTTCTATGACCTGGTGATCGAGGTGGCCATCGTGCGGCCCGGGCCGATCCAGGGTGGCATGGTGCACCCGTACCTGCGCCGACGAAACAAGGAAGAGCTGGAAAGCTATCCCTCCGAAGAATTGCGCGAGGTGTTGAAACGCACCTTGGGCGTGCCGCTGTTCCAGGAACAGGTGATGCAGATCGCCATCGTCGCCGCCGACTACAGCCCCGGCGAAGCCGATCAGTTGCGCCGCTCCATGGCCGCCTGGAAACGCCATGGCGGACTGGAACCACACAAGGAACGCCTGGCCGCCGGGATGAAGAAAAAAGGCTACAGCGCCGACTTCGCCGCGCAGATCTTCGAGCAGATCAAGGGCTTTGGCAGCTACGGTTTTCCCGAATCCCACGCCGCCAGTTTTGCCTTGCTGACCTACGCCAGTTGCTGGTTGAAATGCCACGAACCGGCGGCTTTCGCCTGTGCCCTGATCAACAGTTGGCCCATGGGCTTCTACAGCCCGGACCAGATTCTGCAGGACGCGCGTCGCCACCATTTGCAGATCCGCCCGGTGGACGTGCGGGCCAGCGACTGGGATTGCAGCCTGGAGCCGATTGCCGGCGCGCAGCCGGCGATTCGCATGGGGTTACGCATGATCAAGGGCTTTCGCGAGGACGATGCCCGGCGCATCGAGGCGGCGCGGTCCAAGGGCGCGTTTGCCGACATCGCCGACCTGGGCGAACGGGCCCGCCTGGATGCCCGCGCCCAGGAACAACTGGCCGATGCCGGTGCATTGCGCGGGCTGGCCGGCGACCGGCATCGGGCGCGCTGGGAAGTGGCGGGGGTGGAAAAACAGCTCGGTCTGTTTGCCGGCCTGCCCCGTCAGGAGGAGGACGCGGTGGCGTTGCCCAGACCCACGGTGGGTGAGGACCTGCTGGCCGATTACAACAGCCTGGGCACCACCCTCGGGCCGCATCCGTTGGCCTTGTTGCGCGGCGAATTGAAAGCCCGTCGCTGCCGCAGTTCCAGGGAGTTGCTGGAGGTTGAGCACGGGCGACCGGTCAGCGTCGCCGGGCTGGTGACCGGTCGCCAACGGCCGAGCACCGCCAGCGGTGTGACCTTCGTCACCCTGGAAGACGAGTTCGGCAACGTCAACGTGGTGGTCTGGCGCGACCTGGCCGAGCGCCAGCGCCAGGTGTTGGTGGGGTCGCAGCTGCTCAAGGTCGATGGGCGCTGGGAGAAGGAGGGGGATGTGCGGCATTTGATAGCCGGGCGCTTGAGCGACCTGAGCCCACTGCTCGACGGCATCACCGTGCGCAGCCGCGACTTCCACTGACACACGCAACCCCCTGTAGGAGCGAGCTTGCTCGCGATGGACCTGAGAGCGCCGCGGGCTGTCAGGTTATCAGCGTTATCGTTGACGACCATCGCGAGCAAGCTCGCTCCTACAGGTTTTGGGGTGTGTCTGGTTATTTGGTGGAGGGCCAGAGGCGTTCGCCACCACCTGGTGCGTCCGTCCACGCCTGCAAAGAACGGGTTGGCAGGTCGAAGTAGTCGCGCGTGCGCGCATACCCATGCCCACCCATCCGCCCGATCGCATCAAGCCCCAGTTGATCGATGTACAGGGTCTTCGGGTCGATCAGCTCATCGCGCACATGGGCCATCAACACTTCACCAAGGATGATCTCCCGCGACTGGCCGATGGACAGCGCCATCATCCGCCGGCATTCCAGGGCCACCGGCGCTTCGCCGATGCGTGGGCATCTGACCGTGGTGCCGGGGATGGCGGTGAGGCCGGCGGCGGTCAGCTCGTCGAAACCCGGAGCGAAGGGCACGGCGCAGACGTTCATGGCTTCCACCAGGGCATCGCTGACGATGTTCACGGTGAACTCCTGGTTGAGCTGGATGTTGCGCGTGGTGTCCTTGGGACTCTGGTCGCCGTAGTTTTCCACGCCCAGCGCCAGGATCGGCGGATCGGCAGACAGCGCGTTGAAGAAGCTGAACGGCGCAGCATTGACGCGGCCTTCAGCGTCGACGGTGGTGACCAGGGCAATCGGCCGTGGCACCACGCTGCCGATCAGGATCTTGTATTTGTCTCGCGCACTCAGCGTGCTGAAATCGAAGCTTTGCATAGGCAGGATTCTCTAAAGGAGTGGATCGATGGCGCAGAGCGGCGCCTGTGCGCTGTAGTCGTCGGCGAACGGGATAGCCGGCTGGAACAGGGTCTTCCAGTCCGGTTGGCCGAAGGCTCGGTCGCTGTGGCTGCGCATCAGTTTTTCGAATTGCCGTTGGGCCTGGCGCTGCAGGGCGGGGTAGTCGACGCCCTGCACCTGACGGTCCTGCATCACGCAGCGACCGTCGATGTAGCTGGCGATGCAATCGTCACCGCGCCCGGCCAAAACCAGGTTTTTCAGTGGGTCGAACAGCGGTCCCAGGTGCAGGCCGCGCAGGTTGAACACGGTGATGTCGGCCTTGGCCCCCGGTGCCAGGCGCCCGAGATCGTCGCGTCCCAGGGCCTTGGCGCCGCCGAGTGTGGCGGCGTTGTACAGGTCCAGGGTGCTGGTCAGTGCATTGCCGCCTTCCATCAAGCGCGCGATGTTCAAGCCCTGGCGCATGTTGTCCAACAGGTCCGCCGGCCAGGTGTCGGTACCCAGGGCGAAGTTGATGCCCTTGGCGCGATAGCGACCAAAGGAATTCAGCGCCTCGCCATCCCGGGCGAACACCACCGGGCAATGCACCAGGCTGGCGCCGCTATCCACCAGCCGTTGCAGATCATCATGGCCCCGGGTGTAGATGCCATGGGGCAACAGGCTGCGCGGGGTCAGCAGGTGCAGATCCTCCAGCCAAGCCAGCGGCGAAAAACCGCGCAGTTGTTCAACCATCGCCACCTCGCCGAGCCCCTGGCAGCAGTGCAAACGCATCGGCGCGTTGAGTTCGCGGCTCAGTGCCGCGGTGCGTTGCAACAGCGCCGGCGTGCAGGTCTGGATGCGATCCGGCAGCAGCGCGCCGCGAATCAGGCCGCCATGAGCGCCATCGAAATTCCGGAAAAACCGCTCGGCCGCCTCGAGCCCGGCCATGCCCCGGGCTTCCTGCCAGTGATGGGCCAGCGTGCCGTCTGCCTGCCAGTAGCTCATGCCGCTCATGTAGCAGGGGCCAAGGTAAGTGCGCAGCCCCAGCTCGGCCGCCACCCCGGCCACCGCGGCAAACTCGTCGTAGGTTTCGGCCCACTCGCGGTAGTACATCGAGGTGATCGGCATGGCCGTGGTGATGCCGTTGCGGATCAATTGGGTGAAGGCGTAGCGGTATTTGAAGACTTCTTCTTCGGCGCTGTAGCTTTCCCGTGGGCCGCGCGCCAGATACTGCGCCGACCACATCCGGCCCATGGCGCGCTCGTCGCCGTTGTCCAGGGTCAGCACCGTGGAATCGAGATCGCCCAGCGCATCCAGATCGATGAAACCCGGGCCGATCAGCGCGTTGCCATGGTCGATCCACTGATCCACCGGCCCGGCGTAATCTCGCCCGACAAACAGGATGCGCGCGCCTTCGAACACCACTTCGCCGTCGCGCCACAGCACATGTTGCGCGCCGTCGAAGCCGACTACGCAGCTGGCCCGCAAGCCGATGCGTTTCACCGGCGGCTTTCCAGCAGACGACCGCCAGACGCGATCAGTTGACCACCGCGATACACCTGGCGAACCGGCCGCGAAACCACGGCTTCGCCCAGGGTCTGAACCGGCATCAACAGGAAATCCGCTGGCCGACCAATTTCCAGGCCATAGTTTTCACAGCCTAGCGCCCGAGCGCCATTGTCCGTCGCCGCCGCAAACGCCGCCGCCAGTTCTTCGTCCTTGTTCAAGTCGAAACGAAACGCCAGCAGCATCGCCCGCTCCAGCATGTCGCCGTTGCCCATGGGCGACCAGGCGTCGCGAATCCCGTCGGAACCCAGGCAGACGTTGACACCAGCCTCGCGCAACGCCAGGAACGGCGGCACTGCGCAGTCGGCCGGCGCCGAACTCATCAGCGAAATACCCAGCGCCGCCAGGCGTTCGGCCACAGGCTTGACCTGGCTCCAGGGCAACATGCCCAGGCAATAGGCATGGCTGATCATCACCCGGCCGTGCAGCCCGAAGCGCTCGGTGTAGTCGGCGATCAGCGCGATCTGCCACAGGCCCAGCTCGCCCTTGTCGTGCAGGTGGATGTCGACGCCACGCTCGAACTCGCTGGCCAGGTTGAACACGAAGTCGAGCTGCGCCACGGGGTCGTTGTCGATGCCGCAGGGATCAAGCCCCCCGACGTTCTCCACGCCCAGGGCCATGGCTTCGCGCATCAGCTCGGCGGTGCCGGGGCGGCTGATGAGGCCGGTTTGCGGGAACACCACCAGTTGCAGGTCGATAAGGTCGCGGTATTTTTCCCGCAGTTGCTGCATGGCTTCGACATGGCGCAGGCCGAATTCGGGGTCGATGTCGACGTGGCAACGCATCGTCAGCGAGCCGCGGGCAATGCAGTTTTCCAGCAGGGCGCCGGCCCGTTGCGCGATGGGGGCGGTGACTTCCCGCAGGATTCGGCGTTCGTTGGCGATGTAGTCCTTGAGGGTGGGACCTGCGCTGTTCGGGCGCCAGGGTTGGCCCCAGAGGGTCTTGTCCAGGTGTACGTGGCTTTCCACCAGGGCGGGGGTCAGCAGCTGGTTCTGGCCGTCGATGTCGGTGGCCAGCAGCTCGGTGTTCGAGGCCGGGCGACGTTGGGTGAAGTGGCCGTTTTCGATCAGTAGGTCTTCGGCGGTTGAGCCGTAGGGGCGCACGTTGCGTAGCCAGCGGGGTTGGGTCATTTCATACCTCCAATTCTGTGTTGTTCAGGCGGGCCTCTTCGCTGGCAAGCCAGCTCCTACAGGGGGACGTCGGCGTAAACACAATACCTGTAGGAGCTGGCTTGCCAGCGAAGGCCGCGAACTGGTCCAGGATCAGCCCTTGAGCTTCGCCCAAATGCGGTCCTGCAGCTCCCGCGCCTTGTTGCTGCATTCCTTCTCCGGGCGCAGGCGCGAGGCGAATTCGTCGGGCATGTTGATGGCGTCCATCACTCGCCACTTGGCGTCGATCAGCTTGTCGCTCTGGATGCCGTTGTCATAGGCGATAGCGTTGGACACGGCCGCGGCGTTTTCCGGTTTCATCATCCAGTCGATGAAGATCTTCGCGTTGCCGGGGTGCGGCGCGCTTTTCGGTACGGCGAAGTTGTCCTGGAACATCGCCAGGCCTTCCTTCGGGTACACGTACTTGATGGTGCTCTTCTGCAAGGTGGCCCGGGCCGTGGAGCCGTTCCAGTTCTGCATCATGATCACTTCACCGGAGGCCATGCGATCGACGGTGTTGTCCGAGCTGTACATCTTCAGGAAGGGCTTCTGCTTTTGCAGCAGCTCCAGGATGCGCTTGGCGTCCTGGGGGTTTTCGCTGCATTCGTCGACATTCAGATAGTGGCTGGCGGCGTTGATCACGCTGCTGGAGGTGTCGAGGGCGGCGAGTTGGCCTTGCAGTTCCTTGCGCGGCTCGAAGAACTCTTTCCACGAGTCGTCCAGTTTGCCGCCCGGCACCCGCGCGCTGTCATAGGAGAACCCGGTGGTGCCCCACAGGTACGGCGCCGAGAACTTGCGGCCGGGGTCGAAGCTCGGGTCGCGGAACGCCGGCTTGACGTGCTGGAAGTTGGGCAAGGCCGATGCGTCGATTTCCAGTAGCAGGTCCTGGTTGATCAGGGTGCGCATGATCGATTGCGACGGCACGATCACGTCGTACGCCGCGCCGCCTGCCTGCAACTTGGCCAGCAGGGTTTCGTTGCTGTCGTAGCCGTCCATGGTGACCTTGATCCCGGTCTCCTTTTCGAACTTGGCCAGCAGGTCGACCGGGTAATAGTCGGTCCAGTTGTAGAAGAACAGTTCCTTGGGCTCAGCGGCCTGTGTACTCAACGCGGTGAAGCAACTCAGGGCCAGACCGGCAACAGCGAAGCACATGCTTTTTGTTTTCATGGTTGAAGCGCTCCAGGATTATTGGTTTTTGCCGCGCTGTCCCAGCCAGAAGGCCAGCACCACCAGCACGATGGAAATCACCAGCATCAGGGTCGAGATCGCGTTGATCTCCGGCGTCACGCCGGCCTTGATCGCGGAGAAGATGTACACCGGCAACGTGGTCGAACCGGGACCGGCGACGAAGAAGGTCATGATGAAATCGTCGAGGCTGACCACGAACGCCAGCACCGACCCGGACAGCACCGCCGGCCACAACAGCGGCAGCGTCACCCGGCGAAACACCTGCCACGGATTGGCGTACAGGTCGTTCGCCGCTTCCAGCAGGCTCTTGTCCAGGTCATTGAGCCGCGCGCGGATCGGCAGGTAGGCGAAGGGAATGCAGAAGCCGACGTGCGCGACGATCACCGTCAGCAAACCGAGCTTGATTCCCAGCGCCATGAACAGCAGCAGGGTGGCGACGGCGGTGACGATCTCCGGCAGGATCAGCGGCAGGTTGATCCCGCCTTCGACCATCTTCTGCCCATAGAACGGCCGGTAGGTCGCCAGTGCCGCAAGCAGCGCAATTGCCGTGGCACATACCGTGGCGATGCTGGCGACGATGATCGAGTTCAGCGCCGCGGTCTGGATCGACGGGTTGGCGAGGATCCGTCCGTACCAGGCGAACGAGAACTCGGTCCACACCGTCGCCGAGCGGTTGGCGTTGAAGCTGTAGGCGATCAGCACGAAGATCGGCAGGTACAGATAGGCCAGGATCAGCAGGCTGACTTCCCGGGTCATCGGCAGTTTTTTCAAGTGCAGGGCGATCATGCGGTGGCTCCTCGGCGAAGCGTTTTGGCGGCGCTGCGGCTATAGAGGGCGTACAGCACCAGAGACAGCAGCAGAATCCCCAGCAGCAGGAACGACAGCGAACTGCCCAGTGGCCAGTTACGCGCCGTGCCGAACTGTTGCTGGATCAGGTTGCCGATCATCAGCGTCTTGCCGCCGCCGAGAATCGCCGGGGTGATGAAGGCACCGAGGCTCGGTACGAACACCAGCAATGAGCCGGCAATCACCCCCGGCATCGACAGCGGCAAAATGATCCGCCGCAGCGCATGCCAGCGATTGGCACCCAGGTCATAGGCGGCTTCCACCAGGCGCCAGTCGAGTTTTTCCAGGGTCGAGTAGATCGGCAAAATCATGAACGGCAGGAAGCTGTAGACCAGCCCGACGCTGACCGCGAAGTCGTTGTAGAGCAGGGTGATGCCGCCGGCCTGGGGCAACAGCGCGTTGAGGCTCTGGGCGACCCAGCCCTGTTCGCGCAGGATGATCAACCAGGCGTAGTTGCGGATCAACAGGTTGGTCCAGAACGGGATGGTGATCAGCAACACCATCAGGTTGCGCCGCCGCGGGGTCAGGCTCGACATCCACAGCGCCACCGGAAAGCCGAACAGGAAACACAGCACCGTGGTGCCGCCGGCCTGGAACACCGAGCGGATCAGCGCCTGGGCGTAGACCCAGTTCAGCTCCAGTTCGCCGTCGAAACCTTCCTGGAAAAACAGCTGCACGTAGCTTTGCAATTGCCAGTCGGCCTGCCAGTCGACGCCGCCATAGACGTTGCGCGGCAACAGGCTGATATAGCCCATGATGCCCAGCGGAATGGCGATCAGAGACAGCAGGGTCAGGACCACCGGGCTGAGCAACAGCGCGCGGTTGAGGGCTGGGGAAGTGCTGCTGACGCTCATCTCAGGCCTCCATCAACAGGCAGGCGTGGGGCGGAAGGTTGACCGCGACACGGTCGCCAACCCCGCGATTGCGGTTCAGGCCTTCGTTGTTTTCGCGCAGCATGACCTTGATGTCGTTGTTCAGGCGGCACTGGTAGAGGGTCGCCGTACCGACATACAACACCGCCTCGATCACCCCGCGCAGGTGGTGTGGTTGCGTCGGGTCGACCAGTTGCGAACGCTCCGGGCGGAACGCCAGTTGCACGCTGGAGCCGTCGAAGCCCTGGGCCGGGCAGGGGATTTCCACCGGCATGCCGTTGGGCACGAAGAGCTTCTCGTTCTGCTGACCACGTTTGATATGGCCGGGAAGGAAGTTGATGTCGCCGATGAACTGGGCGACGAACCGATGCTGGGGGTTTTCGTAGATGTCGTTGGGTGTGCCGATCTGCAGGATCTTGCCGGCGGACATCACAGCGATGCGATCGGACAGGGTCAGGGCTTCTTCCTGGTCGTGGGTGACGAAGATGAAGGTGATCCCGGCTTCCTTCTGCACGCGCTTGAGTTCGACCTGCATTTCCTTGCGCAGCTTGAGGTCCAGCGCCGACAACGGCTCGTCGAGCAACAGCACCTTGGGCTTCGGCGCCAGGGCCCGGGCCAGCGCCACGCGCTGCTGCTGGCCACCGGATAATTCCGCCGGTTTGCGCTGGGCCAGGTGTTGCATTTGCACCAGCGCCAGCATCTCATCGACCCGTTGCGGGATCAGCTTGCGATCAAGACCCTGCATCTCGAGGCCGAAGGCGATATTCTGCGCAACACTCATGTGCGGAAACAGCGCGTAGCTCTGGAACACCGTGTTGACCCTACGCTTGAACGGCGGCAGATCGTTGACCGGTTCCCCGGCCAGGCGAATCTCGCCTTCGCTGACGTGCTCGAAACCGGCGATGGTGCGCAGCAGGGTGGTCTTGCCGCAGCCGGAGGGGCCGAGCAGGGTGAAGAATTCGTTGTCGGCGATGTCGACCGAGACATTGTCCAGGGCTGGCGCCAGTCCGGGATCGTCGGAATAACGTTTTGAGACGTTTCGCACTTCAATTGCAACTGGATGACCCATAATGGTGCATTCCTCTAATTATTGTATGCAAAATCTGGATGCAATTTAGAAATACCCGGATTAACCTGCTTGTGCAACCCCCTTTTGCAAGGCTGTGGATTCGCCTGGAGTGGGTTGCGTAGCGATCAAGGAGTCATCGAATGGCGGAAAAGAAACTGGAAACCACGGTCGACCGCGTCTACCAAGGGGTTTACGAGGCGATCAGCAAACGCTCGCTGCGGCCTGGCATGAAGCTGGGCGAGGCTTCGTTGGCCGAACTTTTCAATGTCAGCCGCACGTCGGTGCGTGCCGCGCTCAAGCAATTGGAGGCCGATGGACTGGTCACCACCGAGCCCAATAAAGGTGCGTCGGTGTCGCTGCCGAGCGACGAAGAGATCCGTTCGTTGTTCGAAACCCGGCGCCTGGTCGAGATCGGCATCGTCAGCGAACTGTGTCGCCGACGCGATACGGCAGTGACCCGGGATCTGCGCGATCACCTGCTGCTGGAGGACGAGGCGCATCGCAACGGTGACCACGAACGCTTGATCCACCTGCTCGGCGAGTTCCACATCAAGCTGGCCCGCAGCCTGAACAACCCGGTCTTACTCGACTGGTTCCAGAAGCTGATCTCCCGAGCCTCGCTGTACGCCGCCGCGCTGGACGACGACAGCCACGAAGCCTGCCGCGACGACGAACACCTGCGGTTGATCGAGTACATCGAGGCGGGCAACCAGAGCGCGGCGATCGAGCTGACCTGCATCCATCTGAACGGGATCGAGAAGGCGATTCTGGATGTGGCGGCGACTTTGAAAACTGGCTATCACCCGCTCAAGCACCTGATCGAGGTCTAATGCTCCCCGCACCCCTTGTAGGAGCTGCCGAAGGCTGCGATCTTTTGATCTGCTTTGAGAAAATCAAAGTCAAAAGATCGCAGCCTTCGGCAGCTCCTACAGGGGGGGCTGCGTCAATTTCTCGAATCAGCTATACCTCTATGAAACCATTGCCATCCGCGATGCTCGAATCAAACGGGTGCAATAACCGGGACGCAGAGCCAGTCGATGCAGTTTCTAGAAGATAGCCACGGGTGTGCCGGCTGGGACGGCGAAATGGCCGAGCGTATTCGTGCGTTCGACTGGAGCCGGACCGAGCTGGGCAGCCTCGATGCCTGGCCGAGAAGCCTGAGCAGTTCGGTGCAGTTGATGCTCGCCTCGCCGTTGCCGATGGTGATGTTGTGGGGGCGGCCCGGCTACATGATCTACAACGACGCCTATTCGAAATTTGCCGGCGGGCGCCATCCCTATCTGTTGGGGGCGCCGGTGGAACTGGGCTGGCCGGAAGTGGCCGAATTCAATCGGCATGTGGTCGATACCTGCCTGGCCGGCGGCACCTTGTCCTACCGTGGCAAAGAGCTGGTGCTGCTGCGCGACGGCGTGCCCGAAGACGTCTGGATGGACCTCTATTACAGCCCGGTGGCGGACGATGACGGCAAGCCGGCCGGGGTCATGGCGATGGTCGTCGAGACCACGGAGCATGTGATTTCCGAACGTCTTCGGCAGGTGGCCGAAGATGCTTATCGCGCCGATAACGAGCGGGTACGCCTGGCATTGAATGCGGGCGCCTTGCTCGGTTCGTTCGTCTGGGACGTCAAGGCCAATGTGCTGAGCGGTGACGAGCGTTTCGCCCGGACTTTTTCCTACCCGGCCGAGCAAGACCTGGCCGACTTGCCATCGGACATTGCCGAAGCACGGATTCATCCCGACGACCTGAGCTGGATGCAGGAACAGGTCCAGCAATCAGTGGAAACCGGCGAGCCCTTTAATGCCGAATACCGGGTGCTGCGCACCGATGGCAGCTACTGTTGGGTACTCGCCAGTGGCTGCTGCGAGTTCAATGCAGAGGGCGAACCGTTTCGTTTCCCCGGGGTGCTGATCGACATCCATGAACGCAAGAGCGCCGAAGAATCCTTGCTCAGGTTCACCCGCAATCTGGAGCAGCGGGTCGCCGACGAAGTCGAGGCACGTCTCGCGGCGGAAGAGCAATTGCGCCAGTCACAGAAACTCGAGGCCATTGGCGGCCTGACGGGGGGCGTGGCCCATGACTTCAATAATCTGCTGCAAGTGATCGCCGGCAACCTGCACCTGCTGGCCCGGCATGAGCCGCAGAACGCCAATGTCCAGCGTCGGGTGGCGGCGTCGATTGCCGCCGTCGAGCGTGGGGCAAAATTGTCTGCGCAATTGCTCGCGTTTGCCCGTCGCCAGCCGCTGTCCCCGGCCATTTGTACGCCGCAGCAGATCTTCGACGAACTTGGCGAACTGTTGCAGCGTGCGCTGGGGGAAACCATCCACGTCCATATGAGCGCGCCACCGGATTCCTGGCAGGTCTTCGTCGATCGCAATCAACTGGAAAACGCCATCCTCAACCTGGCGATCAATGCCCGTGACGCCATGAAGGGTGAGGGGACCATCGACCTCAGCGCCGACAACATCGGCCTTGACCAGGTTTTTTGCGCCGGCAAGGGCATTGCCGCCGGCGACTATGTGCGGGTGTCCGTGGCTGACAGTGGTGCGGGTATGCCGCCGCAGGTGCTGGCCCAGGCGTTCGAGCCGTTTTTTACCACCAAGCCCGACGGCCAGGGCACGGGGCTTGGGTTGAGCATGGTGTTCGGTTTCGTCAAGCAGAGTGGCGGGCACATCGAGATGTCCAGCGTCGAGGGGCAGGGCACCCGGGTGCAGATGTATTTCCCGCGCAGCCTGCGTTCGATGGACAGTGAAACGCCCCGTGCCGATGTGCCGCAACAGGGCGCCAACGAGCGGGTCCTGGTGGTCGAGGACAATGAGGCGGTGCGCGTTTCCACCGTGGAGTTGTTGCGCGAAGAAGGCTATCAGGTGCTCACCGCCGCCAATGCCGACGTTGCCATGCAGATGTTGCTGGAGGGCGCGGCGGTGGACCTGATCTTCACCGACGTGGTCATGCCTGGTTTGATAAAAAGCTCGGACCTGGCGGCATGGGCCAAGGTACAGGAACCCCCGGTGGCGGTGTTGTTCACCTCCGGCCACACCCGTGACATCATCTCGCGCAACCACCAGCTCAGCCCGGATACCCATTTACTGAGCAAGCCCTATGGGCCGCAAGCGTTGACGCAGATGATCCGCACGGTTCTCAACGGCTGAACATGTCCTGTAGGAGCTGCCGCAGGCTGCGATCTCTTGACTTTGATTTTTCAAAACAAGATCAAAAGATCGCAGCCTGCGGCAGCTCCTACAGGTGTTTCGTGACTTTCTTGAATTCAGGCTGGGCCATGACTGACAAACGCACCTCCAACCCTCCCTCCGGCATGGTCAGGGTGCGTGGCGCCCGGGAGCACAACCTCAAGAACGTCGATGTCGACATTCCCCGCGATGCCCTGGTGGTGTTCACCGGGGTGTCCGGCTCGGGCAAGTCGTCCCTGGCGTTTTCGACACTGTACGCCGAAGCCCAGCGCCGCTATTTCGAGTCCGTGGCGCCTTATGCGCGACGCCTGATCGATCAGGTGGGCGTGCCGGATGTCGATTCCATCGAGGGCTTGCCGCCCGCGGTGGCCTTGCAGCAGCAACGGGGCACGCCGAGCACGCGGTCTTCGGTGGGCAGCGTCACGACCTTGTCGAGCCTGATCCGCATGCTGTATTCCCGTGCCGGCAGTTACCCGCCGGGGCAGCCGATGCTCTACGCCGAAGACTTTTCTCCGAACACGCCCCAGGGCGCGTGCCCGCAATGCCACGGCCTGGGCAGGGTGTATGAGGTCACCGAAGCACTGATGGTGCCGGACCCGAGCCTGACCATCCGCCAGCGCGCCGTGGCCTCCTGGCCCATGGCCTGGCAGGGCCAGAACCTGCGGGACATCCTGGTGACCCTGGGCTATGACGTCGATGTGCCCTGGCGCGACCTGCCGAAGAAGCAGCGTGACTGGATTCTCTTCACCGAAGAAACCCCGACGGTGCCGGTGTACGCCGGGCTCACCCCGAAGGAAACCCGGGTCGCCCTCAAGCGCAAGATGGAACCGAGTTACCAGGGCACCTTCACCGGCGCCAGGCGCTACATCCTGCACACCTTCACCCATTCGCAAAGTGCGTTGATGAAGAAGCGCGTCTCGCGCTTCATGCTCGGTAGCCCTTGCCCATTGTGCGACGGCAAGCGCCTCAAGCACGAAGCCCTTTCGGTGACTTTCGCCGGCTACGACATCGGCGAACTGTCCCAAATGCCCTTGCTGCAAGTGGCAGAAGTACTCAAGCCAGTGGCGGCCCGGCATTACCTCGAAGAGGGCGATGAGGCGGGAGAGGTATTAACTCACCAGCAAACCCGCGAGGCCCGTGAACAGCGCGTGGCCCACGGTGCCAGTGGCCATGCCAACGCCCCGGATGTACGCCACACGCCGAATCTCTCGGTGGAAAAACGCCTCGCCGCGCAACGCATTGCCCAGGATCTTCTGGAGCGGGTCAGCACCCTGACCGACCTGGGCCTGGGTTACCTGGCCCTGGAGCGCAGTACGCCGACGCTGTCGTCTGGCGAATTGCAACGCCTGCGCCTGGCGACCCAGCTGGGCTCGCAGTTGTTCGGCGTGATCTACGTGCTGGATGAGCCCTCGGCCGGCTTGCACCCGGCCGACGGTGAAGCACTGTTCGAAGCCCTGCAACGCTTGAAAGCCGCGGGCAATACCCTGTTTGTGGTCGAGCACGACCTGGAAACCATGCGCCGCGCCGACTGGTTGATCGATGTCGGCCCGGCGGCGGGCGAGCATGGCGGCCGGGTGCTGTACAGCGGTGCGCCGGCGGGGCTGGCAGCAGTGAAGGATTCGCAGACCCGCGCCTACCTGTTCGCCGAACACGCCAACCAATCCCGTCGTCCGCGTAAGGCCAGCGACTGGCTGCGTCTTGAAGGCGTCACGCGCAACAATCTGGACAACCTCAGCGTCGAGTTTCCGTTGGGCTGTTTCACGGCGGTGACCGGGGTGTCGGGCTCGGGGAAATCCAGCCTGGTCAGCCAGGCGTTGCTGGAGCTGGTCGGTGCGCATCTGGGGCGTCCGGGCACTGAGAGCGAACCGCAGGAACTGAGCCTGGAAGATGAAGCGCCGACCGTCAGTGGCGGGCAGGTTGCGGCGGGGCTGGCGTCGATCAAGCGTTTGGTGCAGGTCGATCAGAAGCCCATTGGCCGTACGCCGCGCTCTAACCTCGCGACCTACACCGGGCTGTTCGACAATGTACGCAAGCTCTACGCCGCCACGCCCGAGGCGCAGGCGGCGGGTTACGATGCCGGGCAGTTTTCCTTCAATGTCGCCAAGGGCCGCTGCCCGACCTGTGAAGGCGAAGGTTTTGTCAGCGTCGAATTGCTGTTCATGCCCAGCGTCTACGCGCCATGCCCGACCTGCCACGGCGCGCGCTACAACCCCGAGACGCTGGCGATCACCTGGCAGGACCTGACCATTGCCCAGGTGCTGCAACTGACCGTGGACCAGGCCGTGGACGTGTTCGCCGAACAAGCGGCGGTGCGTCGGTCCCTGGAGGTGCTGCGCGATATCGGCCTGGGCTACCTGCGCCTCGGCCAACCGGCGACCGAGCTGTCCGGGGGTGAAGCCCAGCGCATCAAGCTGGCCACCGAGCTGCAACGCAACCAGCGCGGGGCGACGCTCTACGTGCTCGATGAACCGACAACGGGCCTGCACCCGCGCGACGTCGATCGTCTGCTCGAGCAGTTGAACAACCTGGTGACGGCTGGGCACACGGTGATCGTCGTCGAACATGAAATGCGCGTGGTGGCGCAGAGTGACTGGGTGATCGATATCGGCCCGGGGGCGGGGGATCAGGGGGGCAAGGTTGTGGTGGCGGGGGAGCCGCGGAAAGTCGCGAGCAGCAAAAAGAGCCGAACAGCGCCATTTCTCGCCAGGGTTCTTGGGCATTGAAGATCAAAAGATCGCAGCCTGCGGCAGCTCCTACAGGGAAACGCGTACCCCTGTAGGAGCTGCCGCAGGCTGCGATCTTTTAATCAGGCGCCGTTGATGGTGCGCCGTACCTTGTCCAGCAGCTCATTGATCTGGAACGGCTTGATCAGTATCTCCATGCCGTCGCCGAGAAACACCTGGCGGTTGATCGCGGTTTCGGCATAGCCGGTCATGAACAGGATCGGCAGGTGCTCGCGCCAGCCCCGAGCGATGTCGGCCAATTCCCGGCCGCTCATGCGCGGCAGGCCGACATCGGTCAGCAACAGGTCGATGGATTCGTCGTTCTGCAGGCGTTCGAGGGCGCCCTCGATGTCGGCCGCCTGGGTGCAACGATAGCCGGCATCCACCAGCACTTCGGCGACGAACATGCGCACCGACGGCGTGTCCTCGACGATCAGCACATGTTCACCGCCACCCTCGGCAGGCGTCGTCGTCGATTCGACCGCGACGGCGGTGGGGTCGGCGCTGGCCGGCAACATGATGGTGACTTCGGTGCCGCGTCGCGCCACGCTGCGGATGTGCGCATCGCCCCCTGACTGGCGAGCGAAACCGTAGATCGTCGACAAGCCGAGCCCGGTGCCCTGGCCCAGGGGCTTGGTGGTGAAAAACGGGTCGAACACCTTGTCGATCACATGGTGTTCGATACCGGTGCCATCGTCGCGCACCGACAGCGCGACATAGGCACCATCGGCCAGGTTGGGGTCGCCGTGGGAATAGGCCGCATAGGTGTTGACCCAGATATTGCCGCCCTGGGGCAGGGCATCCCGGGCGTTGATCACCAGGTTGAGCACAGCGCTTTCCAGTTGAATCGGATCGACCAGCGCGATGGCGGGTTTGCTCGTCAGTTCAAGCTTGAGGGCAATGCGTTCGCCGATGGTGCGCACCAGCAGTTCCTCGAGGGAGCGGATGTGCTCGTTGATGTCCACGGGCCGGGTATCGAGGGGTTGCTGACGGGCGAACGCGAGCAGGCGATGGGTCAGGGAGGCGGCACTCATGGCCGAGTTCAGCGCCGCTTCGGCATAGAACGCGACCTTGTCGGTGCGTGTCTCGGCAACGCGCTTCTGGATCAGTTCCAGGCTGGTGATGATGCCGGTGAGCAGGTTGTTGAAGTCGTGGGCAATGCCGCCGGTCAGCTTGCCCAGGGCGTCCATTTTCTGCACCTGCAACAGCTGGGCTTCGGTGCGCGCGCGTTCGGCGACTTCGTTGGCCAGTTGGGTCGTGGCGTCGTCCAGTCGTGCCAGGTGCGAGCGTTCGCGGTGCCGGTGTTCGGTGACATCTTCGACGAACACCAGGCTCAATTCTGGTGTGCGGTAGGGTGAAATCTGCCACTCGGTTTCGCGAATCTCCCCCTGCACGCTCATGCTCAAGGTGCCTTTCCAGCGTTCGCCATAGGCCAGGCGCAGGCGCAGTTCCTCGATGACCGCGCACTGATCGTCGGCGAAACACTGGCGCAGGGTATCGGGGTCGAGGTTGTCCTGGATCAGTTGGGCGAACGCATGGTTGCACTCGTGGACCTTGAGTTGGGCATCCAGCACGGCGATGGGGGCCGACACATTGACAAAAATCTCGCGAAAGCGCGCCTCGCTTTCCCGCAGGGCATTCTCGGTTTCGCGCACCCGCAGCAAGGTGCGCAGGGTCGCCAGCAGCACATCCGGGTCCACCGGGTGGATCAGGTAGGCGTCGGCGCCGGCGTCGAGGCCAGTGATGATGTCGCCGGTCTGGATCGACGCTGCGGACACATGAATCACCGGGAGCAGGGCGGTAGCAGGCTCCGAGCGCAGTTTACGAACGATGTCGAAGCCGCTCATGTCCGGCAGGTTGACGTCGAGGATCAAGGCGTCGATCGCCACGCTGGCGATCAACTCCAGGCCTTCGCTGCCGGTGCCGGACTCCAGCACCTCATAGCCGTGGCGTTCCAGGCGCCGGCGCAAGGCATAGCGCGTGGCGACGTTGTCGTCGACGATCAGCAAGCGCAGGTCACGTTTCATCGGCAGGCTCCATGGCGATGGCCAGCGGGATGATCACGAAAAAGGTCGAGCCCACGCCCGGTGTGCTCTGGACCCCGACTTCGCCCCCCAGCAGCAGCGCGAAGCGTTTGCACAGCGACAGCCCGAGCCCGGTTCCACGCAGGCGTTTTTGCAGCGGAGAGTCGACTTGGGAGAAGTCTTCAAACAATGCGCCATGTAGCTCTGGAGCGATACCAATTCCGCTGTCGCTGACGGCGAAACGCACGTAGTCATCGTTTTCCAGTCGCGCCGAGACCCGCACTTCGCCGCGGGTGGTGAACTTCAACGAGTTGGCAATGAAGTTGCGCAGGATCTGCGCGAGCTTCTTGTCGTCGGTGTACAGCCGGGGCAGGCCCACCGGCTCCTCGAAGATAAGGTCCACGGCGCTGGTATCGACAATTGGCCTGAACATGCCGCGCAGGGCGGCGAACAGGTCGAACATGTCGAACCAGGCCGGGGAAATGGTGATGCGCCCGGCTTCGATCTTCGCCAGGTCCAGCAGGTCGTCGACCATGTCGCTCAGCTCCCGCGCGGCATTGCTGACGAAGGCCACCTGCTTGTGCTGCTCGTCACTGAGGGGGCCGTCGAGTTCATCGCTCAGCAGGCTGGCGATGCTCAGGATCGAACCCAGGGGCGTGCGAAACTCATGGCTCATGTAGGACAGGAAGCGGCTTTTCAGGTCCGAAGCCTGGCGCAGCTGTTCGGCCTGGTTGTCGAGTTCGGCATACAGCGCCAGTACGCCCTGGTTGGTTTCATCCAGCTCGGCGCGCAGGGCGTTGGCTTCACCCTGCAAGCGCGCGATCATGGCGGCTTGTTCGTCGATTTGACTCATGGGCATTTCAGCCATGGGCTGCCTCCAGGGCAATGACCAGTACCGTGACATCGTCTCGTCCACGGCAGAAATCGCGGTGCAGGATGGCGGCAATCACGGCCGGATGGCGGTGCACCAGGCCGGGGTAGTCCGCCAGGTTCCAGCGCGACTGCAGGCCGTCGCTGTACATGATCAGCAATTGTCCGCTCACTTGAGCATAGTCAAAGGGTTGCGCCTTTCGATATTGCCCGCCGACGATGCCGGGGTGCGAGGCCAGGCCGCGGGATTTGTCCGGTGCGACCAGGCAGGCGCCGATGTTGCCGATGCCGACGAACTGCAACGCATCGCGGCCAGCGTCGAACTGGACAATCGCCAGCGCACCGCCACGGGTACCGGTCATGGCCTGATGAATGTCTTCCAGCGCCAGCAACGGTGAGGCGAAGGGCTGCAGCGCGTAGGCTTTTTCGCCAGCGCGAGCGGCGAGTTCGGCTTCTTCGCCATGGCCCAGGCCATCGATCACCAGGGCGCTGATGCGTGGTCCGTCGAACGCCAGGTGCCAGGTATCGCCGCAGGCGGGATCGTCGCGCAACGAATGCTGGCTGACGCCGATGCGCAGGTCCCGGGCCTTGTCCGTGCGTGGGTACAAGCGCGTGAGCAGCACGGCACCCCGTGAATCGGCATACACATCGAACACCTCGGTCTGGCGCGACACGGCGCCCAGGCCGATGCCCTGGGTGCCGCCGGTGGAAAACCCGTCGGCCAGGCAGGCCTGCAGGTCAAAGCCCTGGGCGCGGTCGATGGCGAGCATCTCGATGCCGGCACCGCTAACCCGGGGCAAGACCCTCAGGTGCAATTCGCCGCGGGTGGCGTGCTTGAGAATATTGCTGGCAAGTTCGGTGGCGACCAACGCTACCCGTCCCGCGTCCGTGGTGTCGAAGCCATGAAGCTCTGCGAGTTTTTGCGCGGTGCGCCGTGCATGTCCGATCTGGCTGTTGTCCTCGATGACCAGCACTTGGGTCATCGTTCCACCGAAGTTCATGTCCATCGGGTAATCGTCACGCGAGTACCCTTTCCTGGCGCAGTGTCGAGTTCGAATTCATTGACCAGGCGCTTGGCGCCGGTCAGGCCCAGGCCCAGCCCGGAACCGGAGGTCCAGCCATCGGTCATGGCCAGCTTGATGTCGGGGATGCCCGGGCCTTCGTCACGGAAGACCAGGCGCAGGCCCACGCGCGGGTCTTCATCGAGGATCTGCCAGTCCATGTCGCCGCCACCGCCGTACACCATGGTATTGCGCGCCAGCTCGCTGACCGCGGTGACCATTTTGGTCAGGTCGATAAGGCGCATGCCGCATTCCTGGGCGAGTTTGCGCGCCAGTTGTCGGGCCAGGACCACGTCCTGCTCGATGTGAATCGGATGAGTGCCGCTGCTGCGCACAGTCATTGTTCGCGTACTCGTGCCTGAAGCAGTTTCATCCCGCGCTCGACGTTCAGCGCGGTACTCACGCCGGGCAGGGTGAGGCCAAGCTCCACCAGGGTGATGGCCACCGCGGGCTGCATGCCGACCAGCACGGTCTGGGCGTCCATGATGCTCGACAGCCCGGAAATGGTCCCGATCATCCGGCCGATGAACGAATCCACCATGTCCAGGGCGGAGATATCGATCAGCACGCCGCGGGCGGAGGTCCGGCTGATGCGCTCGGACAGGTCGTCTTGCAGGGTCAGGGCCAACTGGTCATGCATGTCCACCTGGATGGTCACCAGCAGGAAGTCGCCCATTTGCAGAATCGGAATGCGCTCCATCTCAATGCGCCTTGCTGACGGTCAGTCCCAGCCGGGTCAGGGCCAGTTTCAGGGCATCGGCCAGGTTGGCCTTGGTCACCACGCCTTGCAGGTCAAGGCCCAGGTGCACGATGGTCTGGGCGATCTGCGGGCGAACGCCGCTGATGATGCAGTCGGCCCCCATCAGGCGGATGGCGGTGACGGTCTTGAGCAGGTGCTGGGCCACCAGGGTATCGACGGTCGGTACACCGGTGATGTCGATGATGGCGATCTCCGAGCCGGTGTCGACGATCCGCTGCAGCAGTGATTCCATCACCACCTGGGTGCGTTGCGAGTCCAGCGTGCCGATCATCGGCAGGGCGAGGACGCCGTCCCACAGCTTGACCACCGGGGTCGACAGCTCCAGCAGTTCTTCCTGCTGGCGCTTGATTACCGCCTCGCGGGATTTCTGGAAGGTGCGGATGGTGTGCATGCCCAGGGCGTCGAGCAATTCGGAGATTTCCCAGAGTTGCTCGGCCAACAGCGCCGGGCTGTCCTGGTAATGGTTCTGCAACAGGGCAAACAGCGGACCCTTGAGCGAGAAGATGAAGCTGGCGGTCTGGTGAGAATCCTGGCCGAGTTGGGCACGGCTCTGGGAGAGCTTGTCGAGGAACTGGCGAATCTCATCCCAGCCGGACGTGGCAATGTTCTGGCCGTTGCCATTTTGCAGGCCCGAGATGACCAACTGCAGGAATTCCGAGGCCTGCTGTTGCAGGTCCTGCTCTTTGAGATTGCGCGTGGCGCCGCTGGACTCCAGGCCATTTTTCCATTCGGTCAGCAGTTGTGCCTGGTTGTTCTTCATCGCATCGAGCGTGCTGGTTTGCAGTGCCGCCATGGGACTTGTCTCCTTGAATGTGTGCGGCCGATTCCCCAAAAAATGACCGGCGCAAAGCAATGACATTTGGCGGATGAAATAGTTGTTGCGTTCGACAGGTATTTTCATCCGATACACAAGGACTGTAGGACAAAGACGAAGGGAACGTTGGTCGCGTGGTGGAGTTCGAACGGTTATGACCCGACGGTTTCGAACGCGACGCACGAGGTACTTATGAAAGATGAAAATGAACTAGACGAAAACGCCAAGACCCCCGAGCCGGAAAGTGCCGACAAAGCGGTCGATCAGAAAAATGTGCACAGCGATAATGACAACGAGTTCAGCCCGGGCTTCAAACCTGATCCTGATCGCCCCAAGCCTGGCGATGACACGGATGCCGATATCGATACCGACGGCGGTTAGGCTCGGCCCCAAACAAAAAGACCGCATGGATTCATGCGGTCTTTTTGTTTGATGAGCGGATTACTTGTCCGGATGCGCGGCTTGAAGCTTCTTCGCCATTTCCAGATGTTTTTCCAGCCCCGGCAACATTTTTTGCGCAAAGCCCTTGAGCTCCGTGGCGCCTTTGGTCTTGTCGTCGGTCACGGTATTGGCTTGTTTCTTGAACAGTTCGATGGTGTTTTCGTGTGCCTTGACCTGGTTGTTGGCGTAGGCCGAATCGAAGGACTCGTCACGCATGTCGAGGAGCTTTTCCTTGGCCTGTTTCACCAGTGTCGTGGTGTCCGGCACTTCAATGTCATTCTTTTTCGCGATGGTCGCCAGTTCATCGTTGGCCTTGGAATGATCGGTGATCATCATGTTGGCGAACGCCTTGATATCGGCTGACTGGCTTTTTTCCAGGGCCAGGCGGCTGGTCTCGATCTCGGCGATGCCGCCTTCGGCTGCCTTGTCGACAAAATCGTTATCGGTTGCCGCGAATGCCGCGCCCATGGTGGTGCTCAGGGCGATGGCCAGAGTGAGGTGGCGCAGGTTAAATCCGTCCATTGGTTCTTCTCCACACGGTAGTTCATGGGCGATCGAGTTGATCGTTATTCTGTGGAGGTCGCGGGTGGGGTAAAGGTTTTATCGCATTTGCGACAGGACGACGAACGGACACCGCTGGTCTGACAGGTGGTCGACAGAACGGGCCAACCAAGGCCATTCTGATAGTTGGCGAACGCAATCAATCGCGTTTGCTACCGATTAACAAACGGAGGTGTTCCATGCCGGTGCCCCATGACCTTTATCAGGATTTGAGTTGCACAAAGGAAGATATCCAGCAGAAACGCACCAAGGATCCGTTACTGGATTCACTGATCAACAAATACTCCCAGGCGGACGCCGAAGTGGTGAAGGCAGAGCAAGCCAAATCCAGTGATGACACGGTGACAAAGCTCAAGGCGAAGCGCCTGGAGGTCAAGGACAAGATCGTCAAGCAACTCCAGTTGCCGTGAGCCACCGACAATCGGTGGCTGAATAATTGGAACGGCGATATTGACCGGCACCTCGAATGTCTAGAGCCCGATGACGCGGCTTCATGCGAGGTGCCTCATGTCCGACCCAAAATTTCCCAGCGAAGAACAAGGGGGCTACGACCCCATTCCGACCCATCCCGAACCCTTGAGTCCCGGCCGTACTGCGGTCAATCCGGAGGACGAGCCGGGCATTGATGAACTGCCGAACAATGAAGGTGCCATTCCCATGGATCAGGACGACGGCACTGACATCGATCGGGAGCGGGTGCGGGAAGAAACCGATAATGCGGTGCGCGATGACGAGGCCGATCCGCGATAACCCAGAAACCACAGATCCCCTTGTGGGAGCGGGCTTGCTCGCGAAAGCGGTGTCCCATTCAGCATAGAAGTTGAATGTAATGGCCTCTTCGCGAGCAAGCCCGCTCCCACATTTGGATCTGCGTTAATTCTGCAACGCCGTGCTCAGTGGCAATCGCGCCATGTTTTTCGCTTTCAACGAGCCAAAATACAACCACTCCCCATACTCGCGCACGGTGGTGATCGGCGAGTAGCTGTCGCTGCTGCCGTCCTGCAGGTTGGCGATCACCTTGCCCTCAAGGTCCAGCCCCAGCACAAAGGCGCGTTTTTCCACCGGCCTGGGCAGGAGGGTCATCGCTCGGGCGATCATCTTGCGCACGAAAGGGTGCGCCGCCGTTTTGTCGAGCAAGGCGTTGCGCGGCGCATACAGCGCCACCCAGAAGCGGTCGCGACCATTGAAGGCCAGGTTGTCGGGAAACCCCGGCAGGTTGTCGATGAACAGGTCATGATTGCCGGCGTTCGGCCCGCTCAGCCAGTAGCGAGTGATGCGATACGCGCCGGTTTCGTTGACCAGCACATAGGCATCGTCCGGCCCCAGGGTAACGCCATTGGCAAACTCCAGCTTGTCCAGCAGCACCGAGGTCTTGCCGGTCTGGAAGTCATAGCGCAGCAAGCGCCCGTCGCCGCCATGTTCGATGATGGCCTGGCCGTCCTTGCCGTAGCCGAACCGGCTGGAGGCGTCGCTGAAGTAGGCGTAGTGCCCGGGCTTGTCGATGGCCACGTCGTCGGTGAAACCAAACGGCACGCCATTGGCGTCGGTGGTCAAGGCCACCAGGCGACCCTGGGCGTCCAGCGACAACAAGCCCTTGACCGCATCGGCGATCACCAGCAAGCCATTGGGGTGGCGGGCCAACCCCAGGGGGCGGCCGCCGGTGTCGGCCAAGACCTTGGTGTCCTGGCCGTCCAGGCTGGTGCGAATGACCCTGCCATCATGCAAGCCGGTGATCAGCGCGTTGTTTTCCATGAGCAGCGCTTCGGGGCCGTCGATGTCTGCGGCGCCGACGCGCTCCACGCCCTTGAGGCGCTGGTTGTCCGCGTACGGGCCGCTGCTGAGGGACGGCGCCGGTTGCGGGGTCCAGGCGACGGGCTTGACCTTGGTCGGCATCAACAGCAGGAAGGCGACGAGGACAACGATCAGCAGCAACAGCCAATGATGAAACCTGATCGTTCGGCTCACGCACGCACTCCTGTCGACGCCAGGTATCTTTCTGCGGTTTCGCGAAGTGCCAGCATCGACGCCGCCGATTCCCGTTCGATCCGTCGCTTGAGCAGCAACTGGTTGGCCATGCGCATCGCCAATCCACTGAACCGGTATTCCAGCGTGCGAACAAAGCGCGTGCCATCGCCCTCGGCCGCGCATTCGTAGGTCAGCAACAATGACAGACCATTATCGCCATGGGCCCGGGCAATCCAGCGGCGTCCAGGCAGATACTCATCGACCACCCAGCTCAAGTGTCCGTCACGCCCACCGGCGCGGATGTCCTCCTCGAACCGCGCGCCGGCATGCAAGGGCCCGTTCTGGCCATCGATCCTGAGGGAAGAGGGATGCCAATCCGGCCAGTGGATCACGGTGCTGGCATAGGCCAGCACGGTAATGGGATCACCGGCGATATCGACTTTATGTTGCATGCGGGTCATGGGCGTTCTCTTCAGGTGCTGGAAGTCCGGTTCCGGTTCCGGCTCCCAATAGAGGGTGCCGAACAGGTAATCCATCAACGGAAAAACGATGTTGAAATTGCGCTGCTGCATCATTTCGCGGCGGTGATGCAGTTCATGCAGGCGCCGCATCTGGCGGATCCAGGGCAGGCGCGTGATCCGGTTGTGCGGCGGCAAATGCTCACAGGCATGGAACACTTCATAGGTCAGGTACCCCAGGACCAGACAGCCGCCAACCAGTCCGGCAACGTTCGCATCCAGGGGCTTGAGCAGCCACCACAGGGGCAGGGTGACCAGCAGTGTGTGCAGCACGATCAGCCAGGCCGGGAACAGGATCACCCGCCAGTCGCGAGCACTCTCGTAGGTCATGTGGCCGGGGGCGAAAAAGCTGTGGTGGTCGCCGGCGTGGCGGGCATAGAACATCCGCGCGAAGCTTTTTTTGTGATGGCCCAGGTGCCGATGCACCAGGTACACGACGAGATTGAAGAACAGCAAGGCCACCGGTACCGACAGCCATTCGAGGAGCGTTACCTGGTGCACGGTGCTCCAGAAAACGCCGATCGCCACCAGGCCGAACACCAGTACGAAGGTGCCATGCAGCCAGGGGTTATAACGGGGATGAATGTCGCAACGGTAACGGGCGCGGAATGCTTCGGTGGTCTGCCTCACTGCAATCACCTGTCTTTTTTGTTATCTCCAGCAGATTAGCCGATCCCGCGGTTTTGGCTGGCAGCCGCTGGATTTTATTGCCGCCCCATCTCCCGCGGTTGTATCCGATCCACTGTGCGGGCTTGCCAGCGATGGCGGCATGACAGCAAACCAATCTCTCGCGGCTGTACCCGATCAAACTGTAGGAGCTGGCTTGCCGGCGATGACGGCCTCACAGCCAACCAATCTCTCGCGGCTGTACCCGATCTACTGTGGGAGCCGGCCTGCCGGCGATGGCGTCCTGACAGACGACCTATTATTTGCTAACCGAGTACATATCCATTCCTGCGGTAACGGCCGCTTATGGTTTCGCTCTTACAGCGAGTCACTTGGAAAAACGGAACGCCGCCCGGCCCCAAGTAACCAAGGGCTCTTGCCCCTGGCGTTCGGTGCCTCGCTAATGCTCGGCATGCCCTCGCTCCGGTCCTGCTCCGTGGGCCCACTGCGCAGAACCTCCACTCGGCCTCTCGATGGGGCAAGAAAATCAAAAGCCAGATCAAAAGCCAAAGCCAAAGCGAGGCGAGCTAACGCTCGACCTCGTTGTTGGGTGGGTACGCGTTCCCCTGTAGGAGCTGGCTTGTCGGGTCGCCGCATCGCAGCGATGGCGCCCGAAAGAACAGTGCAGTATTCAAAGCCTACTCAAGTCAGCGGATTCCACCGCTGCGACCAATCATCATCGCTCCTGATCACCTCGCGCAGCAGGTCGAAGGCCCGTTGCAGCGCCGGCGAGTCGCGGTCGCGGGAGTAGACAAGGTAGGTCGGGTAACTGAATTCCGGGGCCTTGGGCACAGGCTCCAGCATGCCGTTTTCCAGGTAGCTCTGGACCACCCGGGTGCGGAAGTAGCCGCTGCCACCGTGTTCGAGGATGTACTGCAACCCCAGGGGGCCAAGGTTGAAACTGAGCGCCGCCTTGGCTTTTTCCGGCAGGGCGGCGTCGTGCTGGCGGCGAAAGTGCTGGCCCCAGTCGATGTACACATAGGGTTCGGGGCGCTCGGGGTGACGTACGAGGATGAGTTTTTCCTCGAGGATCTGCTCGACCTGCAGGCGCGGCCAGTATTCGGGTTGATAGACCAGCGCCGCATCGAGCACGCCCAGCTCCAGTTGGCGCAGCAGGTTTTCGCCGTCGCGGATTTCCATGCGCAGCGCATGGCCGGGAATCCTGTCGCGCAGCACGCCGGCCCAACGGAGCATCAACGGATTGCACAGGCTGACCTCGCCACCGATGTGCAGGACGTCGTGGAACCCCTCGGGCAAGGGCAAGTCCCGGCGTGCGGCCTCCCAGGTTTCCACCAGTTGATTGGCATAGATCACGAAGGCTTCGCCATTGGGCGTCAGGCGGGCCCCGGCGCGGTTGCGCACGAACAGCGTGCTGCCCAGGTGGCTTTCGAGCTTCTGTACCCGCGCGGTGATGGCGGTCTGGGTGACGTGGAGTTTCTCGGCGGCCGCGGCAAGGCTGCCGTGGCGGACGATTTCCAGGAAGGTGCGGGCGAGGTCGATGTCCATGGGGTGGCCGGTGCAGGAAATGCTCGCATTGTAAGAGCAGGCTTCGCCAGCTGTCACAGGTGGTGTTCAGCGATGAAGAATGCACCTTCCACGCAGATCCAATGTGGGAGCGGGCTTGCTCGCGAAGGGGTCATGTCAATCAACGGAAATGTTGACTGAACTACCGCCTTCGCGAGCAAGCCCGCTCCCACATTGGGTTGCGATGCTAGCGAGATTGTCGTTTAGAACGCGAAACACGAACAGCCAAACGCCCCCCAGAACCCACGGAAGTCACTGACCGGCGCATTCGACAAGCGCGCCCGCTCATGACTGTGCGCATGCACCGCACACGCCCCGACGCATTGATGCACCTGGGCCGTCAGCGGCGCCGATGCTTTCCAGTGCCCAGGCACCTTGGTCACTGGCGACCACTCCGGTACCACGGGGATGGGCGGCGGCCCGAGTTTTTCGAACTCGACGCTGGCGTAGACGATCTTGCCATCGACCAGGGTCAGCACCGATTCGATACCCTTGATACCTTCGGCCTCCATATGGAAATAGTCCCCTGACAAGGCAATCAGGTCCGCCAGTTGCCCGACCTTGATCTGACCCTTCTTGCCTTGCTCGGACGAGAACCAGGCGCTGCCATGGGTGAACAGCTCCAGCGCGGTGTCACGGCTCAAGCCCTGCGGGTACAACGCCAGGCCGCCGACCGTGCGGCCACTGACCAGCCAGTACAGCGAAGTCCAGGGGTTGTAGCTCGACACTCGCGTCGCATCGGTGCCGGCACCCACCGGTACGCCTTCGGCCAACATGCGGGCAATCGGCGGCGTGTGTTCGGCCGCCTTGGCGCCATAGCGGTCGACGAAGTACTCGCCCTGGAAGGCCATGCGATCCTGGATGGCGATGCCGCCGCCCAGCGCCTTGACCCGCTCGATGTTCTGCGCGGTGATGGTTTCGGCGTGGTCGAAAAACCACGGCAGGCCGTCGAACGGAATGTCGCGGTTGACCTTTTCGAACACGTCGAGCATGCGGCTGATGGATTCGTTGTAGGTGGCATGCAGGCGAAACGGCCAGCGTTGCTCCACCAGGTGCCGTACCACCGGTTCCAGGTCCTGTTCCATGGAAGCCGGCAGGTCCGGGCGCGGTTCAAGGAAGTCTTCGAAATCCGCCGCCGAGAACACCAGCATTTCCCCGGCACCGTTGTGCCGCAGGAAATCGTCGCCCTGGCCGTAGCGCGAGGTACTGGTCCAGTTCTTGAAGTCGGTCAGTTCTTCCTTGGGCTTCTGGGTAAACAGGTTGTAGGCGATGCGCACGGTAAGTTGCTGGTCCTTGGCCAACTGCTGGATGACCTGGTAGTCGTCCGGGTAATTCTGATAACCACCGCCGGCGTCGATCGCGCTGGTGACCCCCAGGCGATTGAGTTCGCGCATGAATTGCCGGGTCGAGTTGACCTGGTACTCCAGCGGTAGTTTCGGTCCTTTGGCCAGCGTCGAATAGAGAATCATTGCGTTGGGCCGGGCGATCAACATGCCAGTGGGATCGCCGTTG
The DNA here is from genome assembly GCF_035065025.1 of Pseudomonas sp. YuFO8. Classification (NCBI taxonomy): domain Bacteria; kingdom Pseudomonadati; phylum Pseudomonadota; class Gammaproteobacteria; order Pseudomonadales; family Pseudomonadaceae; genus Pseudomonas; species Pseudomonas sp. YuFO8. Next base: position 261,250 of record NZ_JAXDEQ010000003.1, on the reverse strand, counting down.
GCATCGCGCTGGATTTCGCCGCCTGGCGGGTTCGGCGTATCGCGGGTATATCCCACCACTTTCAGCGCGGCGCGATTGAGTAAAGCACGATCGTACAGGTGCAGGACAAACACCGGCGTGTCGGGGGCGGCCTTGTTCAATTCGTCAAGCGTGGGCAGGCGCTTTTCGGCGAACTGGAATTCGTTCCAGCCACCGACCACCCGTACCCACTGCGGCGTTGGCGTGCGGTCGGCCTGGTCCTTGAGCAGGCGCAAGGCATCGACCAGCGAGGGTACGCCTTCCCAGCGCAGTTCGAGGTTGTAGTTGAGGCCGCCACGGATCAGGTGCAAGTGTGAGTCATTGAGGCCGGGGATCACCGTGCGCCCGTGCAGGTCGATGACTTGCGTGCCGGGGCCTTGCAACGCCATGGCCTGGGCGTCGCTGCCGACCACCACGAAGCGCCCGTCCTTGATGGCGACGGCACTGGCCTGGGGTTTCTTGCGATCGACGGTGTGCAGGCGTCCGTTGTAGAGAATGAGGTCGGCGGGGGTGTCTGGCATGGTTTTACTCCCTGCGAACAGCGGGCTGATCCAGGCACCGACGGCGCCTGCGCCAAGACCTTGCAGTACGTGACGGCGGTTGACGCCGTTGTGTTCCTCGGGTGGGCTCATATCAGTGCTCTGCGCAACGTGAGTTGAGGGCAAACAGCTGAAGCCAGCCGCATGCGGCCAGAAGGAATATAGTCGGCAAATTCGCAGTGAGTGGTTTTCAAACGCCGAAAACGACGAATCCCGCCACAAGGGGCGGGATTCGTTTGCAGCCAGGCGCGCTTGCGAAAGCCGCAAGCGGCGCGCTTAGGCCGGGAACAGCTCGGACAGTTTCATCGCCAGCATCATGTCGCCTTCAGCGCGCAGTTTGCCGCCCATGAACGCTTGCATGCCGTCGGTTTCGCCGCTGACGATGCCTTGCAGGGTTTCGCCGTCCATCACCAGGGTCACCTGGGCGTCCGGGTTTTCGCCTTCCTGCAGCTCGCAGGTGCTGTCCTTGACGACCAGTGAGAAGTTCTTGGTGTCGTCGATGCGGAAACCGAAGACCAGGTCCAGACCGGCAGCAGCGGCTGGGTTGAACTTGGCTTTCATTGCTTGTACGGCATCAGCTACGGAGGTCATGGTTTGATCCTTTTTTTGGTGATTAGAGCTGGGTGATTACAGCCAGGGTCACAATAGTCCGGACTCAGCGAAACGTGATGAGTTCGGGGGTCTTCAACAGTTGCAGGTGCGCATGACTGTTGAAGGAAGCCAGGGCCACCTCGCGACCACGAAACTTCAGGTGGTTGAGCGAGGTATTGACGATTTGCCAGTTCAGTTCAAACGCCTGTTTGGCAGGCATTTGGGTAATGAGGTGGAGCAGGGCGGTAATGGTGCCGCCGGAGGTGAACACGGCGATTTTCTGGGTGTTGTCGGCTTGTTCGAGGATGCGCTGCAAGCCGGCCTGAACCCGCTCGACAAAACCCAGCCAGCTTTCCAGGCCCGGCGTGTCATAGGTGCCGGCGAGCCAGCGTTCGATGATCAGGGCGAAGATGCGTTGGAACTCGCCTCGGTTCTGTGCGGCGTTGCGCAGGATGTTCAGCGCGTCGGGCTCGTCCGGCAGCATGGCCGGCAACAGCGCGCGGATCACCGCGTCAGCATCGAATTCATTGAACGCCGAATCGGTCTCCAGGATCGGCACCGGCAGGCCCACGGCGGCGTATTGTTCCAGTGCGCTGTTGGCCGTATGTTGCTGGCGACGCAAGTCGCCCGACAGGCACCGATCGAAGCTGATACCGAGTTCGGCGAGGTGCTGGCCGAGAATTTCCGCCTGGCGAATACCGGTGGGCGACAGGACGTCATAATCGTCTGCACCAAAGGAGGCCTGGCCATGTCGAATCAAATAGATGCTGCCCACGTCCGCGTCGTCCCGGTACGTTGAAGGTTTGGCGAGGTTATGAGGATGGCGCTGAGCTGTCAATGAAAAAACATACGCTTGTTTGAAATGCCCGTTACAGCCCTGTTGCCAGAGGTTTCACGACTGGTCGCAGGGGCGGCGCATGGGTATGCTGGTGATATCCCGCGCACTTGCATGCCGCGCAACGTTTAAGGAGTCCCTGTGGAGTTTTTGTCCGAGTACGCCGTTTTCCTGGCCAAGACCGTGACCCTGGTGATCGCCATCCTGGTGGTGCTGGCCAGCTTTGCGGCCTTGCGCAGCAAAGGTCGACGCAAATCCGCCGGCCAGTTGCAGGTCAGCAAACTGAATGATTTCTACAAGGGGCTGCGCGAACGCCTGGAGCAAACCTTGCTCGACAAGGACCAGCTCAAGGCCTTGCGCAAGTCCCAGGTCAAGAGCGAGAAAAAACAGAAGAAGCAGCCCGAGGCCAAACCGCGGGTGTTCGTGCTGGACTTCGACGGCGACATCAAGGCCTCGGCCACTGAAAGCCTGCGCCACGAAATCACCGCGCTGCTGACCCTCGCCACGCCCAAGGACGAAGTGGTACTGCGCCTGGAAAGCGGTGGCGGCATGGTCCACAGCTACGGCCTGGCGTCCTCGCAGTTGGCCCGTATCCGTGAGGCCGGCGTACCGCTGACCGTGTGCATCGACAAGGTCGCGGCCAGCGGCGGCTACATGATGGCGTGCATTGGCGAGAAGATCATCAGCGCGCCGTTCGCAATCCTCGGCTCGATCGGTGTGGTCGCGCAGTTGCCCAACGTCAATCGCCTGTTGAAAAAGCACGACATCGACTTCGAGGTGCTGACCGCCGGCGAATACAAACGCACCCTGACGGTATTTGGCGAAAACACCGAGAAGGGCCGGGAGAAATTCCAGGAAGACCTGGACATTACCCATCAGTTGTTCAAGAACTTCGTTGCCCGCTATCGCCCGCAACTGGCCATCGACGATGTGGCCACCGGTGAAATCTGGCTGGGCATTGCGGCGCTGGACAAGCAACTGGTGGACGAACTGAAGACCAGTGACGAGTACCTGGCCGAGCGCGCCAAGCAATCCGAGCTTTATCACCTGCATTACGCCGAACGCAAAAGCCTGCAGGAGCGTATCGGCATGGCAGCAAGTGGTTCGGTCGATCGTGTGTTGCTGAGCTGGTGGAGTCGCTTGACCCAGCAACGCTTCTGGTAATTTCCTGGGTCGTTGAAAAAAAACCGTGGGTAATTCCACGGTTTTTTTCTTTCAGGGCGATCCAAATTCCTTGCGAAGAAGGGAAGTTTCCTAAGCCCCCTGACGATTGCTCCCGCTTTTAGGGGGATCGGGGCCGGGTATGGTGGTGTTCCTGAAATGAGCGCAAAGGAATGCACCATGAATGAAATACCTCCCGTCAATGCTGCAAGCCCTGATCCCGCGTCGGCCCTGCGAATGCGCGATGAACTGAAAACCGCTTTGGCCATCTCCCTGCCGCAAACCCCCGGTCAGTTTGGCGAGCAGTTGATCAAAAAACAGTGGGGCCAGTACATCGATCCGGCGACAGCCCAGCTGGTGACCCTGGATTACGATTACAAGGGGCATCCTGCGCAGAACGGCATCCACCAGGGACGGGTGGCAAGTTCCATGTCCCTGGTGCAGGCGTTGCTGTCCAACTATCAGACCGTGGGCGACGGGCGCTTCGGTGAATCCGCGTTTGGGTTGTACACGCCACCGGATGTCGGGCCGTCGATAAGGATCGTGGCCCACGTTGACGAGTTTGCCGACATTGGCAGCGGCAACCACGCCAGCTATGAAGGCATCTACTGCCAGACTGTGCCGCAAGGCTACGGACCCGCCACTCAGATCGCCGTTAGGCCCGCCGATTTCAAGCAGTGGGTCTGGGGACTGGATCTCCAGGGCCTGTACCAGGCCTACCTCGGGCAAGCCTGGCCAGCGGACGCCGAGATTGTCGCAGTCAAACCGAACGCCCTGAAAACCTCGGCCAAAGCCGCCCTCGTCATGGCTGCTTTTCTGCAGTTTCGTGAGAAAAGCCTGAGCCAGAAAGGTCTGGAACTGGCCCTGCAGGCGGCGGGACTGCCGCCTGACCAGACATGGGCAACCCTGAAACTCGAACAACTGCAGGCACCGGGTCGCAGGCTGGCGCAGCTGAAGTCGGGTCGCCTGAAGCTCTATCGCTACAGCTCGAAGGATATCTGGGGCTGGCGTGATCCGAATGGCCGGATTGTTTTGTACATTCCCGGTAACTCTTCTCCGCTGCACCTATTCAGCGATGCCGGACAACTGCATCAATGGGTGGTGGAGCAGGGCACAAGTGACGCGACGAAACTGGCCCTGGCTGCGCACTTTGCCGAGGAGGACCGCAAGGACGGTACGTTCCATGCGGGTGTGGTGACGGCGTTGGACGGTATGGCGGTCTATCCGCGGCAACACCGGTTGACCAAAGAAGCGGGTTTCTTCAATGACGACGGTTTCTGGGAACCTGCCCGCTACATCGGTTTCGATGACTCGCCAGCAGGCGCCGACCCGTTTGCCCACCTGGTGTTGGCCATGAAGGAGGCCTCCCTGGCCAGTGTCAAAACCATTCGTGACGATGCCCAGGTCAATCGGGATAACCTGAGTGCCGCCGTCGAACCTGTGGTGCAGTGGATCAACCGTTTTGGCCCCCTGGCGCTGTTCGTCCCCGGTGGCGAAGGATTGCTGGCGCTGGCCGGCATCATCGACGCCGGTTATGGTCTTGATCAGGCGGTCAACGGTGAAACCGCGGATGATCGAGGGGCGGGCGTCACCCGAACAGTGTTTGGCTTGCTCAACGCGCTGCCGCTGGCAGGCGCAGGCGCGGTGCTGAAGGACGATGCTGAGGCAGGCGCCATTGCCGAGCGTTCCCGCGAACCGGGCCAGAATGCGGGCGATGCCAGGCCATTGCCGGATCAGGCCGCGGACCCCTCTGCGCCAACGGCCCCCGCAGCGTTGAACCGTGTGCAGCTTCTGCGCGGAATCGGACCCTCAGTGGCATCCTTGAGCGATGAAGTGCTGGCGCAGATCGGCAAGGTCAGCGAAATCGATGATGACATGCTGCGCCTGATGAACAGTGGGCGCCCGCCGACGCCCTTGCTGGCCGATACCATCAGCCGATTCAGGATCGATCAGGAACTCGGGCAGGCGGCAATGTCTCAACGCGCGCGTGCCGAGCTGTTTTCCACCCGGTACCAGGCGCTTCAGCACTCGGAACATCAGTGGGTGCGGTTGTTCCAGCGGCAATACCCTGGCCTGCCCAGGAGCGCCATCGAACATATGCTCGAGCGCTATGGCGTGGACCTCCAGAGCCCGGTGGACGCTGCACGCGTGCGGCAAGCATTCAAGCAGCTGAACCAAAAGGCCCTGCAATATCAGGAGCATGTGCGGCTCAATCGTGCCTATGAAGGCTTGTACATTCGCTCGCAGGTCACTGCGGAATCGGACACCCTGGCCCTGCATTCGCTGAAAAACCTGCCCGGATGGCCAAGGAGCCTGCGAATTGAAGTGCGCGAGCACTCCGTCATCGGCCCAATGCTGGACCGTAGCGGCGCGCTTGACGCCTCGAGCGTCCGTCGACTGATCAAGGTGGATGGCCATTACCAGGGGCGAGCCGGGCAGATAGACTTTTATGCAGCGCTTGTCGAAGTCTTGTCCGAGGACGAGCGTTCGGCATTGCAATTGTCTGCGGTTGATCCGGCATTGGCGTTGCGGCTGCAAGTCGGTAAGCAGGCATTGCCACGCCCGGAGCTGGTGCTCGGACTGCACAGGATGGACAGCGGCCTGCCCTTCGAGACGCAAGGGCTGCGTGGCGGCGGTTTCCCCGGTACGCCGCAGGGCGCGGCACTGACGCACGAAATGATGAGGCTGCAGCTCAAGGAGATCTACCCGGATTTCACCGATACTGAAGCCGATGAGCTGCTACAGCGTACCGGTGGCGGTGCGCAGGCACACATCGATTGGCTGAAACAACAGTTCCAGCAGCTCAACACGGACTTGAATGCCTGGATCGATCAGGTGATGGACGACATCGAGGACATGGACATTGACTTCCTCGACGCAGACGATGACGGGGCAGAGGGACTGGCGGATGAGGAGATCGAAGAGCATAACGAAGAGCTGGTCCAGAACGCGATCAACTACGAACGGGAAACCAGGATCGAGCTGGCTGACGAGCTTAAAGACATCTGGCAAAGGCGTGCGAAAGACGACCTGCGCGTTTATGAAGGCGCAGAACTTGTTGGATTCAGGCTGCACATGGGCTTCGAGAACTATCACCGATTGCCGGTCCTGAACATCCGGTTCAACCATGTCGTCGAGTTATCGATGCCACGCTTCCATGTGGCCGAACGTGGAACCTTGAACGGGTTCCTGGAGTGTTTTCCGAATCTGCAGACCTTGGATCTCGAAAGCGCCGAACTGATTGAATTCGACGCCCAGGGCAATGGGCAGACTGTACTGCCGACGGCCATCTTCAGTCTGACGCGTCTCACTTCGCTCAATCTCAAGTCCACCGGCCTGAAGTTCACCGTAGAGACATCAGGGCAGTTGAGCGGGTTGGTCAGGCTTCACACCCTGGACCTGAGTGACAATCCACTGGAAGTACCCCCTGTGCTGCTGCGGATGAATGACTTGCGGCGGCTGAACTTGAACAACACCCAAATTAACCGGTGCCCTTACGGCATCAGGGATGAGCCGTACATGATCTCACTGGATTTGCGTGACAACCAGATTGCGCGGATTCCGCCCGCGGTGATGAATCAGGCTGTCTCGGTGGATCGTGTGCTGCTGTGGGGCAATCCGTTGACGGACGAGGACACGCTGCGCCGACTGATTACTCATCGTGAGCAAACCGGGATCAATTTATGGCTGGGCGCGCCAGGCGCTGACTACGGACAACCGATGGCATGGCTACGAGACTGCGACGCCACGTTGCAACAGTTCCGACAAGCACTTTGGCAGCGGTTGGCAGGCAAACCCTCCGGTACGCGGTTCTTGAGCGCAATAGACAGGCTAAGCCTGACCCCCGACTTCCGGGTCGCGTATCCGACACTGCAGGCACGCGTCTGGCGACTCCTGGAGGAGGCGGATGCTTCAGAGATCGTATGGAGTCGATTGATCGCGGTGCGTGGGCGGCTGGAAAACCCATGGGTGGCTTTCAGGATGCTGGAACAAATCGCAGGCCTTTGAACGGATTTTATCCGTGGTGCCTGCAAGGAGGGAGCCTTGAACCCCGAACGGGGTTCAAGGCTGGACGATCAGCGGCGACGGAACAGCGGCAGCGGTTCGTCGGTGGCGGCCTGATAGGTCACCGAGAAGTCCTTGAGACCTTCCAGGGCTTCGTACGGGTCTTTATCGGGGCGAATCGCGAACGCATCGAAACCGCAGCGGTGCAGGTAGAACAACTGGTCGCGCAGCACGTCGCCAATCGCCCGCAGCTCGCCTTTGAAACCGTAACGGTCACGCAGCAGCCGGGCGTTGGAGTAGTTGCGGCCATCGGTGAAGGCCGGGAAGTTCAGGGCGATGACCTGGAAACTCGCCACGTCTTCACCGATTTCTTCCGCTTCTTCATCGGCGTCCAGCCAGATGCCCAGGCCGCCGTCGCGGGCCAGGAGCATGCGGCTGTGTTCACGCCACAACTGCAGCGGGACGATGTAGTCGTCGCAGTTGGTGATTTCGTCGATGCTGAAATCCTTGGGCAGCAGGTGCCAGGTTTCGTCGACGACTTCGTTGTTCTTAATGATTCGCTGCATAGACGCGTTCCTTGAAGAGGTCGATGCCAATACGCTGGTAGGTGTCGATGAAACGCTCGTCTTCGGTACGTTGTTCGATGTACACGTCGATCAGCTTCTCGATCACGTCAGGCATGGCTTCCTGGGCGAAGGACGGGCCGAGGATCTTGCCCAGGCTGGCGTCACGGCTGGCGCTGCCGCCGAGGGACACCTGGTAGAACTCTTCGCCTTTCTTGTCCACCCCGAGGATGCCGATGTGGCCGACGTGGTGGTGACCACAGGCGTTCATGCAACCGGAGATGTTCAGGTCCAGTTCACCGATGTCGAACAGGTAGTCCAGGTCGTCGAAACGGCGCTGGATCGATTCGGCGATCGGGATCGACTTGGCGTTGGCCAGGGAGCAGAAATCGCCACCCGGGCAGCAGATGATGTCGGTCAGCAGGCCGATGTTCGGCGTGGCGAAACCTTGCTCGCGCAACTCGCCCCACAGGGTGAACAGCTTTTCCTGCTCGACGTCGGCCAGGATGATGTTCTGCTCGTGGGAAGTGCGCAGTTGACCGTAGCTGTAGCGCTCGGCCAGGTCGGCCACGGCGTCGAGCTGCTTGTCGGTGATGTCGCCCGGGGCGACGCCGGTCGGCTTCAGGGACAGGGTCACGGCAACATAACCTGGCTTCTTGTGGGCCAGGGTATTGCGTGCGCGCCAGCGGGCAAAGCCCGGGTGCTGTTGGTCGAGTTCGGCCAGGGCGGCGGCCTGGTCGTCCAGCGCCTTGTAGTCCGGGTCGACGAAGTGTTTGGCGACGCGATGGACTTCGGCTTCGGTCAGCGTGGTCTGGCCACCGCGCAGGTGCTCCATTTCCGCGTCGACTTTCTGGGCGAAGACTTCAGGGGTCAGCGCCTTGACGAGGATCTTGATCCGCGCCTTGTACTTGTTGTCGCGACGGCCATAGCGGTTGTAGACCCGCAGGATGGCGTCGAGGTAGCTCAACAGGTCCTGCCACGGCAGGAATTCGTTGATGAACGCACCGACGACCGGCGTACGGCCCAGGCCACCGCCGACCAGCACGCGGAAACCCAGTTCGCCAGCGGCGTTGTGCACCGGCTCAAGGCCGATGTCATGGACTTCGATGGCGGCACGGTCGGAGGTCGAACCGTTGACGGCGATCTTGAACTTGCGCGGCAGGTAGGCGAATTCCGGGTGGAAGGTGGTCCACTGGCGGACGATCTCGCACCATGGGCGCGGATCGATCAATTCGTCGGCAGCGACACCGGCGAACTGGTCGGTGGTGACGTTGCGCAGGCAGTTGCCGCTGGTCTGGATCGCGTGCATCTGCACAGTCGCCAGTTCAGCCAGGATGTCCGGGATGTCTTCCACGGCCGGCCAGTTGAACTGCACGTTCTGCCGGGTGCTGATGTGCGCGTAGCCCTTGTCGTAGTCGCGGGCAATCCTGGCCATCATTCGCATTTGCCGCGAAGTCAGCTGGCCGTAAGGCACGGCGACTCGCAACATCGGCGCGAAACGCTGGATATAAAGGCCATTTTGCAGGCGCAGGGGGCGGAATTCTTCTTCGCTCAGCTCGCCTGCCAGATAGCGTCGGGTCTGATCACGGAACTGCTTGACGCGGTCCTCGATGATCCGCTGATCGTATTCGTCGTATACGTACATATAAGTCCTGTTCTCAGGCTTGGGTCGCTCGGATACCGCTGCGTTTTTGTGCTTGCCGGAGTCCGATAAAACCTCTGCAATTCTGCGCGCACGGCCGCGCACTCCCTACGGAGCCGGGGCAAGATACCAGTTTGCGGTTATGCGCAAAAGTGATGTTTGAGTATATGTAAAGAACCAAAAGGACTAATGAGAATCGTTGTTGCAAAGACCCTGTTTGTGGTGCGGGCAATCGTCGTCTTTAATGTGATCGAGTCTTTATGCAATCACCGATAAAACCGACAAGAGGCGATGCAATGAGCAACCCAACCAAAGCAACGAAAAGCGATAGTTCGGTCGATGCCTGGGCGATCCTGTTCCTGATCATCCTGGTCGTTGGCACTGCGGTATTCTGGGTCAGTCACCAATAAACCAACCCGTCCGGGTCCCATTCCGACGATTGTCGGACAAAAACCCGAATAAACGCCGTTTTCCGGGGTTTCGCTGGCTATAATGCGCGGCGAATTTCCGGGGCTCGGACGATCAATGCTGAAGTTCTTCTACTCCTTCCTGCTGCTGTTCGGCGCGGTTCACAGCACTGCTGCCCGAGCGGAATCGGTGTTGTTCCTGAACCCCGGAACGACCGAAGAAGCCTTCTGGGTCAGCTATTCGCAGTTCATGCAGGCGGCAGCCACGGACCTGGGCATCGACCTGCGGATTCTCTACTCCCAACGCATGCCGGAACTTACCCTGGCGCAAGCGCGTGTGGCGCTGCAAGGCCCCGGGCGTCCGGACTACCTGGTGTTCGTCAACGAACAATACGTCGCCCCGCAGATCATTCGCCTGGCCGAGGGCAGCGGGGTGAAGCTGTTCATGGTCAACGCGTCCTTGACGGCCAACCAGATGAGCCTGCTGGGCGAGCGCCCTGAGCGCCTGGGCAGCCTGGTGCCCAATGACGAGGAGGGCGGCTACCTGATGCTCAAGGAGCTGATTCGCCAGCATCCCCCCGTGGCGCCCGGGGAGGTCATCGAGCTACTGGCGTTTTCCGGCCTGAAAATCACCCCTTCGGCGCAGCTGCGCGAACAGGGCATGCTGCGGGCCCTGGCCGAGCACCCGCACGTGCGCTTGCGCCAGCTGGTTTACAGCGGCTGGACCCGGGAGCGGGCGTATGAACAGGCCGGGCTGCTGTTCCGGCGTTACCCGAAGGTCTCGCTGGTGTGGTCAGCCAATGACGAAATGGCGTTTGGCGCCATGCAGGCGTATTCGGAGACGGGCGGGGTTCCGGGCAAGGATGCCTTGTTCAGTGCGGTCAACAGCTCGCCGACGGCGTTACAGGCGTTGCTCGACGGACGCCTCAGCGTGCTGGTGGGCGGGCACTTCACCCTGGGTGGCTGGGCGTTGGTGGAGTTGCATGACCTGGATCAGGGTGTGGATCTCGACCATTACGGCGGCCGGGACCGGCGGATCCCGTTGCTGCAAATGATCGACAAGGCACAGGCCCGGCGATTGCTGGCCATGGGCGAATCACCGGCCTACGGTGTGAACTTCCGTCGACTGTCAGCCAAAGGCCGGCCGACGTCGTATCGCTATCCGTTCAGCCTGCAAACCCTGATGCGTTAAATGCCGGCCAGATGCAACACCAGTTGCACGATGCCATACAGCGTCAAGGCGAACACCGCCGTGAACACAATCCCCAGGATCACGAAATGGCTGGGCTTGCCGTGGGTAAAGTCCCGCGCCCGGTTTTTCCCGCTCTGCACCCCGAACGCCGCCGCCATGACGCTGTGCAGCATCTGCCAGAAGGTCGGCGGCTTGTTGTCGGCTGGATCGTCCATAAACCCCTCTTCACCAAGGTGTGAGAGCTAAGCATAGCCAAACCCCATAACTATGTACCGCCACGCCGGCGGATGGCCGTGATGTCCTGACCCGCTCTCAATCGAGCAACAGGAATCACATCATGCCGGACCTTTCCACACCCGCTGAATCCGGGTTTCATGTCCCGTTTATCAAGAGCCGTGTTCCCGACTGGACGCGTCACCTGGCCACCCCCCATCTGCAGGCCATGACACTGGCGCGCAATCCTGCCCAGCGTTTCATCGAGGCTTACCCCGAACTGTATGCCAAGGCGTCACCGGCGTTGCGCCAGGCTTTGCTCGACAGCCAGGCACGGAGCAATGTTTCCACTCAGGCGCTGGCCACGACGCTCAAGGATTTGCAGGGCATTACCGAATTTGCCAAGCCATTGCTGACCGATGCGCTACAGAAAACATTCGGCCAGGCGCCGGATGTGACCGACACGGCGCTGTTTCATCTGCGCTCGCCCAATCGGGCCGAAGAGCAGTCATTGTTGCAGGCGGCGCTGCGCAACTTCGAAGAGGACGAGCGCTTTGACGAAGTGGCCTTGCAGGAGACCAGCGCGCTGGCGCCTGCAGGGGCACTGGAAAGTCACCGCTACGATCAAAGCGAGCACTACCCGTTTGCGAAGGTGCGCTACAGCATCCGTGACAAGTTGTCGATCGAGCCCGCGGCATTCGCCAGCCTGTGCCGGGAGCTGGACGTGGGCAAGCAGTATCAGGACCACCTGAGTGCCGTGTTCGAGGCGCCCGACAAGGCGGCGACTGTCCGCCAGCAGACGATTGCGGCGAACAAGGACAGGATGCGCGTGCAGGCGCATGTCGCGTTGCTACAGTCGAATATTGACCCTGCGGACCATGCCACGGTGTTGGCGCTACTCGACGGAGCCTCGCCCGTGCGGCTCGATGGGGCCTTGGTCGCCTACAGTCGGCTGCACGTTTTTGGCTCGGAACTGAACGACGTACTGATCATTGGCGCTGCGTCGCGCCGAACCAGGGCGGCCCTGCAGAATCCCTGGCTCGGTCTTCTGCCGTTTTCATCCTTGCTGCCCACCCAAATAGATGATACCCGGATCATCGTCTACATCCCGGGCGATCCCGTCAGTCCTCTCAAGGCGTATGGCTCGGGCCGCGAGTTTGCCCGGGACCTTGCGATCAAGCTGCGTACGTACAGTTACCAGCGGTTCTTCACCAGCTTTGTCGCACAGGATGAATCGAGCCGTTTCTTTCGCCGGCTCAAGGCCCAGCTCAAGGTCCAGAAGTGGGACCCGGCCCCGGTTTATCCGGGCCCGCCCTATAACCGGGACGCGTTCCGCGAGGGCATGTATGTAGAAGTGTGGAACGAGGAGGTCGACCTGGGCATGGATGAAACCTTCATTGATGGCGAGGTGTTTGGCGCCTGTTATGAGTTTCATCTGGCCCGGGTGAAGTCCAACGCCAGGTTGCTGGCAATACCCACCGCCGAGGTTGACCACGAGGCCTGGATTGCCCGGCTCGAACACTATGCCGAATGTGGGCTGAGCGTCTTGAACGTGGCAGCCTTTTTCGTGCCAGGGTTGGGCGAGGTCATGCTGGCCGTCACCGCCGTGCAATTGACCTACGAGGTTTACCAGGGGATGCAAGCGTGGAAAGAGGCAGACGCCGAGGAGGCCTGGGGCCACCTCAGTTCGGTCTTGCAGAACGTGGCGTTCATGGCCGTGTTGGGTGCGGTGGCACACAAGGCACCACCGATCACGACCTCACGGTTTGTCAATGGCATGACCCGGATCGCCACGCCTTTTGGCGAGCCGCGTTTGTGGAGTCCGGATCTGGCCCCCTACAAGAGCAGTGTTTCCCTGGATGGAATCGAGCCGAACGCTTTGGGGCAGTATAAGATCGGGGGCAGGACCTACATTCGACAAGAGGGCAATGTCTACGAAAAGACCTTCGACCCGGCGTTGCAACAATGGCGGATCAAACACCCCAGCGACCCCCGGGCCTATCAACCTGTCTTGCGGCACAACCAGCACGGCGCCTGGCGCCACACGCTGGAACGGCCACTGGAATGGGATCGCTCGGCACTGTTGCGGCGGATGGGGCCGCAGATGGACGGTTTTTCCGATGCGCAGTTGCAGCAGATTGCCGAGGTCAGCGGCGTCAGTGATGACGCGTTGCGCCAGATGCACATCGATCACCAGCCACCGCCGCCGCTGTTGGCCGAGACCATCAGGTGGTTCAGAGGCGATCGGCAGGGGAGTGCTCACGAGGCTGATATCGAGCGACTGCAACGCAGTTTCCCGACGCTGTCGCCGGAGGGCGCGCGACAGGTGCTGGACAATGCCAGTGCTGCCGAGCTGGCCCAATTGCGCGACACCGCGAAAATACCCTTGCGCCAGGCCAGCGAGATTTGCGCCCATCTACAGCAAGCCAGCCTGAATCGGGCGCTCTGCGGTTTGCATCTGCAAGACATGGCGTCATTGGCCAGCGACCGTCTTGCGCTGCACTGTCTGGAGCAGTTGCCCGGCTGGGCGGCTGATCTACGCGTGGAAATGCGTACCGGTTCGCTCAAGGGCCCACTGCTGGACAGCGTCGGCAGCGACAGTGCGACGATTCGCTATTACCTGGTCAAGGGCGACGGTTACTTTCGCGCCTATGACGCGCAGGGCAGGGCTCTCAACAATTTGCCCGTCCATGGCCGCAATCTCTTCGAATCGCTACTGGAGTACTTGCCCGAAGCGGCACGGGCGAAACTGGATGGCAATCAAGTCCAGGCTTTGCAAAACAAACTGGCGAATTATGCCGGTGCTCATCGCCACGAGATGTCGCTGATCCTCAAGCAGCGCCCGTTGAATGGCGCCGGGCCGTCGCTACGATTGCCCGATGGCCGCCTCGGATACCTGGCCAGTGGCCGTGGGGTCGGTTTCCCGGATGGCGCGTTGGTCTCCAGGGTGCGAGACCTCTACCCGAACCTTTCCGATGCGCAAGCCAGTCAGTTCGTCAGAGGCCGTCTGAGTGCGGGAGACACCGATCGGCAAGTGTTCAATCTGTTGAACAACCGTCAACGGGAATTCGAGGCATTGGACCGCGCGTTGAACAACTGGGTCGACGCTGGCGAGCAGGCCCCTGCGGGTGGGCCGTCGCGCCGGGTCATCGCCGATCGGTTGATCCAGTGCTGGCGCAACGGTCTTGATCGAGGATTGGAGCCCGCTTTCGAGCTGAATTTAAGTGGGGCTGACACGTTGCCCGATTGGGATGCCGACTTCACTCATGTGCGCAGTGTACGACTGACCAGTGATCAGCTCATCGGTGATTCGGGCGTTGCGCTGCTGCGGCGGTTTGCGAAGCTCAAAAAACTGGAGATTTCCGTGCGAGGGCAGGATATGGCTGCCTTGGCCGAGAAATTGCCGGGATTGACGGCTATTACCGAGCTGGCGCTTGAAAGCCCGTTGCCGACCTTTGCGCCGCCATTGGTGCGGGCGCTGGAAGGGATGACTCAGCTTGAGCAGTTGGCGCTCACGGGCAATATGGGCGCCATGGACTTCAGCACGCTGACCAATCTGCGGTCCCTGAGGTTGGCGGGGGATCTGACCGAATGGCCGAACGGGGTGTTCGGCTTGAGCAGGCTGGAAACCCTCGATTTACGACGGATGCCGATCAGGTCGCTGCCTGACGAGCTGTTCAGTGGCAATGAGTCGCTATGGCGACGCATGCAGCTCAATTGGGCTGCGCTGGAACCGCAGGCCTTCAAGAAAGCCTATGGTTATGTGCACGACAACCCGGCCCATTTACTCAACGAGCCGCAAATGGTTGCCAGGTACTGCAGGGGGCGATTGTCAGAACTGGCACCCAATGATGACACCTTTGCATCGGACGCAATGGCGCAATTCAGTAAAGACGGGCTGTCCGGACGAGCATTACTGGATCAGGTCGAGGCACTGCATCAGCAGCAGCTGGCATTGAGTCAGTCGTTGGACGCCTGGAAGGACAGGGTTGTTCGGGTTGACGGCAGGCAGATGGAGTTACACCACCGCGCGCTGATCGCTGAAAAGATCCGCGAATGCTTTCTCAAGGGGCTGCGTGCCCGGTATGCACCCGCCCAGCCTGTGGCAGGCCCGTCGTGGGGGCAAGGTGACGCGCTGTTTGAAGGGTTGGACCTGACGGGATTTGGACCGTTGGGCGATTTACCCGAGCTTGGCGATACGGTCTTTGCTCATGTGCGCAGCCTGAAGCTCAGTAACAGCGCGCTATCGACCGAGCACGTCAGTGATTTTCTGAGTGGATTTCCCCAGCTGCGCGCACTCGACCTCAGCGCCAACCGGCTGACCGGGCTGCCCCAGGCACTTGACGGGCTCGGGCAACTGCGCGAGTTGAACCTCTCATACAATCAGCTGACGATCACGGCGTCGGCGCAAGCGCGGTTGAACCGTATGACCGCCTTGGAAACCCTGAACCTGGCCTACAACCGGGTCGGCGCCTTGCAGGTCGGTTCGATGACGGGCCTGCAAAGCCTGGACCTGAGCCATAGCAATATCCGCAACTGGCCCGAGGGTGTGCTGGCGTTGCCCAACCTGCGCCGTCTGGCCCTGAATCACAGCGGCATCACGGACATCCCCGCGGCGGCCCTGGCCGGGCATGACCAGCTGTTGGCGGCGACTTCGCTGCAAGGTTGCCGGCTGAGCCCGCAAGCGTTGACGTCGGTACGGACATACGCTGACCGCACGGCGTCGCGCAACCCGCTGGGTATCGAACGATTGCACCTGTCTGCCGGACGAACCGGAGGCGATCCGGAGTTCTATCCGGTTGAAGTATCGGAGCGCCCGGACCTGATACTGCCGTTGCACCTGGAGCCGGGCGAAGGTGACGTGCCCCGGACAGCGGCCGCCAGGCTGCAACGTCTTGATCCTCAACTCGGCGCTGCTCAAGCCGTTGAACGGATTGATGCCTGGCTCACCCGGGGCATGAGCGCTCTGGAAATTGAAGCCCGGCTGGTCCAGTGGCAGCAACAGCGGACGCAATTGATCAAGCAGTTGAATGACTGGATCGATGTCCCGGCCTTTCGCGGCCATCAGGGCTGGGTGGGCGCGTTGGACCGCCGCCGGGCGGCTAACCAGCTCCTGGAGTGCTGGCGGGCGACCTTGCGCGAGGCGCCTGCGGCCGAGGGCGCAGCGACTGATGCCGTGCTGGACTTTGCCGGCCTGGTCATCGGTGATTTGCCGGCCTTGCCGGTTTCGTTCGAGCATGTCGGTGCATTGGACCTGAGCGGTGTCGGGCTCACGGAAAACTCGGATGGGTTCCTGCGTGCGTTTCCCAAGTTGCGCAGCTTGACGCTCAATCACAACCGCCTGGGCGCGTTGCCCGACGCAGTGGGGCAATGTGAACACCTCATCCGCTTGAGCGCCAGCTATAACGATCTTGGCGCCAGTGATGAGTGGCAGCGTCAAGTGCGCTCCCTGAGGCATTTGCAATCGCTGGACCTGAGCGTGAACAGGCTGGTCAGTCTCGATGTCACCGGTCTTGAGCAGCTGCAAGCGCTGGATGTGAGCGGTAACCTTCTTTGGGATTGGCCGCAAGGTGTGCTGCAAGCGCCAGCGCTGGCAACCCTCGACCTGAGTGGCAACCGAATACAGATCATTCCTCCCGATGCGTTTCTGCCAGGGCACGCAGCCTTGATGGCTGGCACCAACTTGTCCGATAACATTTACCTGGAACAGGTGGAACTCATACGATTGCAGGAGTACCTGCAGGAAACTGGCCGAGGCCTGGGCTTTACCTCGCAACAGATTGAACGCCATCTGGAGGGCTTCGGGCCTGAATCTTCCGAGGGTTCCGAGGCCTCCGACGAGGAGGATCATCCCGACCATGAATCGCCGCAGGCACAGAAAGCCCGATGGTTTTCCGGCGTGGCGGCCGACTCGGAAAAACACCAGGTGTGGAGCGACTTGATGGAGCAGGACACTACCCACGACTTTTCATACATCCTCTCGCAACTTCAGCACACCCAGGACTTCGTCGCCGATCGCCTGGATCTGACGCAGCGCGTCTGGCGTGTCCTGGAAGCCGCCCATGGCGATGAAGCGCTGGGCAGGCGCTTGATGGACCTGTCGAGGGCATTGAGGAATCGCGTGACCTGTGGCGATGGCCGGATCCTGTTGTTCAACGAGCTGGAAGTCGAGGTCCATGAGTTCAATGCCTTGAAGTCCATTGCCCCGGAACACAAGGGCCGCGAGCTGCTGAAACTGTCCAGGGAGTTGTTCCGCCTGGCGCAGGTCGAAGAGATCGCCAGTACGCGTATCCAGCTCAGACCCAATATCGATCCTGCCGAGATTCGCCTGGCCTATCGAGTTGGCCTGGCCCGGCGTCTTGGATTGCCCAACCAGCCCAAAGGCATGTTGTATGAGAACCTGGCGCAGATGACGACAGGGGATCTGGACCAGGCGTACGCATCGATCCTTGCCAGGGAACGGACCCCGGTGTTCATCGAGCAACTGACGGCGCGCAAATACTGGCGCGATTACCTGGAGGAGAAATACCCGGGGGAATTTACCCGGGTGCAGCAGGGCTTCCAGGCCAAGGCCAGTGAGCTGGAGGATAAATACCCGCAGCTCAATTCGGCCTACCTGCAGGAGATGGAGGCGCTGGATACGGCCAATAAAGCCGAGCGCCTGCAACTGCTGACCACACTCAGCGAACGTGAGGTAGCCGAGTTGGGCGCTCAGGCCTGATTGTCAGCGCAAAAAACTCTGGAGTCGGCACAGGTCCGCCTCCAGAGCCCAAGGCTGCAAATCAATCAGTTGTCATAGCCAAGGTTCGGCGCCAGCCAGCGCTCGGTCACGCTCAACTCCTGGCCTTTGCGCGAGGTGTAGCTCTGCACCTGATCCTTGTCGATCTTGCCCACGGCGAAATACTGCGCTTGCGGGTGAGCGAAGTACCAGCCACTGACGGCAGCCGCGGGGAACATCGCGTAGTGCTCGGTGAGGAACACGCCGCTGCGGCCGGCTTTCATTTCGCTCGCCTCTGGGTCGAGCAACGCGAACAGCGTGCTTTTCTCGGTGTGATCCGGGCAGGCCGGATAGCCCGGAGCAGGGCGGATGCCGCTGTATTGCTCCTTGATCAACGCCTCGTTGTCGAGCGTCTCGTCCTTGGCGTAGCCCCAGTGTTCCTTACGCACCTGCTGGTGCAGCCACTCGGCGCAGGCCTCGGCGAGGCGGTCGGCCAGGGCCTTGACCATGATCGAGTTGTAGTCGTCGCCAGCGTCCTGGTAGGCCTTGGCCACTTCTTCGGCGCCGATCCCGGCGGTGGTGATGAAGCCACCCACGTAGTCGGTGACTTCGCTGTCCTTGGGCGCGACGAAGTCGGCGAGGGAGAAGTTCGGCTTGCCGTCGGTCTTGATGATCTGCTGGCGCAGGTGATGCAGCTTGGCCAATGGCTTGCCGTCATCGCCGTAGACTTCGATGTCATCGTCGCGCACCTGGTTGGCCGGCCAGAAGCCGAACACTGCGCGGGCGCTGATGAGTTTTTCGTCGATCAGCTTGGCGAGCATTTCCTGGGCGTCGGCGTACAGCGCGGTGGCGGCTTCACCGACCACTTCGTCTTCCAGGATGCGCGGGAATTTCCCGGCCAGGTCCCAGGAGATGAAGAACGGCGTCCAGTCGATGTATTCGGCCAGCACTTTCAGGTCGATATTATCGAGCACTTTGGCGCCGGTGAACGTCGGCTTGACCGGCTCGTAGGTGCTCCAGTCGAACTGCGGTTTTTTCGCAATGGCGGCGGCGTAGCTCAGGCGTTCGGTGCGGGCGCTGCGGTTGGCGGTGCGCTCGCGGACTTCGATGTATTCCTCGCGGGTTCTCTCGACGAAACCGGCCTTGAGTTCCTTGGACAGCAACTGGGTCGCCACGCCGACAGCACGGGAGGCGTCGGTGACATACACCACCGCGTCGTTGCTGTACTTGGGCTCGATCTTCACCGCCGTGTGCGCCTTGGAGGTGGTGGCGCCACCGATCATCAACGGCAGGTGGAAGTCCTGGCGCTGCATCTCGCGAGCCACGTGGACCATCTCATCCAGCGAAGGGGTGATCAGACCGGACAGACCGATGATGTCGCACTTCTGTTCCTTGGCCACCTGAAGGATCTTCTCCGCCGGCACCATCACGCCGAGGTCGACGATGTCGTAGCCGTTGCAACCGAGCACTACACCGACGATGTTCTTGCCGATGTCATGCACATCGCCTTTTACGGTCGCCATGAGGATCTTGCCCTTGGCTTCCGGCTTGTCGCCTTTTTCCGCCTCGATGAACGGGATCAGGTGGGCCACGGCCTGTTTCATAACACGGGCGGATTTCACCACTTGCGGCAGGAACATCTTGCCGGCGCCGAACAGGTCGCCAACGATGTTCATGCCGGACATCAGCGGGCCTTCGATCACCTCGATCGGGCGGGCGAACGACTGGCGCGACTCTTCGGTGTCTTCGACGATGTGCGTGGTGATGCCTTTGACCAGGGCATGTTCCAGGCGCTTGTTGACGTCCCAGTTGCGCCACTCTTCGGTCTCGGCTTCCTTGACGCTGCCGTCGCCCTTGTATTTGTCGGCGATGGCGAGGAGGGCATCGGTGCCTTCCGGGGTGCGGTTGAGGATCACGTCTTCGACGGCGTCGCGCAGTTCCACCGGGATCTGGTCGTAGATCTCCAGTTGCCCGGCGTTGACGATACCCATGGTCAGGCCGGCGCGGATCGCGTACAGCAGGAACACCGAGTGGATCGCCTCGCGCACCGGGTTGTTGCCGCGGAACGAGAACGACACGTTGGACACGCCGCCCGACGTCAGGGCATAGGGCAGCTCGTCGCGGATGTAGGCACAGGCGTTGATGAAGTCCACGGCGTAGTTGTTGTGTTCTTCGATGCCGGTGGCCACGGCGAAGATGTTCGGGTCGAAGATGATGTCTTCCGGTGGGAAGCCGACGTCGTTGACCAGAATGTCGTAGGAGCGTTTGCAGATCTCTTTCTTGCGTGCTTCGGTGTCGGCCTGGCCGGCTTCGTCGAAAGCCATCACCACCACGGCGGCGCCGTAACGCTTGCACAGCTTGGCGTGATGGATGAACTGCTCGACGCCTTCCTTCATGCTGATCGAGTTGACGATGCCCTTGCCCTGGATGCACTTGAGGCCGGCTTCGATCACTTCCCACTTGGAGGAGTCGATCATGATCGGTACGCGGGAGATGTCCGGTTCGCCGGCAATCAGATTGAGGAAGGTCACCATGGCCTTCTTCGAATCGAGCATCCCCTCGTCCATGTTGATGTCGATGATCTGGGCGCCGGCCTCGACCTGCTGCAGGGCGACTTCCAGGGCTTCGGTGTAGTTGTCTTCACGGATCAGCCGGGCGAACTTGGCGGAGCCGGTGATGTTGGTGCGCTCGCCGACGTTGACGAACAGCGAGTTGCGATCGATGGTGAACGGCTCCAGGCCCGACAGGCGGCAAGCCTTGGGGATTTCCGGAATCTGCCGCGGCGCATAGCCGGCCACGGCCTTGGCGATGGCTTCGATGTGGCCCGGCGTGGTGCCGCAGCAGCCGCCGACGATGTTGAGGAAGCCACTTTGGGCGAACTCTTCGATGACCTTGGCGGTTTGCGCCGGCAGTTCGTCGTACTCGCCGAACTCGTTGGGCAGGCCGGCGTTCGGGTGCGCGGAAACGTGGGTGTTGGCCTTGTTCGACAGCTCTTCCAGGTACGGGCGCAACTCGCTGGCACCCAGTGCGCAGTTCAGGCCGACCGAAATCGGCTTGGCGTGGGCCACGGAGTTCCAGAAGGCTTCCGTGGTCTGGCCGGACAGGGTACGGCCGGAGGCATCGGTGATGGTGCCGGAAATCATGATCGGCAGCTCGATGCCCAGTTCTTCGAACACGCCCTGTACGGCGAAGATCGCGGCCTTGGCGTTGAGGGTGTCGAAGATGGTTTCGATCAGGATCAGGTCGGCGCCGCCTTCGATCAGGCCCTTGGTGGCTTCGGTGTAGTTTTCCACCAGTTCATCGAAGGTCACGTTGCGATAGCCGGGGTTGTTCACGTCCGGCGACAGCGAGCAGGTGCGGCTGGTAGGACCGAGCACGCCGGCGACGAAACGCGGCTTGTCCGGGTTCTCGAGGGTTTTCGCATCGGCGATCTTGCGCGCCAGGCGAGCGCCTTCTACGTTCAATTCGTAGGCCAGTTCTTCCATGCCGTAATCGGCCATGGAAATCCGGGTGGCATTGAAGGTGTTGGTTTCCAGAATGTCGGCACCGGCATCCAGGTAGGCTTTCTCGATGCCACCAATCACGTCCGGGCGGGTGAGCACCAACAGGTCGTTGTTGCCTTTGACATCGCTCGGCCAGTCGGCGAAGCGTTTGCCACGATAATCCTGCTCTTCGAGCTTGTAGCTCTGGATCATCGTGCCCATGCCGCCATCGAGAATCAGGATGCGCTCTTTGAGGGCGTGCTTGAGGGCTTGGAGGCGAACGCTGCGATCGGACATTGGGACTACTCGGAAAGACCATGACGAAGGGCCGGGATGATAGCAAACCTGTGCGCTTTTAGAGCATGTCCGGGTTTTCCATGAATATCGCTCATGTTGGTGTGGCGGCCAGCCCGGTAGAATCGCGGCGTTTTCTAAAGGATCGGGACCAGGGACATGTCGTATCGCGTCGTCATCAGCAGTGTATTGCTGCTATTAAGCTGGGGCGCGGTTGCGCAGGACCCGGCGCTATCCGCCGGCATTTCCTACAGTCGCGACATCCAGCCGATCTTCACTGAAAAGTGCGTGGCCTGCCACGCCTGTAACGACGCCGCCTGTCAGCTCAACCTGGGCAGCGGGGAGGGAGCGGCCCGTGGCGCGACGAAAGTCCCGGTGTATGACGGCGATCGCAGCCACGCGGTCGCGCCGAGCCGGCTGTTCTTTGACGCATTCGGCAAGCGCGCCTGGCAACACAAAGGCTTCTATTCGGTGCTCGACGCCCAGGGCAGCCAGGCCGCATTGATGGCGCGCATGCTGGAACTGGGGCACAGCAATGCGTTGCAACCCAATGCCAAATTGCCTGCGGATATCGTCCTGGGTCTCAATCGCGAGAACATGTGCGCCTTGCCGGGCGAGTTCGACGGATATGCCAGCGCTCACCCCAAGGAGGGCATGCCCCTGGCGGTCACCGGCCTGACTGACCAGCAGTACCAGACGCTGCAACGTTGGCTGGCTTCCGGTGCGCCGATCGATGAACAGGCCCTGGTGCCGAGCGTGAAAGAAGCGTTGCAGGTGGTGCAGTGGGAAAACCTGCTCAATGCACCGGGCGCACGGCAGAGCCTGGTAGGGCGTTGGTTGTTCGAGCACTGGTTTCTCGCGCACATTTATTTCAAGGATGGCGAGCCGGGGCATTTCTTCCAGTGGGTGCGTTCGCGCACGCCCACCGGCCAGCCCATCGACCTGATCAATACCCGTCGGCCGAACGACGACCCCGGCACCCAGGTGTATTACCGCCTGTGGCCGGTGCAGGGCGTGATCGTGCACAAGACGCACATCACCTATCCGCTGAGTGCGGCGAAGCTGGCACGGGTCAAAAGCCTCTTCTATAACGGCAACTGGCAGGTCAATGCCTTGCCGGGTTACGGCCCGGAACGCCGGGCCAACCCCTTTTCCACCTTCGAAGCGATCCCGGCCCAGGCGCGTTATCAGTTCATGCTCGATAACGCCGAGTATTTCGTGCGCACCTTCATTCGCGGCCCGGTCTGCCGGGGGCAGATCGCCACTGACGTGATCCGCGACAACTTCTGGGCGCTGTTCCAGGCGCCGGAACACGACCTCTACATCACCGACCCGAACTATCGCGGCCAGGCCACGCCGTTGCTGGCGATGCCAGGGCAGAACGACGACGTTGGCAGCGTCCTCACCCTGTGGCACGACTACCGCGACAAACGCAACGAATACGAAGCCCTGCGCCGCGACAGCTACGCCGATCTGCCGCCGCCAAGCTGGTCGAGCCTGTGGGCCGGCAACGATAACGCACTGCTGACTATCTTCCGCCACTTCGACAGCGCTGCGGTGACCAAGGGCCTGATCGGCGACGTGCCACAGACGATGTGGCTGTTCGATTTCCCGCTGCTGGAGCGCACCTATTATCAGTTGGCGGTGAATTTCGACGTGTTCGGCAATGTGTCCCACCAAGCCCAGACGCGCCTGTATTTCGACCTGATCCGCAATGGCGCCGAGCAGAATTTCCTGCGCCTGATGCCGGCTGACTCGCGGGAGGGGTACCTCGACGACTGGTACCAGAACAGCGGGAGATTCAAGATGTGGCTGGACTATGAGTCCATCGACGACGACACGCCGACCGCGCTGAAGCTCAATGAACAAGACCCCAAGCGCGACTTTGCGATGCAGTTGCTGGCACGCTACGGCGAGCTGGATGCCAGGCCTGATCCGATCAACCGCTGCGACGGCGCCTATTGCTCGCGGCCGAACATCGATCCAGCGCTGCAGGCCGCCGAGCAGTCGTTGAGTCGCCTGGCCTCACGGCCGGCGGCCGGGCTCAGGGTCATCGATCTACTGCCGGAAGCGACCATGCTGCGGGTCGAAACCGCGAGCGGTCAGCGTGTGGTCTACAGCCTGCTGCGCAACCGCGCGCACAGTAATGTGGCGTTCCTGATCGGTGAGTCGCTACGGTACCAGCCGGGGCTCGACACGCTGACCATTTTCCCCGGGGTTCTGAGCAGTTACCCGAACTTCATGTTCAATATCCCCGCCGATCAAGTGCCACAATTTGTCGATGAGATGGAGAATGCCAAGGATGCCAATCGTTTGGAGAAAATCGTCGAGCGCTGGGGGATCCGTCGCAGCCACCCGCAGTTCTGGCAGTATTTCCATGATTTGAGTCGTTATATCCACGAAACCGAACCGGTGGAAGAGGGCGTGCTGGACATGAATCGCTACGAGAACCTCTAGAACCCCGAACCCACAGGGGTAAGCTCCGCATCTTTTCCCGACAAAAATACTAGGACTTTGTCCGCGGCGATGATTGGCGTAAACTGCGTCCAAGCCTGCGAGGAGTTTCCATGACCGCTATTACCATCACCGACGCCGCCCACGATTACCTGGCTGATCTGCTCTCCAAGCAGAACACCCCGGGCATTGGCATTCGCGTCTTCATCACCCAGCCTGGCACCCAGTACGCCGAAACCTGCATTGCCTACTGCAAGCCGGGCGAAGAAAAACCCGAAGACACCGCGCTGGGGCTGAAAAGCTTCACCGCCTACATCGACCATTTCAGCGAAGCTTTCCTGGACGATGCAGTAGTCGACTACGCCACCGACCGCATGGGTGGCCAGCTGACCATCAAGGCGCCGAACGCCAAAGTGCCGATGGTCAACGCCGACAGCCCGGTCAACGAGCGCATCAACTACTACCTGCAAACCGAGATCAACCCTGGGTTGGCCAGCCACGGCGGCCAGGTCAGCCTGATCGACGTGGTCGAAGACGGCATCGCCGTGCTGCAATTCGGTGGCGGTTGCCAGGGCTGCGGCCAGGCCGACGTGACCTTGAAGGAAGGCATCGAGCGCACCTTGCTCGAGCGTATTCCCGAGCTCAAGGGTGTGCGTGACGTGACCGACCACACGCAGAAAGAAAACGCCTACTACTAAGGTGTTCGCTGCGGCATAAAAAACGGCGCCCCGTGAGCGCCGTTTTTTTATGGGTGAAATCCACTGGCCCTATCGCGGTCAACACCAGATCTGTAGGAGCTGGCTTGCCAGCGAAGAGGCCCTATGGCCGATACAAATGCGCATGTCCAGCACGATACAGCGACGACTCACTGAAATGCTCACTGCCCAACACCCGACCCACGAGAATCAACGCCGTACGCCGAAACCCCTTGGCTTCAACCTTCCCGTTAATATCTTCAAGCGTCCCCACCACCCAATCCTGATCCGGCCAGGTCGCCCGGTGAATCACCGCAATCGGGCAGTCGGCGCCGTAAAACGGTAGCAACTCCTCGACGATTTTTGCCAGGTGATTGACCCCCAGATGAATCGCCATGGTCGCCCCGTGCTGCGCCAAGCTGGCCAGTTCTTCTCCGGCGGGCATCACGGTCTTGTCGGCATAGCGTGTCAGGATCACGCTCTGTGACACGTCCGGCAAGGTCAGTTCTGCGCCCAGAAGCGCCGCGCAGGCTGCCGTTGCGGTGACACCGGGAATGATTTCGAAAGGAATATCCCGTTCACGCAAATGGCGAATCTGCTCGCCGATGGCACCATACAGGCTCGGATCACCGGAATGCACGCGAGCCACGTCCTGACCCTTGGCATGGGCCGCGCTGATCAGTTCGATGATCTGCTCCAGGTGCAATTCGGCGCTGTTGACCACCTGTTCGGCGCGGTGTCCTTCCAACACTGCGGCGGGCACCAGCGAGCCGGCGTAGATGATCACCGGGCAACTGCGGATCAGCCGCTGGCCCTTGACGGTGATCAGTTCGGGGTCGCCGGGACCTGCGCCAATAAAGTAGACGGTCATCGTCGGTTCCTGTGAAAAAAGGGGGTGGGCAAGGCTTCAGATGAAGATTGCTCATGATCGAATGCGTGGATTATCGGGGATTTTACGCGGCGCCGGCCAATGCCAGGGTGGCCTGGGCATATTTTTGTCGCGGGATCAGCAATTTGGCCGGGGCGTTGGCCAGTTGTTCGGCCAGGGCCAGGGCGGCGCTTTCTGCCACGCCATAGCACCCGGTCCGTTCAAAGGCGATGTCCGAATGGTGACTGAGTCGGGGTTGATAGCCCGCCAGTTGTTCACTGCTGAAATACATCATCTGCAGCCCAAGCTGCTCGGCCAGTTCGCTCAGGGCCGGTTCGCCGCGCTTCTGGTCGATGCTGGCCAGGGCCTTGATCTGATGCAGTTCGATCTGGTGCGCCTGCAATGCCTGGTCGAGCAATGCCCGCAGCGTGCTGACGGGGCAGCCACGCTGGCAGCCCAGGCCGACCACCAGGGTCGGCGCTGTGCCAAGTTCAGTCATGCTTGGTATTGACCGTCGCTTTTACGGCGGAACAACCACGCACTGATCAGGCCCAGGGCCAGCCAGAACGCCACGTTGGTCAGCTGCGAAGCGATCTTGAACTGTGCTTCCAGAGCTTCTGGGGCGAGCATCGAATGCACTTCCGGTTGCGGTGCGCCAATCACGTGCGGAACGGCGAGGATGGCTACGCCGAGGATTTTCATCAGCCAGTGACGACTGAATACGATCAGCGCGATGCCGACAGCCGTGGAGGCGGCCGTACCGATCCACCAGATCTGCCGTTGCGCCAGATCCGCAGCCGCGGTGCCCGGCAACTCGGGCGGCAGGCCGAGCGTCGGCGCCAACACGAAGGTAACGTAACCGGCCAGGCCCCAGAGCAGGCCTTGGGAGGTCTTGGTCGGCGCGCGCAGGGTATAGAGGCCGGCGAGCATCAGGGCGAAACCGACTGCCACCACCAGGTTACCGCCCGTGGTCGACAGCACGCGCTGCCAGCCGTCTTCCGGCTCCCAGGCTTCGGCGTCGTGGCTGTGGGCAGCGACGCCCGCGGCGTGTTCGTGGACTTCAACGGCGGCAGGTTCCGATTTCTCGTAGGTTTCGGCCTGCAGAATCAGCGGCGAAACCCAGAAACTCTGCAGCAAGGTCAGCAGCAGGGCAGCCAGCAGCCCGCTGAAACCTGCGGTTTGCGCAATACGCTTGATCATGTCGGCAGGTCTCAATGGCACGGGAACGCAGCGCTGTGGCGGGTATCGTGAGCGGCGTTGTGCACCGCTTCGATGTGCGAGAAACCGGCGAAATACACAAGGCACGCGCCAAGAATCGACGCGCAAGCGGCGGCGGTAAGGCGTTGGGACAGGGTAGTGGTGTTGCTGGTGGTGGTGCTGTGGCCGGTGCTGCTGATGATCGACATGGCGCTTCCCTCTGTTCTGTCAGCGGGGAATAAGAGCGCAGGCAGGCCCTCGCACGACCGAGCGCGCAGAAGTCCGAACAGCGCCCGCCCACCGCGGGTTTGTTGAGTCAGTGATCGTGTTGGTCACTTTGTGTTGCGGGCCGGTCTCCGGGCTCACGAGGGGCGCAGGCGTTAGCCTTGACCTGCAAGCGTCACCTTCCCATGCCACATTGGCACAGTGGATCTGACGCTTCGCTCGCTTACCGTTGCGGGGGCAGCACCGGACTGACATGGGCTTGAGTAAAGCACATGATTCACCGGTTTCCCGTTTCACCCTGTGAAGGGCACCCGTAACAAGGTGCGTAGGAGAGCATGGGCGAGGGGCGGGCGTCAATTGGCAAGGGTTCTCAACTCGGGACCGAGTCGCTTCATTCGCGAGCAAGCCCGCTCCCACAGGTGATCGCATTCCCATGTGGGAGCGGGCTTGCTCGCGAAGGGCGAGCCGCCAATCTCATGTGAACATTGACCCGCCCCAATACCATGCGTAGCCTTGCGCATTCGAGGTTCTTCGGCGTTTGTCGAAGCTAAGAAGGGAACGCGGTCAATGCCGCGGCTGCCCCCGCAACTGTGAACGGTGATGTTCGCTGCCACGCCACTGCACGCTCAAGTCCGAGCCCGCGGGAAGGCGCAGCGAATGCCAGGCTTGAAGGCCAGCACACCGTCAGCCAGGAGACCTGCCTCGATACAGATTCTCACTACAACCGGGCGGGGTGATCCGGTGGCGAACGCTTCTGGCGCGCTTGTGCGTGGCCGGTCCTCGTCCCGTATGCCCGCCACCTTGCCAAAGGGCATCCGATGAAAACACTGGCCAAACTCCCCGTCACCATCGTCACCGGCTTCCTCGGCTCGGGCAAGACCACCTTGCTGCGGCACATGCTCGACAACGCCCAGGGCCGCCGCATCGCGGTGATCGTCAACGAGTTTGGCGAACTGGGCATCGACGGCGAAATCCTCAAGCAGTGCTCCATCGGTTGCACTGAAGAAGAAGCCAATGGCCGGGTCTATGAACTGGCCAACGGCTGCCTGTGCTGCACCGTGCAGGAAGAATTTTTCCCGGTGATGCGCGAACTGGTGGCCCGTCGCGGCGATCTCGACCACATCCTGATCGAAACCTCGGGCCTGGCCCTGCCAAAACCGCTGGTGCAAGCCTTCCAGTGGCCGGAAATTCGCAGTGCCTGCACCGTCGATGCGGTGATCACCGTGGTCGACAGCCCGGCCGTGGCGGCGGGCACCTTCGCCGCCTTCCCGGATCAGGTCGACGCCCAGCGCAAACTCGACCCGAACCTGGACCACGAATCGCCGCTCCATGAGCTGTTCGCCGACCAACTGTCCAGCGCTGACCTGGTGATCCTCAACAAGGCCGACCTGATCAGCCCGGAAGACCTGGCTCGCGTGCGCCTGGAAGTCGCCGAGGAATTGCCGCCGGCGGTGAAAGTCATCGAAGCCAGCAGCGGTCGCCTGCCGCTGGACGTGCTGATCGGCCTTGGCGCCGGTTCCGAAGAGCACATCGACAGCCGTCACAGCCACCATGATCATCACCACGATGGCGATGATCATGACGACCACGATCACGACGCCTTCGATTCCATCTCCATCGAACTGCCGCAAGCCGACGAAAGCCTGCTGATGGATGCGTTGACCCAACTGGTGGTCGAGCACAGCATCCTGCGCGTCAAGGGTTTCGCGGCGATCCCGAACAAGCCTATGCGCCTGCTGATCCAGGGCGTGGGAACCCGTTTCGACAAGCATTTCGACCGCCAGTGGGGCGCTGCAGAAGCACGCACCACGCGCCTGGTGTTGATCGGCCAGGCACTGGACGCCGCCTTGCTCGAAGCGCAATTGCGCGCCGCGCTCAGCGTGTAACCCATGCACCTGCTCAGGACCCAGCCCGGCGGATTCGTGTCGGATGACAACATTGCCGACCTTGGACAAACTCCCGCCGAGCTGGTGATCCTGTGCAGCGGCGACTCCAGCCTGGCGCTGCTCGCCGAAGCGGCGCAGCAGTTGCCCGACGACTACCCGAGCGTGCGCCTGGCCAATCCGATGCAGGTGCAGAATCATGCGTCGGTCGACCTGTATGTCGACCAAGTGTTGCGCCACGCCAAAGTCATTCTGATTTCGCTGCACGGCGGCATTGCCTATTGGCGTTATGGCGTCGAGCGGCTGGTGGAGCTGTCGCAGCGCGGCGTGCAGCTGATTCTGGTACCAGGGGATGACCGCCCGGACCCGGAGCTCAGCGACCTCAGCACCGTAGGTCCTGAGGAACGTGACCGGCTTTGGCAATTTCTGCGCCAGGGCGGCATGGGCAATGCCCTCGACTTTTTCCGCTGCCTGGCCAATCGCTGGCTGGATCGCGACTACGCCTGGGCCGAACCGCAAACCCTGCCGCGAACGGCGATTTACCACCCGCGAAAAAGCCCCGCGCAACCGAGCGACTGGCAAGCCGACTGGCAGGCCGGTCAACCGGTGGCGGCGGTGCTGTTCTACCGCTCGCATTTGCAGGCGGCGAACACCGCGTTCATCGATGTTTTCTGCCAGCGCCTGCAGGCGGCGGGGTTGAACCCGTTGCCGATTGCGCTGGCCAGTTTGAAAGAGCCCGGCTGCCTTTGCGTGGTCGAGGACTGGCTGGATGAAACTTCAGCCTCAGTGATCTTGAACACTACCGGTTTCGCCCAATCGAGCCCTGAAGCACCGCACTTGCGACCGTTTCGCCGCAATATCCCGGTGATCCAGGCCATTTGTGCCCAGGACAACGAGCCGGGCTGGCGCGCCAGCGAACAGGGCCTCGGCCCGCGAGACCTGGCGATGCACATTGCGTTGCCCGAACTGGACGGGCGCATCATCAGCCGGCCGATCAGCTTCAAGGACCTGGCCTGGCGCAGCGAGCGCAGTCAGTCCGACGTGGTCTGCTACCGCGCGCAGCCGGAACGCATGGACTTTGTCGCGCAACTGGCGCGGCGCTGGATCGAGCTGGCGCGGGTGCCCAACGGGCAAAAACGCATTGCGCTGATCCTGGCCAATTACCCGACCCGCGATGGTCGTATCGGCAATGGCGTTGGCCTCGATACCCCGGCCGCAGCGCTGAACATCTTGCGTGCGCTTCACAAGGAAGGGTATCCGCTACCGGCGCAGTTGCCAGGCAGCGGCACCGCGTTGATCCAGCAATTGCTCGGCGGTGTCAGCAACGACCTCGATACCCTCGACCAGCGTCCGTGCCAGCAAAGCCTGGCGATGGACGACTATTGGCGCATGTTCAATGCCTTGCCCGAAGCCAACCGCCAGGCCGTGCTGGACCGCTGGGGTGCGCCGGACAGCGATCCGATG
This sequence comes from Pseudomonas sp. YuFO8, assembly GCF_035065025.1. Taxonomy (NCBI): domain Bacteria; kingdom Pseudomonadati; phylum Pseudomonadota; class Gammaproteobacteria; order Pseudomonadales; family Pseudomonadaceae; genus Pseudomonas; species Pseudomonas sp. YuFO8. Next base: position 230,804 of record NZ_JAXDEQ010000003.1, on the reverse strand, counting down.
TGCCGTGGCGGGCGAATGATGATCGCCGGGTTGCGTTTTGGCCTGACCTTCGTCGGCATCCAGCCCGCGCGGGGTTATCAGGTCGACCCGAGTGCGGTGTACCACGACCCGGACCTTGTGCCGCCCCACGGCTACCTGGCGTTCTATTTCTGGTTGCGCAACACCTACGGCGCCCACGGCGTGATCCACGTCGGCAAGCACGGCAACCTGGAATGGCTGCCGGGCAAGGGCGTCGGGCTGTCGGAGCACTGCTGGCCGGATGCACTGCTCGGGTCGCTGCCGAACATCTATCCGTTCATCGTCAACGATCCGGGCGAGGGCGCCCAGGCCAAGCGCCGCACGCAAGCGGTGATCATCGATCACTTGATGCCACCGCTGACCCGCGCCGAAACCTACGGGCCGCTACGCAACCTCGAACTGCTGGCCGACGAGTATTACGAGGCGCAATTGCTCGACCCGCGCCGTGCCCGGGAATTGCAGCGCGATATCCTGCAACTGGTGCGCGACACGCACATCGATCGCGAATTGCAGCTGGACGAAAAACTCGACAGCGATGCCGATGCGGCGATCTGGCTGCCACGCCTGGACACCTACCTGTGCGACTTGAAAGAGTCGCAGATCCGCGATGGTTTGCACGTGTTTGGCGAATCCCCGGTGGGACGGCTGCGCATCGATACCTTGCTCGCGCTGTTGCGTATTCCCCGGGGCGATGGTCGTGGTGCACAGTCGAGTCTGCTGCGGGCGTTGGCCAAGGCGTTCGAATTGGGCTTCGATCCGCTGGATTGTGCGCTGGCCGACCCATGGAGCGGACCTCGCCCCAACGCATTGTTATCGCTAAGCGAGGAACCCTGGCGCACCACCGGCGATACCCGCGAACGTCTCGAGCTATTTGCCACACAGCTGATCTCCTGTGGGAGCCAGCCTGCTGGCGATGGAGTGTCAGTCGACATCAATGTGGCTGGCACTCCATCGCCAGCAGGCTGGCTCCCACAGGAGGCGAGTTGGTCTGACGTGAACGCCATCCTCGACCATCTGCGCGAAGTCGTCGCCCCCCGACTGGACGCCTGCGGTCCCGCAGAGATGCGCGGCCTGCTCGACGCCCTCAGTGGCCGTTTCGTCCCCGCCGGCCCAAGCGGCGCACCCAGTCGCGGTCGCCTCGACGTGCTGCCGACCGGGCGGAACTTCTATTCGGTGGACGTGCGCAACCTGCCAACCACCACCGCGTGGCGCATCGGTTTCCAGTCGGCCAACCTGATTCTTGAACGCCATCTGCAAGACCATGGCGATCATTTGCGTCAACTCGGCCTGTCGGTCTGGGGCACCGCGACCATGCGCACCGGCGGCGACGACATCGCCCAGGCCATGGCGTTGATGGGCGTGCGCCCGGTCTGGGCCACCGGCAGTCAGCGGGTAGACGACTTTGAAATCCTGCCGTTGAGCTTGCTTGATCGACCGCGGGTGGACGTTACCCTGCGTGTATCGGGTTTCTTCCGCGATGCCTTTGCCAACTTGATCCGGCTGTTCGATGCCGCCGTGCAAGCGGTGGCCGAGCTGGACGAGCCAGACGACCTCAATCCCCTGGCCGCCAAGGTGCGCGCCGAACGTCAGGCGCTGCTGCAATCGGGGATGGATGAAGACGCTGCCCGGCGACAGGCCGGATGGCGCATTTTCGGCGCCAAACCCGGCGCCTATGGCGCGGGTGTCCAGGGCGCCATCGACGGTCGACTGTGGCAAAGCCGCGAGGACCTGGCCGAGGTCTACCTGAACTGGGGCGGCTACGCCTACGGCGGTTCCGACGAAGGCACCGCAGCCCGTGAGCAGTTCTCCCAGCGCCTGGGCCAGATGCAAGCCGTGCTGCAAAACCAGGACAACCGCGAGCACGACCTGCTCGACTCCAATGACTACTACCAGTTCCAGGGCGGCATGCTGGCCGCCGTGGAAAGCCTGCGTGGCGAGGCAGCGGCCAGTTATCACGGCGATCACAGCCAGCCGGACTTGCCGAAGATCCGCACACTGAAGGAAGAGCTGAACCGGGTCATCCGCTCCCGGGCGGCCAATCCGAAGTGGATCGACGGGGTCAAGCGCCATGGCTACAAAGGCGCCTTCGAAATGGCGGCGACGGTGGACAACCTGTTCGCCTTCGACGCCACCACGCAGTTGATCGACGATCACCAGTACGCGCTGCTGGCGGATGCCTATTTGCTCGATCCGGGTACGCGGGATTTCGTGCGTGAGCATAACCCTCATGCCCTGCGCGACATGACCGAACGCATGCTCGAAGCGCAACAGCGAGGGATGTGGAAAGAGCCGGGGGATTACCGCGAGGCACTGGAGAATCTGTTGCTGGATATAGAAGAAGACAGCTGATAAACACCACCGACCATGACCGAGATTGAACAATGACCGACACCCCCCATTTCCCCCTCTCCGCCGTGGTCGGCGCCGACGATCTGAAGCTCGCGCTGTACCTGACCGCCATCGACCCGAAGATCGGCGGCGTATTGATCGAAGGCCCGCGCGGCATGGCCAAGTCGACCCTCGCCCGCGGCCTGGCGGATCTGTTGGCCAGCGGCCAGTTCGTCACCTTGCCCTTGGGGGCCACCGAAGAACGCCTGGTCGGCACCCTCGACCTCGACGCGGCTCTGAGTGAGGGTCGCGCGCAATTTTCCCCGGGTGTGCTGGCCAAGGCTGACGGCGGCGTGTTGTATGTCGACGAGGTCAATCTGCTGCCCGATCACCTGGTTGACCTGCTGCTCGACGTGGCCGCCAGCGGCACCAATCTGGTTGAGCGCGACGGTATTTCCCATCGGCATTCGGCGAAGTTCGTGCTGATCGGCACCATGAACCCGGAAGAGGGCGAGTTACGTCCGCAATTGCTCGATCGCTTTGGCTTGAACGTCGTCCTCGGTGGTCACACCGCCCCGACCGAGCGCGGGCAGATCATCCGGCGGCGCCTGGATTTCGACAGCGATCCGCAACGATTCTGCGTCGAATGGGAGAGCCAGCAGCAGTCGTTGCGTGAGCGCTGCGAAAAAGCCCGCAGCACATTGGCGGGCATTCCCCTCGACGACGAAGCGCTGGCGCAGATTACCGAGCGCTGCTTTGCCGCCGGTGTCGATGGCTTGCGTGCCGATCTGGTCTGGTTGCGCGCGGCGCGTGCGCATGCGGCGTGGCGCGGGGCTGCATCGATTGATGTAGAGGATATCGACGCGGTCGCCGAGTTTGCCCTGCGCCATCGTCGTCGAGAGCATACGCCACCTGCACCACAACAGAACCAGGCCCAGTCCGGGCAGAATTCCAACCCCAGCGAAGGCCAGGGCCAGTGGGGCGAAATGCCCGCTCAAGCGCTGCCGGTCGGCGCGCGGCGTGAAGTGCCGAGCTGGCCAAAAAAGCCCTAGGCATTCGCCCTCGATCTGACGCGGGGGCGAATGCCAGACCCCGTGCCGGACGGCTCGATTCCGGCAAACAGGGTAAACGTCACGCGGCCGATGGTGGCTCGATCAATTGGCCTGGCACGCTGCTCAACGGTCGACCGCGCCAGCGCCAGGACGTGTTGTTCCAGCAACGCACGCGTTCGGCTCATGAACTGTGGCTGGTGATCGTCGATGCCTCGGCGTCCACCCGGCGTCATCAAGCCTTGAGTGATGCCAAGGGTTTGCTGGCGCAATTGTTCGACGACGCCTACCGACAGCGCGCGCGCGTGGCCTTGCTGACGGCCAGCGGTGCACAGCCGAAGTGGCAGGTGCAGGGGCTGAAAGCGTCGACGGGGTTGCGCCAATGGCTCGATGGCCTGGGCGCCGGTGGCGGTACGCCGTTGCTGGCGGCGCTGGGTGAAGCGGGGCGCTGGCTGGCCGTGCGGCAAAAGCGTTTTCCGGCGGAGCAGCAGCGCTTGTTGCTGGTGACCGATGGCCGTCTGAAAGAATGGCCGTCGTTGCCCACGCTCGATTGTCCTGCATTGGTGATCGACATCGAGCGCGGGCCGATTCGTCTCGGGCGCAGCAAGGTATTGGCGGCGCAATTGCAATCCGAATATCGGCATATCGACGAACTACTTCCGGGCTGAGTTCTGCGTTGTCTGTGCTGGCCCAATCGCCAGCAGGCTGGCTCCCACAGTGATGCGGGTGAGACACAGAAATCATAAACGCCGGATTCCCCTGTGGGAGCCAGCCTGCTGGCGATGAGGGCCTCAGGTTCAAAGCTGAAATCGCCAGGTACGCGTCATTCCAGCACCAGTGCTGAGCGAGGCACTGGAATCGGATTGCGCATCAGCGTGCCCACCACCAACGCCCCCAGCAGTCCCGCCAACCCCGCGACCCAAAGCAAGAGACTGAAACCACCCACAAACGCTTCTCTCGCCAGCGGCTCGACCACCGACCGCGCGGCCTCCGGCACCAGGCTCAACGCCGCCGCCATGTCACCGGCCACCACCCGCGAGGCAACCCCTTGGGTCTGTTCGAGCCATTGCCCGCCCTGTGCCGCCAGACTGTCGTGCAGCAACCGTTCGCTATGCCCCGAAAGCAAAGCGCCATACACGCCGATGGCCAGCATCACCGCGCTGAAGCGCATCGTCGTACTCATGCCCGAGGCCATGCCGGTGCGCTCCCGAGGCACGCAGGCCATGATGTTTTTCTGCGTATCGCCATTGAGCAGTCCCGCGCCGGCACCGGTCACGGCAATGGCCAGGGCGAAAGGCAGGTAACCGCCGCTATTGACCGCCCAGGCGCTGAGCAAATTACCGCTGCCCACCAAGGTGAGTCCGATGGCCATCATGTTTGCCGGCGTCACACGTCCCGCCAGGCGTGCACCAATGCGCGGAAAGATCAGCATGGTCACGGCAAAAGGTAGCATGCCCAGCCCGGCGGAAATGGCGGTAAAACCTAGCCCATTCTGCAAGTAGAACGGCAGCATGGTCATCATCACCTGGGCACACGCGGCGTAGGAAAACATGCCGAGCAGCGCGCCGATGAAGCGCGGGTGACGGAACAGTTGCAGATCGATCATCGGCCGCTCTTGCAGGCGCTCGATCACCACGAACAACCCCAGCAACAGGGCGCCGCCCACGAGGCGGGTGTAGGTGACGGGGTTGTCCCAGCCGATCCGGTTGGCTTCGATCAAGCCCCAGATCAGGCACAACAGGCTGGCGCTGAAGGCCAGGCTGCCCCACGGATCGAGGCGCGCAGCCTGGGCATCGCGGGATTCCGGCACCGCGCGCCAGACCATAACCATCAGCACCATCCCCACAGGCAGGTTGAGATAGAAGATCCAGCGCCAACCAATGTACTCGGTGATCAAGCCGCCCAGGGTCGGCGCCGCCGTCATCGCCACGCCCATGCAACCGCCCCAGAATGCCCAGGCCTTGGCCCGTTCGACTTCATCGTGGAAGGTGTGGCCGATGGAGGCGAGCGCTGAGGTCAACAGCAGCGCCGCACCGACGCCCTTGATGGCGCGGGCAATGTCGAGAAACAGTGCATTCGGCGCTGCCCCACAGCCAATCGACGCAAGGATGAAAATGCCCAGCCCCCACATCAGCATTTTCTGCCGGCCAAAGCGATCGGCCAGGCTGCCAGCGGGCAGCAACAGCGCGGCGAAGGCCAGCATGTAGGCGCTGACCACCCATTCGATGTCGGCGAAATTCGCTCCCAGGTCCCGGGCGATGCTGGGCAAGGTAACGGCGACGATGTTGGTGTCGAGCACGATCAGCGAGCACACCGCAGAGGCAGTGAGCAAGGTCAGGCGCGGGCTCACCTTGGGTTTGACGGACATGGCCAGGGTTCTCTACTGTGAGGTTGAGTGCAGCTTATCGCTGGCTGACGCGGCCTTTGTTAGGCGCGCACCTTCACTTCATTACCTTTGAGCTAATGCATCGATGGATATCCGTCATTTCCGCTATTTCCTCGCTGTTGCCCGGCAAGGCAACTTCACTCGCGCCGCCGAGCAACTCGGCATCGCACCGCCGACCTTGACTCGGCAGATCCAGGACATGGAAAACGAACTGGGCACGCGCCTGTTCGTGCGCCAGACCCGTGAAGTCAGCTTGACCGAAGCCGGCGCCGCACTGTTGATCGAAGCCGAGGCGACGGTGCGGCAATTCGAATACGCCCAGCAAAACGCCCAGCGCGCCGGGCGTGGCGATATCGGCCACATCGAACTGGGTTATGTCGCGTCGGCGGTGTATTCGGGGCTGCTGCAAAAACAGGTGCAGGGATTTGCCGCCGAGTACCCGGATGTCAGCCTCAATGTGCGGGAAAGCCCCATGGCCAGCCTGGCGAACATGATCCTTGAAGGGCGCTTCGACCTGGGCTATATCCGTTGCCCGCTGGCCCTGCCCGAGGGCATCGAGGCTGTGCAGTTGAGCGACGAAGGCTTTGTGTTGGCGTTGCCGGTCGACTCGTGGCTGAACCGTTTGCCGGTGATCAATTCGGCGCATTTACAGAATGAAAACTTCATTCTCCCGGAACAGGTCGTGGGTACATTGCAAGTCGCTTCCCAAGGTCATTTCGTCCCGAAACTCGGTGCGCAGCCCGGTGGGCTGGTGGCAGTGATTGCCTTGGTTTCCCTGGAGCAGGGCGTGGCGGTGGTGCCGGAGTCGGTGGTCGGCCACGTCAGTTTGCCGAATGTGGTTTATCGCCAGATCAACGACTGCAAGGCATCGTCATGGCTGGCGTTGATTCATCGGCGGTTCGAAAAGTCCCCGGCTGTGGTGCGGTACATCGAGCGAGTGAAGAATGATTGAAAAGCATCGCCTCCAGAGCAACACAACTCCAGGGTTGCTACAGATCTTGAAATAGTTTCCAGCTGTAGGAATTGTCTCTATCGCCTGTACGATTCAAGTCCTTTTTCCTTTTCAGGACTTGCATGAACACCCTTACGGAGCCCCCCAGTTATCCTTTCCCCTCGCGCCAACGCGCGGTCTTGATGGACGCGAAACATCCGGTCTTCTGGCGTCCCGATCTCCCTGTCATTGCACTTCCCCGGCCTCTGCGCCGTGCCTTGCCGTGCCCGGCATTCTGAATTCACTGAAGAGATCGAGACGTTCAAATGGAATGGTTAGCTGACCCCACCGCGTGGCTGGGCTTGTTGACGTTGATTGTGCTGGAGCTGGTGCTGGGCATCGACAATCTGGTGTTCATCGCGATCCTGGCGGATAAATTGCCACCCGAACAGCGCGACCGCGCGCGAATCATCGGGCTGTCCCTGGCCTTGTTGATGCGCCTGGGCCTGCTGGCGAGTATTTCCTGGCTGGTGACCCTGACCCAGCCGCTGTTCGAGGTATTCGACAAGAGCTTCTCGGGACGTGACCTGATCATGCTGTTCGGCGGTGTGTTCCTGTTGTTCAAGGCGACCATGGAGCTGCATGAACGGCTCGAAGGCCATGTCGGCGAGCGCACGTCCAACACGACTTACGCGCTGTTCTGGCCCATCGTGGCGCAAATCGTGGTGCTCGATGCGGTGTTCTCCCTCGATGCGGTGATTACCGCCGTGGGCATGGTCGACGAGCTCGCTGTGATGATGATCGCGGTGATCATTTCCATTGGCCTGATGATCGTCGCCAGCAAGCCGTTGACCCGCTTCGTCAACGCGCATCCCACAGTGATCATGCTGTGCCTGGGCTTCCTGATGATGATCGGCTTTGCGCTGACCGCCGAAGGCCTGGGCTTCCACATTCCAAAGGGTTATCTGTACGCGGCCATCGGTTTCTCGATCCTGATCGAAGTGTTCAACCAGATCGCCCGGGCACGCCGCAAGCGCTCGATGCAGGGCTTGCGACCTATGCGTGAGCGTACCGCCCATGCGGTGATGCGCCTGCTCGGCGGGCGCAAGTTGGCGGTGGAGGAGGTCGGTGAAGACATTGCCGACATGCTGGATAACGGTGAGGCCCCGGGCGAACAGCTGTTCGATCGTCGTGAGCGGGTGATGATCAGTGGTGTCCTGCAACTGGCCGAGCGGCCGATCCGCAGCTTGATGACCGTACGCGCCGACGTCGATCACATCGACCTGGCTGAAGACGCCGAGGCGATTCGTACAAGGCTGATGCACTCGTCCTACTCGCGACTGCCGCTGATTCGCGACGGCGCGGTGGATGAGCCGCTGGGCTTCGTACACAAGAAGGAGCTGTTGAAGGAATACCTGGGCGGCAACCAGCCCGATCTTGCACACCTGGCGCGCCAGACCATCAACCTGCTGGACAGCTATTCGATCCTCAATGCCCTGGAACAGATGCGCAAGGCCTCGACCCACATCGCGTTCGTGGTCAATGAGTTCGGTGACTTCGTCGGCGTGTTGACCATGACCGACATTCTTGAATCGATAGCCGGTGAGCTGCCCGACGCCAGCGAAATCGAAGGCCCGGACGTGGTCGAGGAGAAGGGCGGTTTCGTGGTCAGCGGCGCATTGAACCTGGCGCGGGTGCATCAGCGGACCGGGTTTGCGGCACAACCGACCGACGACTATCAAACCCTGGCCGGTTTGGTGGTGAGCCTGCTGGATCGGCTGCCGATGATCGGGGATAGCCACGAGTGGGAAGGCTGGCGGTTGACCGTCATGTCGGTTGAAGAGCGGCGGGTGACGCGGGTATCTCTGGTGCGTTTGGGCGGTTGATTCATTGCCGGGCCTTGTGTGGATCGAGTGCCGCGTTCTGGAGAATTTTCCTACAGAAGTTCAGACACTCCCTCACCTGACTTCAGGACTTGCCCCATAGGACTCTCGGAAACTGAGAAGCGCACAAAGTGCTAACTTTTGCACGTTCTCAACAATCGATATTAAGGGGTCTTATGGCAAAAGTAGTGAGGTCAGATTTGCTTGCGAGTGCTATTTTTAGCACTTCTAATAGCACTCTAAGGAACACTTTCATGCCGCATATCGTGCTTTCGCATGTAGTAGCGAGTATCTCGGAGCTCAAGAAAAACCCGATGGGTACAGTCGCAGCCGGTGGAGGGTCGTCCGTCGCGATCCTCAACCGCAACGAGCCCGCGTTCTATTGCGTCCCGGCCAAAGAATACGAGGCGATGATGAACCGGTTAGAAGATCTGGAGTTGGTTGCCCTTTGTAGAGAGCGAGAAAACGATCCGACGATAAAGGTTTCGATTGATGACCTATGAGTTGGAGTTTTCCGAAAAGGCCTGGAAGGAGTGGAGGAAGCTGGGGGTAAATCTTCGAGAGCAGTTCAAAAAGAAGCTTCAAGAGCGACTGGTCAATCCACACGTACCGGCGGACCGTCTGAGCGGTCTAGGAAACGCGTACAAGATCAAGCTACGCAGTGCCGGATATCGATTGGTTTATCGGGTCGTGGATGAAGTGCTGGTGGTGACTGTCATTGCGATCGGAAAAAGAGAGCGGGGTGATGTGTATAAAGACGCTGGCACCCGCTAAGTCATCGCTGCGTGACTGCTCGTTTCACAAGCAAGGGCGCACTAGTTGTGAACCTGCTACCCGCCCCCCGTAGCCAACGGTAGCGCTTCTAAAATCGTCCCTTTCGCTGAGTTGTTTCCCGGTTTCACGCATCCACCTGATTCAAAACACTTTTCATTCCCCCTACATCTCGTCCACAACCTGTGGCACACTTTCTGCTGTCTATTCCGTTGTTACATACCGTATTCCGGTATAGCGGAATAAACATCACCCTGGAGTGCTTGCCATGCATCGCCGACCTTCCTTGTTCAAAGCGTGTGTTCTTCTTTTTGCAGCGTCTGCTGCAGTCGTGGGCGTGGCCCAGGCGGCGGACGGCAAGCTCGACAGCGTTCTTGCCCGCGGCAAGCTGATCGTGGGCACCGGCAGTACCAACGCGCCTTGGCATTTCCAGGGGGCGGATGGCAAGTTGCAGGGCTTTGATATCGATATTGCGCGCATGGTCGCCAAAGGCCTGTTCAACGACCCAAGCAAGGTCGAGTTCGTGGTGCAGTCGTCCGATGCGCGGATTCCCAACCTGTTGACCGACAAGGTCGACATGAGCTGCCAGTTCATCACGGTCACCGCCAGCCGTGCCCAGCAGGTGGCCTTCACGCTGCCGTACTACCGTGAAGGCGTCGGCCTGCTGTTGCCGGCCAACAGCAAGTACAAGGAAATCGACGACATGCGAGCCGCGGGGGACAGCGTCACCGTGGCGGTGCTGCAAAACGTCTACGCCGAAGAGCTGGTGCACCAGGCACTGCCCAAGGCCAAGGTCGATCAGTACGACAGCGTCGACCTGATGTACCAGGCGGTGAACTCCGGCCGTGCCGATGCGGCGGCCACCGACCAGTCTTCGGTGAAGTACCTGATGGTGCAGAACGCTGGCCGCTACCGGAGCCCGGCTTATGCCTGGAGCCCGCAAACCTATGCCTGTGCGGTCAAGCGCGGCGATCAGGATTGGCTGAACTTCGTCAATACCACCCTGCATGAAGCCATGACCGGCGTTGAGTTCCCGACCTACGCGGCGTCGTTCAAGCAGTGGTTCGGTGTCGACCTGCCGACGCCTGCCATCGGTTTTCCCGCCGAATTCAAATGATCCCGTGAGGGCGGGGCGTTCGCGCCCCGCTCAAGGTACTGCCGACCATGAATTATCAGTTGAACTTTGCCGCCGTATGGCGCGATTTCGACAGCTTGCTGGCGGGGCTCGGCCTGGGCCTTGAACTGGCGCTGATGTCGATCGCCATTGGCTGCGTGATCGGCCTGCTGATGGCGTTTGCCTTGCTGTCGAAGCATCGCGCGTTGCGGGTGCTGGCTTCGGTGTATGTCACGGTGATCCGTAACACGCCGATCCTGGTGTTGATCCTGTTGATCTACTTCGCCTTGCCGAGCCTGGGGATTCGCCTGGACAAGATTCCGTCGTTCATCATCACCCTGTCGCTGTACGCCGGGGCCTATCTGACCGAAGTGTTCCGCGGCGGTCTGCTGAGCATTCCCAAGGGCCAGCGCGAAGCCGGCCTGGCCATCGGCCTGGGCGAATGGCAGGTCAAGGCCTACGTCACCGTGCCGGTGATGCTGCGCAATGTGTTGCCGGCGCTGTCGAACAACTTCATTTCGCTGTTCAAGGACACCTCGCTGGCGGCCGCGATCGCCGTGCCGGAGCTGACTTATTACGCGCGCAAGATCAATGTCGAGAGCTACCGGGTGATTGAAACCTGGCTGGTGACCACGGCGCTTTATGTGGCGGCCTGCTACCTCATTGCCATGATGCTGCGCTACCTCGAGCAGCGCCTGGCGATCCGCCGATAGGAGGCCCCCCATGTACGAATCTCCCAGTTGGTTGCATGAGTTATGGGTCGCGCGTGAGCCGCTCTGGCAAGGCTTCCTGACCAGCGTGCAGGTGTCTGCGCTGGCGATTTTGCTGGGCACGCTGCTCGGCGTGTTCGCTGGCCTGGTGCTGACCTACGGCAAGTTCTGGATGCGCGCACCGTTTCGTTTTTACGTTGATGTGATTCGCGGTACGCCGGTGTTCGTGCTGGTGCTGGCCTGTTTCTACATGGCGCCGGCACTGGGCTGGCAGATCAGCGCGTTCCAGGCCGGAGCGTTGGGGCTGACGCTGTTTTGCGGCTCACACGTCGCCGAAATCGTGCGCGGTGCGTTGCAGGCCTTGCCGCGCGGGCAGATGGAGGCGAGCCAGGCCATCGGCCTGACGTTTTATCAGGCCCTCGGCTACGTGCTGTTGCCCCAGGCGATGCGGCAGATCCTGCCGACCTGGGTCAACTCGTCCACCGAGATCGTCAAGGCGTCGACGTTGTTGTCGGTGATCGGCGTGGCCGAGCTGCTGCTCAGCACCCAGCAGATCATCGCCCGGAATTTCATGACCCTGGAGTTCTACCTGTTCGCCGGATTCCTGTTCTTCGTCATCAACTACGGCATCGAGTTACTCGGCCGGCACATTGAAAAGCGGGTGGCCTTGCCATGACTCAGACTCAAACCAACGCACAACACGGCCAGCCGCTGCTGGACATTCGCGGCCTTCACAAGCGTTACGACCAGCTCGAAGTGCTCAAGGGCGTCGACCTGAGCATGCAGCGCGGCAACGTGGTGACGCTGATCGGTTCCAGCGGTTCGGGCAAGACCACGCTATTGCGCTGCGTGAACATGCTCGAAGAGTTCCAGGGCGGGCAGATCCTGCTCGACGGCGAATCCATCGGCTATGACGAAGTCAATGGCAAGCGCATCCGCCACCCGGAGAAGGTCATCGCCCGCCACCGTGCCATGACCGGCATGGCGTTCCAGCAATTCAACCTGTTCCCGCACCTGACCGCGCTGCAGAACGTCACCCTGGGTTTGCTCAAGGTCAAGAAGCTGCACAAGGACGAAGCGGTGGCCCTGGCGGAAAAATGGCTGGAGCGGGTCGGCCTGCTGGAGCGCCGCGATCATTTTCCCGGGCAGTTGTCCGGCGGTCAGCAGCAGCGTGTGGCGATTGCCCGGGCGATTGCGATGAACCCGAGCCTGATGCTGTTCGACGAAGTCACCTCGGCGCTGGACCCGGAACTGGTGGGCGAAGTGCTCAGCGTGATCAAGGGCCTGGCCGAAGACGGCATGACCATGCTGCTGGTGACCCACGAAATGCGCTTCGCCTTCGAGGTCTCGGACAAGATCGTCTTCATGAACCAGGGACGCATCGAAGAGCAGGGGCCACCCAAGGATCTGTTCGAGCGCCCACAGTCGCCGCGTCTGGCTGAATTTCTCAAAAGCACGCGGTTTTAATATTCGATTTTCAATCAGGAGAAACACCCATGAGCATTACTCGTTACGGCACCGGCAGCACCGCCGCGGGCGGCCAGCCTCGCCCTTTCGCCCGCGCCGTTGAAGCCGATGGCTGGCTGCACGTTTCCGGGCAGGTGCCGGCGGTGGACGGCGAGATCATCACTGGCGGCATTGTCGAGCAGACCCACCAGACCATGAAGAACCTGGTCGCGATTCTCCAGGAGGCCGGTTACGGCCTGGAAGATGTGGTGCGTGTTGGCGTATGGCTGGAGGATCCGCGGGATTTCACCAGTTTCAACAAGGTCTTTGGCGAGTACTTCAAGCCTGAACATGCTCCGGCGCGGGCCTGTGTGCAGGCGAACATGATGGTTGACTGCAAGGTCGAGATCGACTGCATCGCGTACAAGAAAAAGGCCTGAACCGAGGTGGCTTCATCGCCAGCAGGCTGGCTCCCACATTTGGAATGCGTTTCCCTGTGGGAGCTAGCCTGCTGGCGATGGCGGCCTAACAGTCGCCACCGCACTCTCGGTAAACTCCCGGGATTTTGAAGGGGAACCACTGACATGACCGAAGACACCATCAAGCGCCGGGCACGCGGTCTGGACCGGGCGTTCGATATCCTCGATTTCCTCAAGGAGATCGGCCAGCCCCTGCGCCCGAACGACATTGCCAGCGGCATCGGCAGCCCCAAATCCACGGTCTACGAGCTGGTGGCCTCGTTGCTCGAACGGCGGATCCTCGAGCCGGTGGGCAAGGACGGTCACGTCTACCTCGGTCGCCAGCTGTACTTCCTCGGGCAGGCGCACCTGCGCCATTTCGACCTGAGCCGCGAGGCCGATCACGCCCTGCAGGACATCGTCAGCCAGACCCGTGAAACCGCGCAGATGTGCCTGCTCAATGGGCGCAAATACACCGTGGCGCTGATGAAGGAGGGCGAGCGGCATTTCCGCATTTCCTCGGACATCGGCGAGAACGCGCCCATCCCCTGGACCGCGTCCGGACGCCTGTTGCTGGCGCATTTGAGCGACCAGGAAATCGTCGACCTGATCGACCACGACGACTTCATCCTGCCCAACGGTGAACGCTTGCCGCTGGAGCAGTTTCTCAAGGAAATCCGCCAGGCCGGTATCGACGGGTTTTTCTCCTTCGATAGCGTGGCCGACACCTTTACCCATTGTTTCGCCGCCCCGGTCAAAGACCCGAATGGCGTGGCCATCGCAACCCTGTGCATCGTCGCCCCCCGGGCCGATGCCAGGAACAATTACAACGACTACCGCCGGGTGCTGATCGACAGCGCCAACAGCCTGGCCCGTCGCATCAACGAATAACAGCGGCTGCCCGCGGCCGCGAATGTGAGGAGTTCGACCATGTCTTCTGCGAAAAATACTGCCGCCGTGGAAAAGGGCTTTGCCCACACCGGCGCCAACCTGGTGCGCGACGTCAGCCTGCCGGCGCTGGTGCTGCATCGCGAAGCGCTGGAACACAACATCCGCTGGATGCAGGACTTTGTCAGCAACAGCGGCGCTGAACTGGCGCCCCACGGCAAGACCAGCATGACCCCGGCGCTGTTTCGCCGACAACTGGACGCCGGCGCCTGGGGCATCACCCTGGCCAGCGCCACGCAAACCCGTGCGGCCTACGCCCACGGCGTGCACCGGGTGCTGATGGCCAACCAGCTGGTCGGCACACCAAACATGGCGTTGATTGCCGATCTTCTGGCGGACCCGGCGTTCGACTTCTATTGCATGGTCGATCACCCGGACAACGTCGCCGATCTCGGCGCCTATTTCGCTTCCCGTGGCGTGCGCCTGAACGTGATGATCGAATACGGCGTGGTTGGCGGTCGTTGCGGTTGCCGCAGCGAACAGGAAGTCCTGGACCTGGCCAAGGCGATCGCCGCGCAACCGGCCTTGGCGCTGACCGGGATCGAAGGGTATGAAGGCGTGATCCACGGCGATCACGCGGTGAGCGGCATCCGCGCGTTCGCAGGCTCGTTGGTGCGTCTGGCGGTGCAGTTGCAGGACAGCGGTGCCTTCGCGATCAACAAACCAATCATCACCGCTTCGGGTTCGGCCTGGTATGACCTGATTGCCGAAGAGTTCGAGGCGCAGAACGCGGGCGGGCGTTTCCTCAGCGTCCTGCGCCCCGGCAGTTATGTGGCGCACGACCATGGCATCTACAAGGAAGCGCAATGCTGCGTGCTCGACCGTCGCAGCGACCTGCAGGAGGGCCTGCGCCCGGCGCTGGAAGTCTGGGCGCACGTGCAGTCGTTGCCCGAACCTGGCTTCGCGGTGATTGCCCTGGGCAAGCGCGACGTGGCCTATGACGCCGGATTGCCGGTGCCGTTGCTGCGTTACCAGGCCGGTGTGGTACCGGCCAAGGGCGATGACGTCAGCGCCTGCAAGGTCACCGCCGTGATGGACCAGCATGCCTTCATGACCGTGGCGCCGGGGGTTGATCTGCGGGTGGGCGACATCATTTCGTTCGGCACTTCGCACCCGTGCCTGACGTTCGACAAGTGGCGTACGGGGTGCCTGGTGGATGAGCAGTTGAACGTCATCGAGAACATGGAAACCTGTTTCTAAGATTTCGACCGCGGCGCGGCCATCGCCAGCAGGCTGGCTCCCACAAGGGTCTTGTGGAAACTGAAGATCCATTGTGGGAGCCAGCCTGCTGGCGATGGGGCCCTGACAGACAACATCGCAATACCAGAGACCCCACAATAATGAACACCATCAACACCCCACGCATCGCCCTGATCGGCGAATGCATGATCGAGTTGCAGCATCGCGCCGATGGCAGTCTGCAACAGAGTTTCGGCGGCGATACCCTGAACACCGCGGTCTACCTGTCCCGGGAACTCGGCGCCGCCGGCACGGTGGATTACGTCACCGCCCTGGGCGATGACAGTTTCAGCGATGCCATGTGCCAGAGTTGGGCCGACGAAAACATTGGCCTGGGCATGGTCCAGCGCTTGCCCGGTCGCTTGCCGGGGCTGTATTGCATCCAGACCGACGCCGCCGGCGAGCGGCGTTTTCTCTACTGGCGCAATGAAGCGGCGGTGCGCGATTGCTTCACCACCCCGGCCGCCGCGCCGATCCTGGCGGCGCTGCCGGATTACGACGTGTTGTATTTCAGCGGCATCACCCTTGCGGTGCTGGGCGTACAAGGTCGGGAAAAATTGCTGGAAACCCTGATCGAGGCCCGCCAGCGCGATGCCCGAATCGTCTTCGACAACAACTATCGCCCGCGTTTGTGGGCCTCGGTGGAGGAGGCGCAGGCGGCTTATCGCAGGGTCCTGCCCTATGTCGACCTGGCGCTGCTGACTGTCGATGACGAGCAGGCGCTGTTTCATTTCTCTGATTGTGCGGCGGTGTTTGCAGCGTACGAGCAGATCGGCACGCCTGAAGTGGTGCTCAAGCGCGGCGCCGAGGCGTGTTTGATTCGGTGTGACGGCGAGTCGTTCGAAGTGCCGGCGCAGAAGGTCGAGCGGGTGGTGGACACCACGGCGGCGGGGGATTCGTTCAGCGCGGCGTACCTGGCTTCGCGGCTCAAGGGGGGGAGCCCGGTTGAAGCGGCTGAGGCGGGGCATCGGTTGGCGAGTCGGGTGATTCAGGTGCCCGGAGCACTCATCCCCAAGTGAGTGCTGGATGGCCGCTGGCTGCGCCATCGGTTCGCCAGCAGGCTGGCTCCCACAAGGGCCTTGTGGACACAGAAGATCCATTGTGGGAGCCAGCCTGCTGGCGATGGGGCCCCAAAGCCAACCCATCAGTCGCGGTAAAACACCTGCACCAGGTGATACCCAAACTTGCTTTTGATCGGCCCATGTACCACCCGCAGCGGTTTTTTGAAGATCACCGCATCGATCGCACCGACCATCTGCCCCGGCCGCACTTCACCCAGGTCGCCGCCGCGTTTGCCGGACGGGCAGGTGGAGTACTTCTTGGCCAGCACATCGAAGGCTTCACCCTTGGCGATGCGTTGCTTGAGTTGTTCGGCTTCTTCCGAAGTTTTCACCAGGATATGGCGGGCTTGAGCTTTCATGGGGCAGGTACCTTGCAACGGTCGTGACAGCGGGGCGGGCGATTATGCCTTAACTCACTGCGCTTGACCGATCATCGTGCGAATCTTGTTTGCCAACAGATCGATGGAAAACGGTTTGGCCACCATGTCCATGCCTTCTTCGAGAAAGCCCTGGCGTTCGGCGGCCATTTGCGCGTAACCGGTCATGAACAGCACTTTCAGTTCCGGGCGATGCTGACGGGCAATCTCCGCCAGTTGCCGGCCATTCATCCCGGGCAGCCCGACATCGGTGACCAACAGATCGACTCGCAAGTCGGATTCGAGCAAGGGCAGGGCCGTCTTCGCATTTTCGGCTTCATAGGCGTGATAACCCAACTCCTTGAGCAGATCGAACACCAGCATTCGCACCGCCGGGTCGTCCTCCACCAACACCACCGTTTCGCCGGCAATCGCCGACGGTGCTTCGCTGATCACCGGCGACAGCACGTCCTGCGGCTCAACGTCGAGCAGTCGCGGCAAGTACAGGCGCACGCTGGTGCCCTGGCCGGGCATGCTGAACAGGGTTACGTGGCCACCGGACTGCTGGGCAAAACCGTAGATCATCGACAAGCCCAATCCGGTGCCTTGGCCGATGGGTTTGGTGGTGAAGAACGGGTCGAACGCCTTGGCCAATACCTTCGGGGTCATGCCGGTGCCGTTGTCGCTGACCGCGATCATCAGGTAATCCCCGGCCTTGACCGGTTCCAGGGTGGTGATGTCACTGCCGTCGAGATAGACATTGGCAGTTTCGATGCACAACCGGCCACCATCGGGCATGGCGTCCCGGGCGTTGATTACCAGGTTGAGCAGGGCGTTTTCCAGTTGACTGACGTCGGTACTGACCGGCCACACGTCTTCGGTCAGTTGCAGCTTGAGTTCGATATGGTCGCCCTTGGTTCGGCTGAGCAGGTCTTCCAGGGAGTGGATCAGGTCATTGGCGTTCAGCGTCTTGCGATCCAGCGACTGGCGCCTGGAGAACGCCAGCAGCCGATGGGTGAGGGCAGCGGCGCGGTTGGCCGAGGACACCGCGGCTTCGGTGAAACGGGCGATTTCGGCGGCGCGGCCGTCGGCGATGTAGCGTTGCATCAGGTCCAGGCTGCCGATGATCCCGGTGAGCATGTTGTTGAAGTCATGGGCGATGCCCCCGGTGAGCTGGCCCACCGCTTCCATCTTCTGCGCATGGCGCAGGGCTTCTTCGGCGCGCTCGCGTTCGAACATCTCGCTGAGCAGTTTTTCATTGGCCTCGGCCAGTTGGCGGGTGCGGGCGCTCACCCGTTCCTCTAGGGTTTCGTTGAGGTTGCGCAAGGCTTCTTCGGTCTGTTTGCGCTCGGTTTCGTCGATGACGAAGATGTAGAAACCATTTACCGCGCCATCCGCGCCGTGACGCGGCAGGTAATTCATCAGCGCCTGGCGGGTGCTGCCATCGCGGTGCGGGGTGCTGATACTGAAGCTGCAGGCCTTGCCGGCCAGGGCCTGGGCGATGTACCCGGCGCGCAGGGCATAGGCCTCGTCGCCCAGCACTTCGCGGACGGTGCGGCCGAAGAGTTCCTGGGGCGTGAGGCCATACCAGTCCAGGTAGGCGGCGTTGTTCAGGCGAAAGCGTTCCTCGCGGTCGACGTAGCTGATCAGGATCGGCATGGCGTTGATGATCAACTGCAGCTCGGTCTGGCTCTGGCGCAAGGCCTGCTCGGTGTTCTTGCGCTCGGTCAGGTCGAGGGCGGCGCCGAGGAAGCGGATCGGCCGGCCGTGGTGATCCTTGTAGCAACGGCCGCGGGCGAACACCCAGCGCAGCTGGCCATCGGCTAGCAGCAGACGGTATTCCTCGGCGTATTCGGTGCCGTGGGTAATGCAGTGCTTGATGCTGCGGGCGATCAGGGTGCGGTCTTCGGGGTGGACGCCGTGCAGGTATTCGCTGATCGGCAACTGGCCGGACAGCGCCGGTTCAATGCCGTGCAGTTGGGCGAAATGAGCGTCGGCGATGAAGCGGTCCTCGCTGATGTCCCAGTCCCAGGTGCCGACCGCGTCGGTGGCGGCGAGGGCCAGTTGCAGGCGCTCCTCGGTGTCTTGCTGGGCCTTGAGGCTCGCGGCGGAGCGCTGTTCCAGTTCGAGGGCGATGCGCCGGCGTTCGTTGGTTTCGATCGCAGTGACCAGGATGCCGGCGACCTGGGCGTTTTCGTCGCGGATGGGGCTGTAGGTCAGGTCAAGCCAGAAGTCGGAATCGATGCCGTCGCGCTGAAGGGTGAAGCGCTGTTCGCTGTAGGTTCGCACCTGGCCTTGCAGGACCGCGCTGTAGATCGGGTCGGTAAAGTCCTTCAATTCGGGCCAGATCAGGTGGGTTGGCTGTCCGAAAGCGTGCGGATGCTTGCTGCCGGCCAGCAGCGCGAAGCCATCGTTGTAGATCTGCGTCAGTTGCGGCCCCCAGAGCAGCAGCATCGGCATCGGCGAGTGAATCACGATGTCCACGGCGGTACGCAGGCTCTGCGGCCAGGTGCTGGCGGCGCCTAGGGGGCTGCTCGCCCAGTCGAGCCTGGCAATCAGGGCCTGGGCATCGCTGCCGGTGGGTGATGCGTTCATCTGGTTGTCCTGAACATGATTCGGTGTGGCGGCCTCTACTATTCCTGCAGGGCAGTAGACGCTGGATGGCCTGCTTCAGGTCATTCTTTTTATCATTGAATGCTCCACGGATATTTTTTGCCATGGAAATCGAACCCCTGCAGGTGTTTCAGTCCTGGAGTTCAGGGCGGTTGCGGAATTGCTCGAGGGCTTGGGGATTGGCCAGCGCATCGGTGTTTTTCACCTTTTGCCCGTGCACCACATTGCGCACCGCCAACTCGACGACTTTGCCGCTGATGGTCCGGGGAATGTCGGTGACCGCGACAATCTTCGCCGGCACATGCCGGGGTGTGGTGTTGGCGCGAATGACCTGGCGAATCTGCTGCTGCAACGCCTCATCGAGTTCCACGCCATCGCGCAGGCGCACGAACAGCACCACCCGTACGTCATCCTGCCATTGCTGACCGATGGCCACGCTGTCGAGCACCTGCGGGACCTTTTCCACCTGGCGATAGATTTCCGCGGTACCGATGCGCACGCCGCCGGGGTTGAGCACCGCGTCCGAACGGCCGTGGATCATCATCGCGCCATGAGGCAGCTGTTCGGCGTAGTCGCCCTGGGCCCAGACCCCGGGAAACTGGCTGAAGTAGGAAGCCTTGAGCTTTTCGCCGTCGGGGTCGTGCCACAGGCCGATGGGCATCGCCGGAAAGTGCCGGGTACACACCAGCTCGCCTTTTTCACCAATCACCGGTTGACCCTGGTCGTTCCATACCTCCACGGCCATGCCCAGGCTCTTGCCCTGGATCTCGCCACGGCGCACCGGCTGCCAGGGGTTGCCGTTGACGAAACAGGAGACGATGTCGGTGCCGCCCGACATCGACGCCAGGCACAGGTCGGCCTTGAAATCGCGATAGACGTAGTCGTAGCTCTGCGGCGATAGCGCCGAACCTGTGCAGAGCAGGGTCTTGAGGCTGCCCAGGTCATGGCTTTGCGCAGGCTTCACGCCGCTGCTTTGCAGAGTGGCGAGGTACTTGGGGCTGGTGCCGAATACCGTGATGCCCTCGTCGTCGATCAGATCGACCAAGCGATCGGCATCCGGCTGGAACGGCGAGCCGTCGTACAGCACCACGGCGCTGCCCACCGCCAGGGCCGAGACCAGCCAGTTCCACATCATCCAGCCGCAGGTGGTGTAGTAGAACAAGCGGTCACCGGGGCCGAGATCGCAATGCAGGCCGTGTTCCTTGACGTGCTGCAGCAGCACGCCGCCGGTGCTGTGGATGATGCATTTGGGCACACCGGTGGTGCCGCTGGAGTAGAGGATGTACAGCGGATGGGCGAAGGGCACCGGGACGAAATCCGGTTCGCCGCCAGGTTCATAGAAGTCGTCCCAGAGCGTGACGTTGGCCGGGGTACGGAAGTCTTCGATGTGAGTTCTGGGCTGTGCGTATGGCACGATGACCAACTGCTGCAAGGTCGGCAGGCGTTCGAGGATTTCGTTGACCTTGGCGGTCTGGTCGATCTCCTTGCCGGCGTAGCGATAACCGGCGCAGGTGACGAGCACTTTCGGTTCGATCTGGCCGAAGCGGTCGATCACCCCCTGGGTGCCGAAGTCTGGCGACGAGCAGGACCAGATGGCCCCGAGGCTGGTGGTGGCGAGCATGGCCACCAGGGTTTGCCAGGTGTTGGGCATGCACGCCGCCACCCGGTCGCCGAGGCCGACACCGGCCGCGATCAAGCCATTCTGGAAGCCGGCGACATGCTCGGCCAGTTCGGCCCAGGTCAGGTGTTCACGCTGACCGTTTTCAGCCACGGCCACCACGGCCACGGCATCGTCACGACGGCTCAGCAGGTGTTCGGCGAAGTTTAGGGTCGCGCCGGGAAACCACTGGGCGCTGGGCATCTGCGCGCCTTCGAGCAGCACCGCGTCGGGTTGCTCATGGAAGCGGATGTCGAAGAAGTCGACGATGGCCTGCCAGAAGTCCGTGCGCTGATCGATCGACCATTGGTGCAGGGCGGGGTAGTCGTCGATGTGCAGGTGGTGGCGTTGATTGATGAAGCGCCGAAAGGCCTCCATGCGGGTCTTGCCGATGCGCTCGGCGCTGGGTTGCCAGAGGATGTCGGACATGAGTTGCCTCTTTATTATTCACGCACAAGCCGAGGTAGACACATTTCATCTGTGGGAGCGGGCTTGCTCGCGAATGCGGTGAGTCAGACACCATAAATGTCGCTGATAGACCACATTCGCGAGCAAGCCCGCTCCCACAGGG
The DNA here is from genome assembly GCF_035065025.1 of Pseudomonas sp. YuFO8. Classification (NCBI taxonomy): domain Bacteria; kingdom Pseudomonadati; phylum Pseudomonadota; class Gammaproteobacteria; order Pseudomonadales; family Pseudomonadaceae; genus Pseudomonas; species Pseudomonas sp. YuFO8. Next base: position 209,265 of record NZ_JAXDEQ010000003.1, on the reverse strand, counting down.
TGGATGGTTACTGCGCCAACCACCCCCCATCGACATTCCATGCCGCGCCACGCACCTGGGTGCCGGCTTCGCTGCACAGGAACAACACCAGCTCACCCAATTGCGGTGGCGTCACGAATTCCAGCGACGGCTGCTTCTCGGCCAGCAAATCATGCTGCGCCTGCTGCGGGTCGATGCCGGTGGCGGCGCGGTCGTCGATCTGCTTCTGCACCAGCGGCGTCAGCACCCAGCCCGGGCAAATCGCGTTGCAGGTGATGTTGCTGGTGGCGGTTTCCAGGGCGACCACTTTGGTCAGCCCGATCACCCCGTGCTTGGCGGCGACATAGGCGGCTTTGCCGGTCGAACCCACCAGGCCATGCACCGAGGCAATGTTGATCACCCGGCCCCAGCCCTTGGCGCGCATGCCCGGCAGGCTCAGGCGGGTGCTATGGAACACCGACGACAGGTTGATGGCAATGATCGAGTCCCAGCGCTCCACCGGGAACTCGTCCACCGGCGCCACATACTGGATGCCGGCGTTGTTGACCAGAATGTCGACGCCGCCGAACTCACGCTCGGCGTAGGCGATCATGTCGGCGATCTGCGCCGCGTCGCTGACGTCGGCCGGATGATGGCCAACCTTGCCGCCGAACTGCTCTACCTCGGCGATCACTTTGGATGCATCGCCAAATCCGTTGAGAATCAGGTTGGCGCCCGCCTTGGCCAGGCTGAGGGCAATGCCCAGGCCGATGCCGCTGGTGGAACCGGTAACCAGTGCGGTCTTGCCCGAAAGAGTCGTCATCAATACCTCACACAATGCCAGTGGCGTAGAAAGTGCCGATCACTACGAAAACCGCGAGGGTCTTGATCAGCGTAATACAGAAAATGTCTTTGTAGGCCTCGCGGTGGGTCAGGCCGGTCACCGCCAGCAAGGTAATCACCGCGCCGTTGTGCGGCAGGGTGTCCATGCCGCCACTGGCCATGGCGGCCACCCGGTGCAGGACTTCCAGCGGGATGTTGGCGGCGTGGGCGGCTGCGATGAAGTCATTGGCCATGGCCGCCAGCGCAATGCTCATCCCACCCGACGCAGAACCGGTGATGCCGGCCAGCAGGGTCACGGTTATCGCTTCATTGACCAGCGGATTGGGAATGCTCTTGAGCCAGTCGGCCAAGACCAGGAAGCCCGGCAAGGAGGCGATCACTGCGCCAAATCCATACTCCGACGCGGTGTTCATCGCCGCCAGCAACGAACCGCCGACCGCACTTCTACTGCCCTCGGCGAGTTTGCCGCGAATCGCCTGGAAGCCGAACACCAACACCATGAGGATGCCGACGAGCAGCGCGGCTTGAACGGCCCAGATAGCCGTCAGCTTGGCGATTTCAGTGGTCACCGGCGCGGCCATGCCTGGCAGTGCGAGGCTGTGGGTCTTGCCGTACCACTGTGGGATCCATTGGGTAAACAGCAGGTTCATGATGCCCACGGCCAACAGCGGCGACAGGGCGATCCAGGGGTTGGGCAGCTTGATGTCGGCAGCGGTTTCCGGCTCGTTGCGCAGTTCGGTGCCATAACCCTCACCGGCCAGCTGAGCCTTTTTGCGTTGGCGCTGCAGAAACAGCATGCCGGCGCAGACCACGAAGATCGCGCCGATCAAGCCCAGCCATGGCGCAGCCCAGGCGGTGGTGTTGAAGAAGGTACTGGGGATGATGTTCTGGATCTGCGGGGTGCCGGGCAGGGCGTCCATGGTGAACGAAAAGGCGCCGAGGGCGATGGTCGCCGGGATCAGGCGCTTGGGGATGTTGCTCTGGCGGAACATTTCCGCGGCAAACGGATAGACCGCGAACACCACCACGAACAGCGAGACCCCACCGTAGGTCAGCAGGGCGCAGACCAGCACGATCACCAGCATCGCCTGGCGGGTGCCAAGCAGGCGAATGGCCGCCGCGACGATCGAGCGCGAAAAACCCGACAGCTCGATGAGCTTGCCGAACACTGCGCCGAGCAGGAACACCGGGAAATACAGCTTGATGAAACCGACCATTTTTTCCATGAACACCCCGGTGAAGGCAGGGGCGACGGCAGAAGGATCGGTGAGCAGGACGGCGCCGAGGGCGGCAATCGGGGCAAAAAGGATAACGCTGTAGCCACGGTAGGCAGCCAGCATCAGCAGCGTGAGGGCTGCCAAGGCAATGATCACACTCATGGTGTGTCTCCTGGATTGTTATTTTTTTAAGGTAGTACGTTGTGGGGAGGGGCTATAGCGAGATTTGTGCCAAGTGGTTAAGTTGTTGAAATATAAAGAAATATTAAAGAAGGCCAGGTTGCGATGGTTTGAGTTGTCTCGGTTTTGAGATTTTTGGTGGTCTTTCCGGCCTCTTCGCGAGCAAGCCCGCTCCCACAGGGATACCGTATGGCAGGAAGAATACGATCCCTGTGGGAGCGGGCTTGCTCGCAAAGAGGCCATATCTACCAATGGAGATTTATGTCTCTTTATAGAGACTCAGCAATCCCCAACGCCACCATCTTCTTGTACAACGTCGACCGCCCCAACCCCAATCGTGCCGCCGCTTCAATCACCTTGCCCCCACATTGCGCCAAGGCGTTTTCAATCAATTGCCGATCAAACCGTTCCCGCGCCGCACTGAACGTCTCATGCGCCACCGGCTCGATACTCAACGGCGCCACGCGCTCAACCGGCATAAACGTGCCGATCGCAGCCCGGATATCCATCTCCGTCAGCCGCAAATCATCACTGAGCAACGCCGCCCGCTCCAGCACGTTACGCAGCTCGCGAATATTCCCCGGCCAGGCGTGTTGACCCAGCAGCGCCAACGCTTCGCCGTTCAGTTCGTGCTGGCTGCGCAGCTCTTCAAGGATCGCTTCACTGAGGGCGGGCAGGTCGTCGAGACGGTCACGCAGCGGTGGCACCTGGATCGGCAGGACGTTGAGGCGGTAGTACAGGTCGGCGCGAAACTCGCCGCGTTTGATCGCCGCTTCCAGGTCGGTCGAGGTCGCGGCGATGACCCGCACATCGCTCTGGATCACCTCGTTGGAACCGACCGGCTCGAATTCCTTTTCCTGCAGCACCCGCAGCAATTTACTTTGCAGCGGCAACGGCATGTCGCCGATCTCGTCGAGAAACAGCGTCCCGCCCTGGGCGATCTGCAACTTGCCAGCGCGGCCTTTGCGGTCGGCGCCGGTAAAGGCGCCAGGGGCGGTGCCGAAAAATTCGGCTTCCAGCAGCGATTCGGGGATCGCGGCACTGTTGATGCTGACAAACGCCTTGTGCGCGCGCGGCGATGCATTGTGGATCGCCTGTGCCAGCAGTTCCTTGCCGGTGCCGGTTTCACCGAGCAGCAACACCGGCGAGTCGGTGCTGGCGCTGCGCCGGGCACGACGCTTGACTTCCAGGCTGGCGGCGCTGGTGCCGATGAAGTGGGCGAAGTTGTAGCGGGTCTGCCGCGCCCGCAGCAGCGAGCGCGTGGAAGCCAGCTCTTGCTGCATGCTCATGTAGCGCTTGAGCATCGGCGACAGGCTGCGCAACTCGTCGAACAAGGCAAAACCGATGGCGCCGATCACCTCGCCGGCATCGTCGTGAATCGGCAGGCGCATCACCACCAGCGGTTCCTTGGGGGTGTCCTGCATGTCGAGCAGGATCGGTCGGCCGGTGCGCACCACTTCGCGCAACAGGCTGCCGGGGATCACGCTTTCGCAGGCCTTGCCAATCGCGCTTTCGGCCGATTGCAGGCCGAATCGCTTGGCATAACGTTCGTTCATCCAGACGATGTTGGCGTCGCGGTCGACGATCACCGTGCCTTCACTGGACTGCTCGATGATCTCGAACAGCGAGCGGATCGCCAGTAGGCGTACGCGCTGGTAGTCCTTGAGGCTTTCGGTGGTGTTCATGGGGGCTGATCCTGATGATGTGTTGCCAGTGGCGGCCTCTTCGCGAGCAAGCTCGCTCCTACAGAAGGCCGCGACGCGGTCTGACGGGATTATGCCTGCCCCACATGTGCCGCCGCCAACAGCTCCTTGGTATAGGGATGCTGCGGCGAATCGAACACATCGTGGCTGGCGCCGCTTTCGACCACCTTGCCGTCCTTGATCACGATCATGTCGTGGGCAAGGGCGCGCACCACCGCCAGGTCATGGCTGATGAACAGGTAGGTCAGCCCGTGTTTTTCCTGAAGCTGGCGCAGCAGGGCCACTACCTGCTTCTGCACGGTACGGTCCAGCGCCGAGGTCGGTTCGTCCAACAGGATCAGCGCCGGCTTCAACACCAGCGCCCGGGCGATAGCGATGCGCTGGCGCTGGCCACCGGAGAACTCGTGGGGGTAGCGATGCCGGCTTTGCGGGTCGAGCCCGACTTCCTGCAGCGCCCGGATCACCTCGGCGTTGCATTGCTCAGTGGTCAACTGGCTATGCACTTCCAGGCCTTCGCTGATGATCTGCGCCACGGACATGCGTGGGCTGAGGCTGCCAAACGGGTCCTGGAACACCACCTGCATTTTCTTGCGCCACGGCCGCAACTGTTTCTGCGTCAGGCCATCGAGCGCCTGGCCCTGGAAGCGGATGCTGCCTTCGGAGTCCAGCAGGCGCAGGATCGCCTGGCCGAGCGTGGACTTGCCGGAACCCGACTCGCCGACGATGCCCAGGGTCTTGCCCCGTTGGATATTCAGGCTGATGCCGTCCACGGCCTTGAGGTAGGTCTTGCGTCGGAACAGTCCGCCACTGACCGGAAACTGCACCCGCAGGTCGTGCACCTCCAGGACTTTCTCGCGTTCGTCCCGGGGCAGCGCTACGCCTTCCGGCTCGGCATTGAGCAGCACGCAGCTGTAAGGGTGTTTCGGTGCGGTGAACATCGTCTCGCAGGTGGCCTGCTCGACAATTTCGCCGGCCTTCATCACGCAGACGCGCTGGGCAATGCTGCGCACCAGATTGAGGTCGTGGCTGATCAGCAGCAGCGACATGCCCAGTCGCTGTTGCAGCGACTTGAGTAGCAGCAGGATCTTGCGCTGCACCGTCACGTCCAGCGCCGTGGTCGGTTCATCGGCGATCAACAGTTCCGGCTCGCAGGCCAGGGCCATGGCGATCATCACCCGCTGGCGCTGGCCACCGGATAACTGGTGGGGGTAGGCCTTGAGCCGCTCCTTGGGCTTCTGGATACCCACCAGGTGCAGCAATTCGAGAATCCGCGCCTGTGCCGCCTTGCCGGCCAGGCCTTTGTGCACCAGCAGGGTCTCGCCGATCTGCTTCTCGATACTGTGCAGCGGGTTCAGGGAGGTCATCGGCTCCTGGAAGATCATCGCGATGCGATTACCCCGCAGTTTGCGCAATTTGCTCGCATCGGCGCCCACCAGTTCCTGGCCGCGATAACGGATGCTGCCGGTGGTCTCGGTGCCGCATTCGGGCAGCAGCTGCAGGATCGAGTGGGCGGTCACCGACTTGCCCGAACCCGACTCACCGACCAGCGCCAGGCATTCGCCGGGGCGGATGTCCAGGCACAGGTTGCGCACCACCGTCTGGCCACTGAAGGCCACGCTGAGGTCACGGATTTCGATCAGGTTGCTCATATCAACGGTCCGCTTCACGCACGAGGGTCAAAGGCGTCGCGCAAGGCTTCGCCGATGAACACCAATAGAGAAAGAATCAACGCCAGGGTGAAAAACGCCGTCAGGCCCAGCCAGGGCGCCTGCAGGTTCTGCTTGCCCTGGCCGATCAGTTCGCCCAGGGACGCACTGCCGGTCGGCATGCCGAAGCCGAGGAAGTCCAGGGCGGTGAGGGTCGAGATGGCCCCGGTCAGAATGAACGGCAGGTAACTCAGGGTCGCGTTCATGGCGTTGGGCAGGATGTGCCGCACGATCACTTTGCGATCGCTCAGGCCCAGCGCACGGGCCGCCTTGACGTATTCCAAGTTGCGCCCGCGCAGGAACTCGGCACGCACTACGTCCACCAGCGCCAGCCAGGAAAACAGCGCCATGATCCCCAGCAACCACCAGAAATTCGGCTCGACGAACCCCGAGAGGATGATCAGCAGGTACAGTACCGGCAACCCGGACCAGACCTCCAGCAGCCGCTGGCCGAGCAAGTCGACCCAGCCACCGTAATAGCCTTGCAACGCGCCGGCGGCGATGCCGATCAGCGCGCTGACGAACGTCAGCATCAAGGCAAACAGGATCGAAACCCGCGCGCCGAAGATCACCCGCGCCAACACGTCCCGCGCCTGGTCGTCGGTGCCCAGCCAATTCACGTTCGATGGCGGGCTCGGGGCCGGTTTGTTCAGGTCGTAATTCGGTGTGTCGTCGCTGAAGGGGATCGGCGGGAACAGCAGCCAGCCACCGTCCTTCTTGATCAGGTTCTGCACATAATCGCTGCGGTAATCGGCCTGGAAGGGCAGTTGTCCGCCAAATTCCTGCTCGGTGTAGCGCTTGAGCGCCGGGAAGTACAACGAACGCTGATAGCTGACGACCAGCGGTTTGTCGTTGGCGATCAGCTCGCCCCCCAGGGTCAGCAGGAACAGCCCGACGAACAGCCACAGCGACCACCAGCCGCGACGGTTTTTCTTGAAGCGCTCGAAGCGGCGTCGGCCCAGCGGCGAAAGCTTGAGCATCAGGCGTTCCTCGCGGCGAAATCGATGCGCGGATCGACCAGGGTGTAGCACAGGTCGCCGACCAGTTTTATCAGCAGGCCGAACAGGGTGAAGATGAATAGCGAACCGAACACCACCGGGTAGTCCCGGGACACGGCCGCTTCGTAGCTCATGCGGCCCAGGCCATCGAGGGAGAAGATCACTTCAATCAGCAGGGACCCGGCAAAAAACACGCTGATGAAGGCCTGGGGAATCCCCGACACTACCAGCAACATGGCGTTGCGGAACACGTGGCCGTACAGCACCCGGCGCTCGCTCAGGCCCTTGGCGCGGGCGGTGACTACGTACTGACGAGTGATTTCGTTGAGAAACGAATTCTTGGTCAGGATGGTCAGGGTCGCGAAACCGCCAATCACCAGGGCGGTCACCGGCAGTACCAGGTGCCAGAAGTAATCGGCGACCTTGCCCAGGGTCGACAGCGACTCGAAATTATCCGAGACCAGCCCGCGCACCGGGAACCAGTTCAGCGAGGTGCCGCCGGCGAACACCACGATCAGGAACATGGCAAACAGGAAGGCCGGCATGGCATAGCCTATGATGATCGCGGTGCTGCTCCAGACATCGAAGTGGCTACCGTGGTGCACGGCCTTGCGGATCCCCAGGGGAATGGACACCAGGTAGGTGATCAGCGTCGCCCAGAGCCCGAGGGAGATGGTGACCGGCATCTTTTCCAGGATCAGGTCGGTGACGGTGGCGCCGCGAAAGAAGCTCTTGCCGAAGTCCAGGCGCGCATAACTGGTGAGCATCAGCCACAGGCGTTCCGGTGCCGGCTTGTCGAAGCCGTATTGCTTTTCGATGTCCTTGATCAGCTGCGGGTCGAGGCCGCGGCTGGCCCGGGAATGGCCCATGGTCTCGCTGGAACCGCCACCGACACCGGCGCCGCCGATGCCCTGCAGGTGTGCGATGGCCTGTTCCACCGGGCCACCCGGGGCGGCCTGGACGATGACGAAGTTGACCAGAAGGATGATCACCAGGGTCGGGATGATCAGCAGCAGGCGTCGCAGGATATAAGCCCACATCAGTGCGGTCCTCCGGGGCTGCCGCGACGGATTCGCTCAGCGGTCATCTGCTGGTTGGTGAGTGGCGTGGTGCTCATTTCCCACCAGCTCTCGATGGCTTCGTCATTGCTCGCCTGCACGTTCGGTATGCCGAAGCGATTCCACCAAACGGTGGAACTGCCCGGCGGGTAATAGTTGGGAATCCAGTAATAGTTCCATTGCAGCACCCGGTCGAGCGCGTGGGCATAGTGCAGCATGTCGGCCTGGGTGTTGGCGCGGATCAGGCCATTGATCAAGGTGTCCACCGCCGGGTTCTTCAACACCATGTAGTTGTTGGCACCGGGGTCGGTCGCCGAGACCGAGGCGAAGTAGTTGATCAGTTCGCCACCGGGGGAGGTGGTGACCGGATAGCCGGTGACGATCATGTCGTAGTCGCGGCTCATCAGGCGATTGACGTACTGGGACGAATCGATGCGGCGGATGTTCAGGTCGATGCCGATCTGTTTCAGGGTGCGCTTGTAGGGCAGGAGCAAGCGGTCCATGCCGTTCTGGCTGACCAGGAAGGTGAAGCTCAGCGGCTCGCCTTCGGCATTCACCAGTTGATCGCCTTGGGGTTTCCACCCAGCCTGTTCCAGCAGCTCCAGGGCCTGCAGTTGCTTGTCACGAATCAAGCCGCTGCCATCGGTTTTCGGCGCCTCGAACACTTGGCTGAAGACTTCATCGGGGATCTGTCCGCGCAAGGGTTCCAGGATCGCCAGCTCACCGGCATCAGGCAATCGCCGGGCCGCCAGCTCGGTATTGGAAAAGTAGCTCTGCTGGCGGATGTACAGGTTGCGCATCATCTGCCGGTTGCTCCATTCGAAGTCCCAGAGCATCGCCAGGGCCTGGCGCACCCGGCGGTCCTGGAACATCGGTTTTTGCAGGTTGAACACGAAGCCCTGGGCCGATTGCGGCGCTTCGGTGGCCAGGTGGGCCTTCTGCAGGCGACCGTCGCTCAGGGCCGAGCTGTCGTAGCCAATGGAGTAGCCGGTGGCGGAAAACTCGCGGTTGTAGTCATAGGCGCCACCGCGCAAAACCTGGCGCGCGACATCGGTGTCGCCGAAGTACTCGATGCTGAAATGGTCGAAGTTGTACAGGCCACGGCTGACCGGCAGGTCCTTGCCCCACCAGTCGCGGTTGCGCTCGAAGGTGATGCTGCGCCCCGAATCGACCTTGCCGACCTTGTACGGCCCGCTGCCCAGGGGCGGCTCGTATCCGCCGCCATCGGCAAAGTCACGGGTTTTCCACCAGTGTTCGGGAAACACCGGCAAGGTCGCGATGTCCAGCGGCAGGGTACGGTTTTCGTTGTTCTTGAAGTCGAAGCGCACGGTCAATGGCGATTCGACTACCACGCCTTTTACGTCGGCGAACTGCGTGCGATATCGCAGGCTGCCCTGGGTCATCAGCAGGTCGAAGGTGTAGCGCACGTCCTCGGCGGTGATCGGCTTGCCATCGGCAAACTTCGCCTTGGGGTTAAGGAAGAAGCGCAGGGACAGGCCATCGTCGGAGCGCTCCATCTGCTGCGCCACCAGGCCGTACACCGTGTAAGGCTCGTCCAGCGAGCGCTGCGCCAGGGGCGAGTAGAGCAGGCCATCGATCTGGCTCACGCCGATGCCCTTGTCTATGTAAGGCAGGACATGGTCGAAATGCCCGATCTCGATCGCCGAACGGCGCATCGTCCCGCCCTTGGGCGCCTGCGGATTGGTGTAGGCAAAATGACTGAAGCCGGCAGGGTACTTGGCGGGCTCGCCGTAGACGGTCAACGCATGTTGCGGTGCGGCATTCACACCGGCGGCGCCCAGGAGCAGGGCCACGGCAGTGAACAATGAAGTCGGGAAAGCCAGTCGCATTTTCAGCCTTAGAGCCGGGTGGTCGTCAACCACGATTTGTACGCTAGCGGCGCGTCCCTCGCCAGCCGTATTACGTATCTGAAACACGACGGCCCACCAGAAGGCGGGCCGCTGCACAGTAAATCCAGGCGTCTATCAGTCCTGGCGGCTGGTCACTTCCAGCAGGTGGTAGCCGAACTGGGTCTTGACCGGACCTTGCACCACGTTGAGCGGTGCGCTGAAGACCACGGTGTCGAACTCCTTGACCATCTGGCCCGGACCGAACGAGCCCAGGTCACCGCCCTGGCGGCTGGAAGGGCAGGTGGAGTTGGCTTTGGCGACTTCGGCGAAGTCTGCGCCACCCTCGATTTGGGCTTTCAGTTCGTTGCACTTGGCTTCGCTGGCAACAAGGATGTGACGGGCAGTGGCTTTGGCCATGGGAAAACTCTCCATTCAATGTACGGTAAAGTGCTGAGCCTACCGGATTCAGTGGGCTATTTCTCCCCAAAGTTCCGTTGCCAGCGCTCTGGACGGCGGGCCTGGGTCAAAGCCCGGCTTTTTTCAGGCGCTCGGCGTGCTGCACATACAGATCGATCGGGTCGACGCGCCTTACACTTTGACCGCCTGACTGGCGAAGGGTGCCCAGATGGTCCAGCGGATAGTCCGAGCGGATGACGGTGCCCAGGTGGGAGCTGTAGCGGCCGACCAGGCCATCGTTCTGCAAGGGCTCGAGGGAGAAATAACGTGAGAGCGCGCGCATCAGTCCATGGGATGGATCAGCTACCTCAAGTCCTTCAGCCCGCCGCTTGCCCTGCAGGATGCCACTCCAGGAATAGTAGCGCACGCCGTTGACCTGCTCGCGGCCCTTGCCACCCCAGGTCTGCGGCAACCCCTGGGGGTACTTCTGGTTGAAGGCGTTCACGCCTTGCGTGGTCAGGGCGTTCAACGCGGCGACGGCATTTTGCGGCATCCGGCCTTTGCCACTGAGTAACGAAAGAAAGTCGGCGAACAAGGTGGCAATGGTCTCGGCCACGATTTCCGGCAGGTGGCCCGGTGTCAGTGCCTTGCGCAGCAGGTCCGCCAGTTCCGAGCCGTGGTTGGGGCCGCTGACGGACGTCACCGAGGCCACCTTGCCGGGCGCTGTCGCGGCGGCATAGCGTGCGGCCAACGCCCCTTGGCTGTGGCCGATCAGATTGACCTTGTCGGCCCCGGTGCCCTCCAGTACCCGCTGGATCTGCGCCAGCAGCTGTTCGCCGCGTACTTCGTTGCTGTGGGTGGCGGACAGATGCGGGACGAACACCCTCGTGCCAGCGTTGCGCAGGGCCTGCCTGACGTCGTGGAAGAGGTGCACGCTGGCGATCCGCTCGAAGCCGAACAGCCCGTGCACCAGCAGGATGGGATAATGAGTCTTTGCATTCCGTTGCATGTTCATTCCTTTTCCGGGGTTCAAGAAAGTGACTTCGATGTCACTCTAAAGACTCCAGCGCCGCAGCGATGCATGAAATGGCCGCTGTGGCCTGGGGAAAAAGGCATAGGCAGGGTACGAATTCTGGTGGCTGCCGACCCATCTTCGGATGAAGACGGGTTGGTGCAGCCCGATCATGCCGGTGGTCAGCGGGTTTACTGTGCCCGCAGCCGATCCGCCGCCTGGCGTAACAGTTGCTCTGTCGCACTCCAGCCCAGGCAGCCGTCGGTGACCGAAACGCCGTACTTCAGCGACGGGCTCAGCGGTTGGCAGCCTTCGAACAAATGACTTTCGATCATCATGCCGATCAGCGAGCGATCGCCCTGCAGGCGTTGTTCCAGCACGTCGTTGAACACGGCGGGTTGGCGCAGTGGATCTTTGCTGCTGTTGGCGTGGCTGCAGTCGACCATGATCCGGGCCGGGATCTTCAATCGGGTCAGGTCGCCGTGCACGCGGGCGACGCTGGCGCGGTCGTAGTTCGGTCCGTGATGACCGCCGCGCAGCACCAGGTGGGTGTCGACGTTGCCCGGGGTCTGGATGATCGCGGGGTGACCCTGGCTGTCGACGCCGAAGTGGCGATGTGGATGGGCGGCCGAGCGCATGGCGTCACAGGCGACGCCGACACCGCCATCGGTGCCGTTCTTGAAGCCTACCGGCATGCCCAGGCCGCTGGCCATCTCGCGATGGATCTGCGACTCGGTGGTGCGGGCGCCGATGGCCACCCAGCTCAGCAGGTCGTCGAAGTACCCGGCGGCCATGGGTTGCAGCAGTTCAGTCGCCACCGGCAGGCCGAGCATGAGCATTTCCCGCATCAGTTCGCGGGACAGGGTCAGGCCGCCGGCCATGTCATCGCTGCCATCGAGGTGCGGGTCGTACGCCAGGCCTTTCCAGCCCACCGTGGTGCGAGGTTTTTCGACGTAGGCGCGCATCACCAGGAGCATCTGGTCGCTGACGTCGGCGCTCAGGCGGGCCAGGTTGTCGGCGTATTCAAGAGCGGATTGCGGGTCGTGGATCGAGCAGGGGCCGACGATGACCAGCAGACGGGAGTCTTCACCGTCGAGGATTGCGCGAACCGCCTGGCGGTGAGTCGCGACTTGCCGGGCCAAGGCGTTGGTCAGTGGCAATTGCTGCTTGAGTTGCAACGAACTGGGCAGGCGCAGGGTCAGCGCTTCGTTGGCAGAGGTGAGGGTCGACAGTGGCAGAGCAGAGACGGACGAATTCATGTTCAGGCTTCCTGGGCGGCGGCGGGTTCATTCCCGCGCGCTCGGCCCTACTGGGGTGTTCGACAATTGGCCGGATTGGCTGCGTGTGTGTGCTTGCCACCTGTGGGTGACCGATCGGAGGCGGCAGGCTGTCCCGAGCGGAGGGTGGTAAATCGCCAGGCGGTAAAACTGTCGTGACGGTAATAAGTGGCGTTGTTCATTTGTAAAATCCTCTTGATGGCGGTGTGTCGCTAAAGCTGTGTGGTGGCGGGCCCAAAAAACAAAACCCCCGGTCGGGAGGCCGACCGGGGGTTGAGAATTCTCTGGTGGCGACCCGTTTGAAGTGGGCGCCGTGTGGGTATCAGGCGCGCCAGTGGCTAAACCAATACCCAAAATAAAAGCTTGCCGGAGTGCACACGTCATTCACCCGGGCAGCCGCAACCGAGCGCGGGGCGCTGGCGGTATGAAGCGATGGGCGGGCGTTGAACATGGTTTGTCTCCGATGAGTGCACCGAGCTTACTAGAGGCTGGTACGAGGTTTCAATCAGAAAATGCTATCGCTCGGCGCCGGCGTTTTCTATCGCTTGAGCGCCGATGAAGATGTGCCACACTTCTGGTTTTTTGCCACGGGATCAGCATGACGCCATTGATCGATGTTGACTGGCGCCCGGCGACCGATCACGACCTCGATTTCGCCCGGGACCTGACACGCATCAATATGCTGCGCTATTACATCCAGCACGATCTGTTGTGGCTGGACGAAGCGTTCGATGTCGCCTGGGCGGGGCGTGACAACCGGGTGATCGTGCACTTTGATCGTCGGCTGGGGTTCGTCAGCCTGAGCCGGGATGCCCGGGCGCTGTACATCCGCGAACTTCAGGTTGGCCAGGCGTATCGAGGGCAGGGGGCTGGGTCCTGGGCGATCGATCAGGTATTGGCGCTGGCGTGCAGGGAAGGGCGCGGGGCCCTGCGCTTGACGGTGTTTGAAAATAATCCGGCGCGAGCCCTGTACGAACGCAAGGGCTTGAAAGTGGTGGGCAGGGACGAGTGTTTCCTGCGCATGGAGCGTGAAGCCTCCGCAGCAATGCTCTGAAACACGCTGGCGACAAGCCCTGCAAGACGAGTGGAAACTTTTTATATAACGCTTGCCGCTAGGTCTGCCAGTTGCTTTTTGCTAAGGTGGCGGGCAATCCAACAAGATCATATCGCGGGGTGTCTGCTTGATTAGGGTGCTAGTAGTCGATGACCATGATCTCGTTCGTACAGGCATTACACGAATGCTGGCTGACATCGATGGCCTGCAAGTAGTCGGCCAGGCAGAGTCCGGGGAAGAGTCCCTGCTGAAGGCGCGCGAGTTGAAACCCGATGTGGTCCTGATGGACGTCAAGATGCCCGGGATCGGCGGTCTTGAAGCCACCCGCAAATTATTGCGCAGCCATCCCGACATCAAGGTCGTCGCGGTGACCGTGTGCGAGGAAGATCCGTTTCCCACGCGACTGTTGCAAGCCGGTGCGGCAGGCTACCTGACCAAGGGCGCCGGATTGCCGGAAATGGTCCAGGCCATCCGCCTGGTGTTTGCCGGTCAGCGCTACATCAGCCCGCAAATTGCCCAGCAACTGGCGATCAAGTCTTTCCAGCCAACCAACGATTCGCCCTTTGACGCCCTCTCGGAACGGGAGATCCAGATCGCGTTGATGATTGTCGGCTGCCAGAAAGTCCAGATCATCTCCGACAAGTTGTGCCTGTCGCCAAAAACCGTGAACACCTACCGTTATCGCATTTTCGAAAAGCTTTCGATCAGCAGCGATGTCGAGTTGACGCTGTTGGCGGTTCGTCACGGCATGGTTGATGCCAGCCTCTGAAAATGACTGAAATCTTCGATCCAAGCGCCTTCCTGTCGACGGTCAGCGGGCGACCCGGTGTGTATCGCATGTTCGACAGCGACGCGCGCCTGCTCTACGTCGGCAAGGCCAAGAACCTCAAGAATCGCCTGTCGAGCTACTTCCGCAAAACCGGCCTGGCGCCCAAGACCGCTGCGCTGGTGGCCCGCATCGCCCAGGTCGAAACGACCATCACGGCCAATGAAACCGAGGCCTTGCTGCTCGAGCAGACGCTGATCAAGGAATGGCGTCCGCCGTACAACATCCTGCTGCGCGACGACAAATCCTACCCTTACGTGTTTCTCTCCGATGGCCAGTTCCCGCGCTTGAGCATCCATCGCGGGGCGAAGAAGGCCAAGGGCAAATACTTCGGCCCCTATCCGAGTGCCGGCGCGATTCGCGAAAGCCTGAGCCTGTTGCAGAAGACCTTTTTCGTCCGTCAGTGCGAAGACAGCTACTACAAGAACCGCACGCGGCCTTGCCTGCAATACCAGATCAAGCGCTGCAAGGCACCCTGTGTCGGCCTGGTCGACCCGCAGGTGTATGCCGAAGACGTGCGGCACTCGGTGATGTTCCTCGAAGGGCGCAGCAATGCACTGACCGATGAGTTGTCGGCGGCCATGGAAGAGGCGGCGATCAACCTCGAGTTCGAGCGTGCTGCCGAATTGCGCGATCAGATCTCCCTGCTGCGCCGGGTCCAGGATCAACAGAGCATGGAAGGCGGCACGGGTGACGTCGACGTGATTGCCGCGTTCGTCAACCCGGGCGGTGCCTGCGTTCACCTGATCAGCGTGCGCGGCGGGCGAGTGCTGGGCAGCAAGAACTTCTTCCCGCAGGTGGGTATCGAGGAAGACGTTTCCGAGGTCATGGCGGCGTTTCTCGGTCAGTACTACGTCAGCAGCCCTGAACGCGACCTGCCGAGCGAACTGATCGTCAATGTGGTCCACGAAGATTTCCCGACACTGATCGCGGCCATTCACGAGCTGCGCGGTCGCGAATTGACCATCAGCCACAGGGTGCGCGGTACCCGTGCGCGCTGGCAGCAACTGGCGGTAACCAATGCCGAGCAGGCCCTGGGTGCGCGCCTGGCCAACCGGCAACACGTTGCCGCGCGTTTCGATGCCCTGGCAGAAGTGCTCAAGCTGGATGAACCGCCCCAGCGCCTCGAGTGTTATGACATCAGCCACTCCAGCGGGGAGGCGACCGTGGCCTCCTGCGTGGTGTTTGGCCCCGAAGGCCCGATCAAGTCCGATTACCGACGCTACAACATCGAAGGCGTTACCGCGGGCGATGACTACGCGGCCATGCACCAGGCCCTGACCCGACGCTTCAGCAAGCTCAAGGACGGGGAGGGCAAGCTGCCCGACATCCTCCTGGTCGATGGCGGCAAGGGCCAGCTGTCGATGGCCCGCGACGTGCTCAACGAGCTGGCGGTGCCCGACCTGATCCTGCTCGGCGTGGCCAAGGGCGCGACGCGCAAGGCCGGTTTCGAAACCCTGTACCTCAACGACGCCGCCCACGAATTCACCTTGCGCGGTGATTCCCCCGCGCTGCACCTTATCCAGCAGATTCGCGACGAAGCCCACCGTTTTGCGATTACCGGGCACCGCGCGCGCCGCGGCAAGACCCGCCGCACCTCGACGCTGGAAGGCGTTGCCGGGGTGGGGCCGACACGTCGGCGCGATTTGCTCAAACATTTTGGTGGATTGCAGGAGCTGTCTCGTGCCAGCATCGACGAAATCGCCAAAGCCCCCGGGATCAGTAAAAAGCTCGCAGAGTTGATTTATGCAAATCTGCACAGCGAGTAGAATGCCCCCTCACCTCGTAGCCAGTTGTGCCGATGAATATCCCTAATCTGATTACCGTTCTACGCGTCCTGCTCATACCGATCTTCATTTTGCTGTTCTACCTGCCGTACCACTGGAGTTACCTGGCGTCAGCCTCGGTCTTCGCCTTTGCTGCCGCCACCGACTGGCTGGACGGGTACCTGGCCCGACGCCTGGAACAAAGCACGCCGTTCGGGGCCTTCCTCGACCCCGTGGCCGACAAGCTGATGGTCGCCGTGGCCCTGGTGTTGCTGGTACAGGAACACGGCAACCTGTGGCTCACGCTGCCGGCTGCGGTCATCATCGGTCGCGAGATCGTGGTCTCGGCGCTGCGCGAATGGATGGCCGAACTCGGCGCCCGTGCGCACGTGGCCGTGTCGAACCTGGGCAAATGGAAAACCGCCGCGCAAATGCTGGCGCTGGTGATCCTGCTGGCCAATCCATCGGACTTCAGCTTCTGGGTCCTGCTGGGCTACACCCTGCTGATGGTGTCCGCGGGCCTGACATTGTGGTCCATGGTCCAGTACTTGCGGGCGGCCTGGCCGCATCTGCGTACCGACGTGCAAAAGAAATAAAACTTTTTTGAATCAAGGGGTTGACGGCGCTTCTGATTTCTATAGAATGCGCCACACCAAGCGGGAATAGCTCAGTTGGTAGAGCACGACCTTGCCAAGGTCGGGGTCGCGAGTTCGAGTCTCGTTTCCCGCTCCAAGTTTTACGCATTTGATGTCGCGCTACTGACAACAGATGTTTTGAGGCCGAGTAGCAAAATGGTTATGCAGCGGATTGCAAATCCGCCTACGCCGGTTCGATTCCGACCTCGGCCTCCACTATTGAAAGCCCCGCAGATTAACGTCTGCGGGGTTTTTTATTGGGCGCAGGAAATTGAAGGAGTTCCGAAACTTTAGGGGGTGGAGTTCCGAAACTATTTCATTTTGACGGTTGAGCGATCGCCCCGATACGACGATAAACGCGCTTGGTGATTTCCTGCTCAGAGTGACCCAGCAGGAGACTCGCGTCAGCGATGTCGGTTATTTCGGAAGCTGCTTTTGGTCGGATATCCTTGAACTGGAATTGGCGAATCTTCTCTGCGTCTTCACTCCGGCCTTCTCTGACTGCCAGCGATCGTGCCGATTCCCGGGCGTCATCCCATCTATTACGCAGCATCTGCTGAGAAACGCGCATCCCCGACTTGCTGAGGATGAAGTGCGACGCGCTGTGCTGTTTGTTCCTCTCCATGATTTCCTCTATGAGTAGGCCAAGACTATTTTTCACGCCATCGGCCTGCATCTGGATTCGAAGGCGTTTACTGGTTTTTCCTTGCTGCACAGTCAAGTAATCCCCTTCGATGTCTCCACGCGTCATTGCGATAACGTCAGCCGGCCGCTGTCCCGTCAAATAGGCCAGATCCATCGCATCCCTCAGTTCCTGCGGAGCTTGTCCATACACTGCCGACCAGACCATATCGTTGGCGTAGTAGTCCCGGACCTTTTCCTTGTTTTTCCGAACTCCTGCGCACGGGTTCTCCCGGTCAGTGAAACCCCATTCCCGTGCAATATTGAATACATGGGACAGGAGGGCAATTTCCCTGTTCGCCCTGGTCTTGGCCGTCCTTGCATCCCGGTACTGCGCAACCATGGATGGGGTAATTGCGTCGATTGGCGCGCCTTCAAACCCTTTGCGCAGATGCTTGAGCTCAGCCCTGTTGTCCTTTTGCGTGCGCGGCGCCTTCTTAGGGATAATGTCCCGCTCGTATCTGTCAAAAATCCCCTTCATTACCTTCAGGTCAGCCGGTTTTACCTTGGCTTCAAGTTCAGCCCATTTCAGCCTTGCCTTGTCGAAGTCCCCGCCAAGCGACAGTTCCTTGCCGTTCGCATCCCGGTAGTAGTACCCAACCCAGACGGTACCGTTCTTGCGCGGGCGTTTACGCCGCACCATCCCTGGTGGCAAATCCCTATTTTCTGTCTTGCGGGGGCGCATATCAGTTCACTCTGGAGAAGTCTGGCGTCCAGGCCGGACGCGTCGGGGGCGGGTTTGGGTCAGCGTTAGACGGGGAGCCCATGCCCAACTTCATGCGAGCGTACATCCGGCCAACCAAAGGGCGCTTGCCGCGGCTTTCGACGAACACCCACTGACGATCAATCAGCCAGCGACGCTGGTAGGCTCTGGCCTTGTAGCCAGTGAGTTCGGATAGTTCCTCGTCGGAGAGGATTTCAGTTTCCATGGAGATGCTCCATGCCGCGCGTGGCGGCAGAAGGTGGTTATTGGATTAGCCTGCTTTGCGCAATGCTTGGGCGAAGAGTCGGCGGCGGCTTACGAGAACCTGCAAGCGATACGCGTGGAATCGGCGACCGCCCTGCGATTTGATTTCCGGTGCCAGGTACGACAGGTCCTCTTTCAGTTGGCCAAAGTAATAGAGGTGCTCGCCGTCACTTCCCCGCTCGGGCTGTGCGGTTACCCAGTTGCGAGCAGTAAGACATGGCATGCATATTTTGAACGAGCCCATGTCACCCTCCCGGCTTCCGGATATGAGCTGATATTTCTGGCCGGGATCGATGTGCTCGTGGCACTCGCCGCATTTGCGCACCTTGCGAACGGTCGCGTGGATTTCGCTTGAAAATCGGACATAGCGATTCCTTGCCCGCCGCTCATCGGCAGGCTCGAGAGTTGTCGTCTGATGGGGGTATCAGGTGGGTTGGATGAGTGCATCGCGCGTACAGAGTCGCTGCAAGATTCTCTTTGTGAATTTTAATGTTGCATAGTAAATCTCCGAGATTTATGATGCCATCTCCACGGCAAGGAGGTGTTCGATGGGGCGATCGGTAGCGACAGAGGATGGGGCTAAAATTTATGCGCACGAATGCAGGGTTCGCGATGCTTACGCAGAAACTCTTAGCGATCACCGTAACGGAGAGATTCTGGCCAGAACAGAACAGGGTTATGACGGAACGCTTTTACGTGCGGATATGCGCACTATTGATAAAAGTGATTTGATACGGGAGTGGGAATTTAAAATTTCCGCTGACTACAAGGCATTAGGGCAAATCCTTCAATATGTTGCGTTGGCGAGAAAAACAGAGAATTTTCGCCCTATCCGTGGAGTAATTGCAGCGTTTCGTTTTTCGCCTGAGATGATTGTTGCCAACGAGGTAATGAACTTGAATATCGAGTTCGTGGTTTTGCCATCCTGGTTGCGTCGATCTGGTTTTGTTGTTGGCGCACCATTGCAAGTATTGCCAAAAATTCCTTTTCTTCCTAATGAATATGTTGAGATTAAATAATATGGCTATACCAAACTTAGCTAAAAAAGTTATTTTAACCAATAGCATTCCAAAGGATGGAGAATATCAAGGGCTTCGGATTGTACGTGCACAAAGCAATTCTGATGACCTTGATGCATTTGAGCGAAGTGCTTACGAATTTCAGAGTCCAACCTCTAACTATATTAGACTCCATGCAACACTTAGTCGGAAAGGTTTCGTTTCCGATAGTGGGCAGTGGCGTATTTTGGTTACTGCACATCCTACGTTAAGCGTATTTGTTGAAATGGTTCGATATGATCCTTCGAATCCTCCACCCGATAATTATGACGCTTTGCGAATGACCGAAATGCATGAGCGTACTCAAAGCGACTTTAAGGGGCAGAAGGCACAAAATAAGATTGATTTCCGAGATTATATACTAGAGGGAATTAGGGGGGATAGACCGTTATATCTACCTACGATTTCTGGGTGGCAATCATCAGTTGTATTTGATCAAACTGTTTTTGTTGCCTTGGATGAAACTAATCCAAATAGTTTGTATGGGATAATATATTTGCCTAAGTCGCCACTCATGCAGTCTGATGGTCAAACGCAGACGGCGGCCCTTTTTTCGGTAGCGAATTCTAAGGACGCGGTCGACGTTGGTGCCCTAGAAAATTTAGTGGTGACTCTAGAAGTTGAACTCAATATGGATGAGCGAAAGGCTGGCCAAAGCTTTGCTGATCGAAATGGTCGGGGTTCGAAGAAGAATAAAAACCTTGTGATAAGCCTGGACACATCTTCTGCACTAAGTGAGTTGCGTGTCAGTGCTATCGCTGGGACGATATTTGAATCAAGGCTCGCAACCGGTCGCAATACTAGTACCAGTGAGACAGCAACTAAGTGTCTTGTCGATTTGAGCACGATGGAGCAAATATTGCTGAATGTCGTGTCGGAAGGCAGATTGAAGACTGAGCACTTCAAGCACTTTCATGTTAAGCACTTTCTTCCTTTTGCGAAGGATTTTATAGCGATTCTTGAGCAAAATTTTGGCCCGGCCTGGTTGGAGGAAACTCCCGCCGACTCAGACCCCTTTAGAAAATTGTATGTCCATGGTTGGCCGTTTGCGTTAAAGGCGCTTGCAATTGCATATCATCGGTCTCGCATTGATGAGATAGGTCCTCTTGTATCGGCTATAGGAGCCAAAGATGCCGGAAAAACTGTCGAAGAGGCTTATAACTCGCAGGTTAATAATTTAAAGGCTAATTGGGATAAGAAACCGACGTTATCAGTTTCAGAGCTAAAAGATAGAATCTCTAAGATTGATTGGCTTAGATATAGAGCGCATTGGATTACTATCACAGGTTATAAACAAGATAAAAATGGTCAGCCTCGTCGTATTAAACTAAAAAGCACCAAGGGTGTGGAGGTTGCTATGGCCCAAGCTCAAAACACGGCGTCTGTTATTGGTTTGGTTGCGAATAAAATTGCATCGCAGACTTGGAGTGATTTGACGTCTACTGATAATTTCTAATACTTGGTTGGTTTTTAGCTTGATTTATAACCAACGCTGCCAAAAGGCAGCGTTAGGGTGTTAATAAAAGTTCGAATCCGACTCGATTGTCAAAGCGCCATCTCAACTTGAGTTTCTCGTTGCCAGGCCGGCGCACTGTTGTGCGCCTCAATCCGGTCGGCGATGACGTTCGCGCGCTGGCCAGCAGTAGGTGGCGCGTACATTCCGAAGCGACTGATGCTGCCCCCATTCACTGCTGCATTCGTGGAATCGGCAGAGGCCAGTGGCAATAGCTGAAATATAGCGGGGTCGAGCATGCGCAGTCCGTGGAGTCGGCATATTGGTCGGCCGCTATCATCGCAGATCGCATTCATTGCCGCGCCGATACGCTTCCACCATGGATTGGTTCCTGGGCTGGACCACTCGCCGGAACTGCCGATTGCAACGGTCTGCCAGTCAGATGCGAGCTTCTGTAGGCGCTCTAGAGATTCGTGGAGATGCCAGACCGGCACGCCATGCAATTCTCTCGGCCATGCCGCCAGAAGTGCGTCGTTCGCTGTCTCATTACCGTCGATTACATCAGGGATCAGCGCCCAGTCGAAGCCGGGGTGCCGGTGCCACTGTTCCACCCAGCGGGTGTATCCGTCGACGTCCAGGGTGCCGCCCTTCTTCCAGACGGAAAACGCGCCGTTGTCGAAGACGAACGACTGGCAAACTTCAGCAACGATGGCTATATCGTCCTGGCGCGGGAAGGGCACTAGCGCGTGCCGAGAGGCAAGGAAGCGAGCGCCATCTTGCCGAGTTCCGCCGACCGGTGTGCCGTGGTAATGGATCATGAAGGCTCCAATGTCTTTCAGACCTTTTTCTGGTCTGGTCGTTGAGTTTTTTTCATATGGAAATTACGTGATGGCTATGAGATATTCCGCCCTAGTTGTTATTAGAGAGCACGGAGCGGACATGAAAGTTTTTGTCAGTTGGTCAGGGCAAAGGAGCAAGGCTGTAGCGGAGTTGATTAGCGATTGGATCAAGTGTGTACTTCAGGCGTCTCAGCCGTGGATATCCACGCGAGATATTGACAAGGGAGCAATTTGGTTTTCTGAGATTTCAGATCAACTTAAAGATACGGCAGCTGGTATTGTATGCTTGACTCAAGAAAATCAAAACAAACCGTGGATTCTTTTCGAAACTGGCGCGCTTGCGAAAGGATTAAGTACGAACAGAGTGTGTACGTTTTTGATTGATTTACAACCTAGCGATATTCAAGACCCTTTGGCTCAGTTCAATCACACTGTTCCTGAGCGATCGTCGATGTGGAGTCTTATAAGCTCTTTGAATTCATGCATGGAGATCAACAAGCTTGATGAGCGAATCCTAAAGCAGGTGTTCGAAACTTATTGGCCCCAGTTTGTGGAGGGCTTTGCACTAGCATTAGAGTCGAATCCTCAATTAGTGGATGTTGTACCTCGTTCCGAAGAAAGTATTTTGGCCGAAATACTTTCAAACACTCGATCCCTATCAAGTCGCGTGAGGGACTTGGAGTTTAGAACGAGTTTGACTGCTGATGCTGGAAATCCGTTTTCCGATTTAGCGGAGAAGCGTCAGTTATTCATATCCCTAATAGAAAAAAATGTACCGATCGAACAGATTATTGAGATTGCGAAAAAAAATGAATTCCCTCTTAAAGAGTTAGATTCACTGTTAAGCGTTTTCCGTAAGACAACAAGGATTCGCGGTACGGTGGGTGCCTCGTACAACGGTGTTAATTCTGCTTCCGAGCCCAACTAAATCCTCATTGGAGAGCATCTCTTCCTTTTCTCGCGTCGCCCTCCATGACCGGATGCGGTGGGGTGATTCATTGAAGTGGGTTATTTGTGTTCGGCCCGGCATGGGGCCGGTCTTAAGGAGTCAATTTTGGATACAGCGGTTTGGGCAAATTGCATTGCGGGCGCCGCACTGCTGATTTCTGTAGTTGCAGCGATTCTTTCTTGGCGAGCGGTGGCCACCGCAAAACAAGCAAATCAAATAAATATTCATCTTTATCAAAAAATATTGTACGAGAAATTTCGCATTGCTTTTGAACAGCTAAAAAAATCAAATTCGGAATCAATGCAGCGAGAGTTTATGGAGTTTGGTCCCCATGTACAGTCAGCTAGCATTTATGTCTCTTCCGGCTTGGCTGAGGATATCAAGGAGTTTTACAGCGTTTGTTTGGACTTGCATGGGAGTAGAGAAATCTTGGAGGTTTCGAAGTCTAAGTTAGATAACGTGCAGGACCCTAATCTTGTGTCCATGAGCAATCCGATTTCAACTCAGGAAACAGAACTTGCTGCGCGAAATCATGCCAAAGCGCGTGGTAATTTCATCTACGCTCGTACGTATGCAATAAATCTCGGGACAAGATTGCAGGATAGGTTCATAAAAGAAATGGTGCTGGTTTGATGCGTAGTTACCTTCACGCAATAGACTGAGAATGGTTAGCAAGCAAAGCCCGTCATTTCGTCAAGTGAAAATTCGATAAGGTAAAAAAGTACCACCGGCGGTACTGTCGTTCAGAGCGTCGCCAAGTTGAGGAGTTACCTCCCGTTAGGCGCGGCCCTCCGTAACCGTTGGTGGCAATTTGGTTTTGGTTCGTGTCTGATACGCGGCTGATTATTTCCCGCCGGATCCTTTATGAAAGAAGATCTACTCGTTCCAGCTATCGTCGCCCTCGTCGTTGGCCTGATTGCAGCCGTTGTGTCTCTGGTTGTCTCTATTCTTGCAAAGGACCAGAAAACCTCAGAGTTTCGGCAGGCGTGGATTGATGCCTTAAGGAACGATGTCTCTCAGTTGATAGCGCAACTTGGGATCAAAATGACCACCACAGAGATTATCCAAAGCAAATCAACGGAACAGGTCGATGAGTATCTGCTTGCTCATCAGGAGGATTATGTGGAGATCGCCATGCTTATCTCTCGAATTCGACTGCGTCTGAATCCGGATGAGCATGAAAAACTGATTCATCTACTGATAAGCATGGACAATTTCAACGACAAGGGCATGGGAACCAGGATCGAGACTATATCGGTCGAGGCACAGCAAATTCTGAAAACGGAGTGGGATCGGGTGAAGGTGGGTGAGCCATCATTCGTCTGGTTGAAGAGAATTTCAAAAGCTGGCTTCTTCTCTGTTTTGGCTATTGGCGTAGGAGTGTGCGCTGCAGTCGTATCTGACCAGATCGGCACTTACTGGAGCAGGTGACAGAATTTCGTCCCCTATATCCTGATGAATCAACTGCAGGCTCTTCCGATGAAAAGCCGGCGACACGTTTTGGGATAGCTCGATGACGTGTCGCGGTGCGGCAACCAGCGGCGCGGACTTTTGAGGGCCTAATCCATGAAGATGATGAGTCATCAGCGTGATTGCCTCACCCTGTTCCTCGATACCGCTCCAGGCCATCATCTCAGTGAGCGCTTGGCGCTTGCCGGGCAGGCAGTGCAGCCTGATTTCCTCTTCGCCGCGCTCCTTCCTCTTCGCCGCGGCTTTCGCTGAGCGATCCGCATTGCTCTTGACCATGGCCTGCCTCTTCAATTCCGTGGGCTGGTAGATCCAGCCATGTCTGTCGTCGGCGCTGGCGCACCTGGTTGCTGATGCGTCTCACGGCGGCCCCGGGAACTTTATGTTGTTCTCGCGGGCGATGAGCCTGGCGCGCTTCGTTTCCATGCCCATCTCTTTCGCTGCTTGAATGACAGTCTTGCCGGCGTCGGCCAGCTCCTTCAGCCGAGGCGCCTGCTTGTTGCGCCCGACCCGCAGCTTGTTGCTGTGGGAGGTGCCGAACATGGCGTCATTTTCGCCGGTGACGCCGGCGGCAACTTCCTGCACCTCGCGACCTGCGCCGAAGAAGTGATCCAGTTGCTGGTTCAGGTTCGCGATTATCGAGTCCCGTGGGTTGGGCATTGGTACGCCGATCATTTCCGATCACCTGACAGCGAGAGCTTGATGCCGTCGGCGCGCGCTTCCAGTACCTGGGCCAGGTTGATCGCTTCCTTCCACGTCCAGCGGAACCCCTTCACCTTGCCGGTGGATCGCTCGACGATGTGATAGGCATGGGTGCCCTTGGCGATGACCTGGAAGCGAATCTCTTGCAAGGGCTGCTCCTTGCCAATCATGGCGTAGAACGCGGCGGTGGCGATGCTTGCACGAGCGCGCAGGGCGGCAACCCCGTCGACTCGCAGTTGAAGTGATGGATGCATGGCGATTCCTCGTTGGGGTTGCGTGTATTCGTCAGCACTCGGGCCTCCTGCTGGTTGCCGTTGGGCGCAGGGGAGAGTACTGACGGGTAGACGCAGGCGTAAAAAAGCCCGAGATCACCCGGGCTTTTGTTGGTGTCACGAAGACCTCCCTACGTGAGCGCCTCCCAGGCCCGCTACTGGCGACAGCCTGGGTTTGAATCATCAGCGGTGACCTTGAGCTTTTGGGGTGGCCTACCGGTTGCCCGGTTGGTGCGCGGTGACACCGTCGGCGCAGATGCCCGCTGCCTGCCAGGGTGAAGGGCGCAGCCTTCAGGCTTACTGCGCCACGCAGGTGAAGCGGTCAACGCTGCATTGGTGCAAACCCTCCGTGCTTGAGATGGAAAAACCATTCCGGTTAGGTGCAATTTGTTTCCGGTCCCGCTGGATGCAGGGGGCCGCTTTGCGCGGTGCAGAATCATCCGCATCGGGGTGTGATCTGCATGACGTTTCTCAGCCGTTGCTCTCGCGCTGGCTGGCGGTACTCAGATCACACTCCGATGCGACCTGGTGCTGGGGAGTACCAGGTGCTCGGGCAGTTATCGTCAGGCTGACGTGGCGCTGGTTGGTCTTACCCGTGAGTGATGGATAGATCACTGATCACGCAAATCGAAGCGTCCTCAGGATCGGTTGAATCGGAGTAGTCGATCTGGTTGTATACGCCGCCGTGGAAAGCGAGAGTCTTCGTGTCCCAGGTGTTGTCGAGGCGCATGATCGCGGAGGTGGATTTGGCGCCGTTGCAGCTCGCAGATACCGATATAGCGCCGCTCGAATTGGCGTGAATGTTGATTTTGAAGAGTGCGCCGAGAGGCACGTTTTCCAATACCGTCGAGTTGACCGGATCGTCCTGCAGGTAGCTCGACCGGAACCCCATTGTG
The DNA here is from genome assembly GCF_035065025.1 of Pseudomonas sp. YuFO8. Taxonomy (NCBI): domain Bacteria; kingdom Pseudomonadati; phylum Pseudomonadota; class Gammaproteobacteria; order Pseudomonadales; family Pseudomonadaceae; genus Pseudomonas; species Pseudomonas sp. YuFO8. Next base: position 183,502 of record NZ_JAXDEQ010000003.1, on the reverse strand, counting down.
ATTTTGCCCTTGTTCCAGAACACCTTTACCGGAGGGCGTTCGGAACCCTGCACATGAATTTGGCCGATCACGACCTTCTGCAACGAATTGACCTTCGTCAGCCGCATATCTTGACGGCACCAATGGTCTGCGGCACTGGCAAACAGCCAATAGCCAGGCTCTTTCCATTCACAACGAGTTCGATGGACGCTTGTACTGGAAGCGCCAAGGGTTGGCGCTGTCATCTGCAGCGATCCGTCGGGAAGCATCGAGATGACGCTTGGGCATTCGATCAGCGCTCGCCAACCGATCAAGTCGAGGGAGATAGGGTTCGCGTCGGAAATTGGAAGCGGGGTAGCGATGGTGAAGTTGCTGATGTCCACAGTCATTGTCGATTCCTTCTTGCCCGTTGATTTCCCGTCTGGCCCTGTCGCCAAGGCCAGCCAGTGAAATCCGTTGTTGCCGTCTCGCTACGCTTACTTGGGTCATTCTCCAGTTCGGTATTCCTCGTCCGCCGCAGGTTCTCCCTGCGTTTCCTTCCAGCGCCAAAGTCACTCCCGTGGCGGTAGGTCAGATCGGATCGCCGGTCACCAGCAGAGGCGTAGCGGCCAATCGTTAGGTTTTGTTGAGAGCCTTTGCATCGACCCTCCCTGTCCTTGCCGGACAGGAGGCCCCACTGTTGTTTCCGCAGCGGGAGCGTGTTTTAAGTTATTAAAGAGCTTGGGCCTTCGCCCCGGCAGCGCGGTGCTACGTTGCAATGAGGTGAAATTTAGCTCCAGGCTAAAAACCAGTCAATAGCTCATGGCTAAATATATTTAGCTGGGCGTGAAAATTTGACACAACGCTTGGGAGGCGCCGCGTCGACAACGATGTAACAGGATGGCCTTTACCTTCGGCTTAGCACTGAGCTATGATTTTCTAATGCTGTACATACATACAGCTATTAAGGGATGGCTGATGACCGCCGCACAAAAACAAAAGCAGCAAGAACGGAAACCGATGTCTGGAATAGAGCGTCTGAATCTCAGGGTTTCGAACATGATCAATCACCCGATTGCTCAGGATCAGCGATGGGTTACGATTCATCGACTCGATACTGACGGTGATCGGGAGTGGGAGGAGGTGATGGACGTGCTGTCCGAGGTGGACGGGATAGAAATGACGTTCAACGACGAGGATGAATCAATCACGCTGAGGTGGGAGGCGTCACCTGGGGACGATCATCAGGTTGAGGCGCACGATGAGTTTCTGATGGTGGAGGAGGTGGCGCCTTTTTGAAAGGGAAAGAAAAGCCCGCAGGGGCGGGCTGTTTTTGCACACTAGGTGCTGATCCTTCTGCTGCGATCAGTGTAGTTAGCGCCTCTAACGCCATTCTGATCGCCATGAGGGCTATTTACTAGTCGACACTATTTATAGATAATCCCATCGATACTCTTCTAATCGAAAAATGACTTTCGAGACCTCCATGCCCTTCCCACTGATTACGCTTGAAGATAAAAATAGTAATTGTATCTCTATAATGGGTACGATGACTCTCTCTAAATATTTGGCTCTCGTAGAGAATGCATACAGCGAACAAGGAGGATTGAATGGACAGCGTGCTCCAATTCGCACCAAAACCGGATTGAAAATTCGAAGTCGGTTGGTAGAAGATCTAAAAAAAGGTGCGGTGATTCCTCCAATCGTTATTGGTGCGGTGAGTAAGCCTGCTATCCTCAATCGGCTAAAGAAGCTTAAAACTTCTGCCGAGTTAATAGCGGCACTGCTAGAATCAAAAATCGACTTGTCAATTATTGACGGTATGCAGCGTACTACTGCTTTGTTGGAGGCAAAGGAGGAGGGCGGCATAGAGCCAATGGTTCGCGTTGAAATATGGCTTGCCCGGAAAGTGGAGAGTCTGATTTATCGAATGTTGGTTCTTAATACCGGTCAAGTTCCGTGGGATCTCAAGCGACAGTTGGAGACTCTTTATCGCCCAATAATCGCGAAGATATCATCAGAAGTTAAAAATATTCGCGTCATTGGGCTTGATGAGAATAATCGTAGATCCCAGGCTCGGGAATATCGAAGCACGCGTATTATTGAGCTTTTTTTAGCTTATACATCTAGATCTATTGATGTTGATATTAGAGAGCGAGTTGCGGAAGAGTTTGCGAAAATTGATATCACTGAAGCTACTTCTAGTGATGCATTTTTTCCATTGTTTGTTGATACAATCAAAATTATGGCTCAGGTAGATCTGCAATTCGATAGAGTTACGCGAGATTTTGTGGTGTTTGAAGAGGCAAAAGTTAAATCAGGCCGAGATATTTTTACTTCGGCGCCTGCGTCTATTGGCTTTGTTGTCTCAATTGCTGAGAGGCTGTTAGGATCGCCCGGCTTTGACTATGATTTGAAGTCGGCAGAGGCAGAGATAAAGCAGGTCAAACAAAGCGCGAATGATCTAACTAAGTACATGGCATCTCTATCCAGCGAACAGCTTGCTGAGTTTATAGATTTAGATACTTTGAATCAGATGCTGACCGCAAAATCGAGCCGTATTGGTGAGTATGAACGGAATTTGTATAAGCGGGCATTTCTTCTTATGTTGTCTAAGACTCCCCAACTAATTGCTCAAGGCTCTCTATCGCCTTGCTGGAAAGCGAGATAGTTTTGTCGATTAATATCAAAGAGCTTCTAAGCGTCAGTCTTCGTAATTGGGTTGGCTCAGAAATGATTGCGCCAGACGGAGTTTCTGTAGCTCAAAAATTCTGGGTGAATCCGGTTGATGAACACGACCCGGAATTCAAGGCTTTGGTATCTGAAGGGATAGCCAAGATAGAGTGCACGCGAATAGTTGATAGTCTCAAGCATGATGCGTTGCTCTACGTACTCATTGAGGACGACTCCGGGAGGAAGATTTTTATAAGCCACTCATCGGGAGTTTTGCCGGAATTTAGAATGGATGACTCATTCTCGGAGTTTCTAGATGGTGAGTTGCATTTTTTGCAGTTTGCATATTTAGTTACAAGGTTTAATGTACCTGCTTTTCAAAAAATACCTCATTCGCTTGTGGATTCGCTACCTATTTTTGAAGACGATTTATTGCCTTATTTTCCAAGGGTGTATGTTTTTGATCTTAAAGGTAGTGCAGGTTATGATGATATGTGGGTTGTGTGCTTAAAAGCTTCTTTGCTTCTGGAGCGAGGGCAGTCTTATGTTGCGGATTTTTATTCGCATATAGTTGAGGTGGCACTTTCAATACCATCCGATGGGCATGATTGGATTTTTGAGCAGCTATTAACGGCAATACAATCTAGCAGGTTGATAAGTTTCTATCTTGAGCTTTATAAGATTTTTGAGTTCTTTTTTCCGCTCGATAGTATTTTCAAACTTGCAGACCGACTTGATTTCTATAACTCTGAGCTAGAGCTTTTGGGGCATTGTCGTGGAGCTTTGAGTTGGAATGTTAACCACCAACGTGGCGCCCGGTCCGCGCTGGCTTATGCAACGGTTTCATTTGCAGAGATATGCCTTGATGAGCAATATTGTGCGTCGACATCCGAAGTTGCGTTTAAAGAGCGTGCTGCAGAGAAAATGACCACAGCACGGCACTCATTAACGCATCAAGATTTTAGATCAGTTGCAGTGTCGTCTGGTGAGTTGCATCGGATGACTCTTGCGCTTCTGGTTTTTCTTCAGGATGCCTTTAAAGAATACTCTTCGCGGCGGAAAGAAAGGGGGGGACGGAAAGCTGCGTTGTCCCTAAGAGGGGGCGCTAGCAAAGTCGGAATTCAAGAAGCCTAAGTTTCAATGGTTTCAAATGTAAACTCTCAAATTCACCACATTCGTATAACCTGGCAACCGATCCTCAGTCTCCTCAAAACCCACGGCAATCTTCATTAACTCGCGAGCTCGTCTTCATGGCCGGCTTCCGAGAGCTTAGTACCTCCTGGAGTAGGTCGACGTCAGACCATTTAATCAATGCAGCATCCCGTTTCAGGTCTTGACGTGGCAGTTGGCCGGGGGTAGTGAGGGGAATCACTTACGCCTTCCGGGCATTCCAGATGAGCAGAACTTTGGCGTGAATCGTCACATCATCGATTCTGGCTGTCTGATTCTCATAGTGCTGATTGTCCGAAATCAGTCGATAGTGATCCTCGTCCAGGCGCATCAGTCGCTTGATATACAGCTCTTGATGCCAGGTCAAAACGTAGATTCCCTCGCCAATGAAGTCTTTCACGCCTTTGTCGACTATCACCAAGTCTTTGTCATTGATGGTTCCCTCCATGCTCTGGCCCCACCCGTTGATCATCGCCAGAGCCGTCTTAGAAGTGTAAGTGACGCCTTTTTCGCGAAGGATCTCTTCGCGAACCACCAAGTTGCGCACTACTTCGCTGTACTCGGGCGGGACTTGTCCGTGCCCCATCGCGGCGCGGATGTCGTACTGAGGAATGAGGATCTCTTCATTTGTCGGGCTCAGACCGGCGAGACTCGACGGGAGATAACCAGTGGGGCCGTCTTCTGGCTCTTCTGCCGCGGCAACTATTCTGTCTCGCGCCTCCATGGTCAGCCCCCTGACCTTCGCAAGCATCTGCTTGATCTGATCCGAGGCAGAAGAAGCCGATTCAACAACTTTCAAAGGATTCGCTGACTCGGCCTTCTCTGGTTGAGGGTGCGTAAACACCTCGTCGACGAGCATCGAGTCAAACCAGCCGCGCGGCAATTTTTCAACGGCCTCGATGCGTCGAGCTACGTCGTCGCCAAGGTTCTTGGCAGTTTTGTCCGAAAGAATCTGGCTCAGATGAGCAGGGGCCATCCCCCAGCGCTCGGCGCAGGCCCCTTTTCTCTGGCTACCGATCAATTTGACCAGGTTGTGTTTGCGAATCGCGTAGATATCCATGCGCGCAAGCATGCCAGTGTTTAGCTGAATGCTAAATGTGCTCATAGCTAAATATTCCTTGCTCATAAATTAGCCCTAAGCTAAATTTATGCCATGCGTAAGGAGAAACCATATGAGTGAGCATCTTCGTGACTGGCTTGCTAGCGCTACAAACGATCGCCGCCAGTTAGTTGCAATCGCCGCAAAGACCACGGTCGGCCATCTGTGGCAGCTTGCGGGTGGTCATCGTAAAGCATCCGCAGAGCTTGCTGCGCGCCTTCAAGACGCATCTGGCGGCGAGATCACCATCGCTGGTCTCCGTCCCGATCTCGTCGACCTCGCTCATAAAGTGTTGCGAGGCGCTGCTTAACTAGCTGCGAACGGAACGACGCAGTCGCCCGTTCAAACTCTCGCGGCTCTTCATGACCAAGCCACTCTCTTAGCCGACTCGCAACCGTCCCAAACCCGGGCCAAAGCCTGAGTTGAGAAGACAAGGGAAGGGTGGAGGCCAAGGCGACGACCAAGCAGCATAGGGCGGATATCTCGCCTTGTAGTTCGGAAGATTCGGTCATGGATGCGTCCTTGATCATTTCGGTGATGGCATTTTGGCCGTATCAGTACAAAGGAAAAACTAGGACATGAAAACGCCCGTACTAGAGACCCGTCGCCAAGTGATGGCAGCCGTGTCCAGCGCCTTCCCGGGCGGCATGGACTGTGCGGCGGCTCGTCTTGGCATCAAGGACAAGCGCCTCGAAAACCAGATCTACGAGACGGCAGGCTGTAAGCCTTTGAGCGACACCGAAATTTTCGTCCTGGAAAGCGAAACCAAAACCGAGCATCTGCCGAACTACATCTGCGCCATGTACGGCGGTGTGTTCGTGCGATTGCCCGAGGCCGGGCAGCTGGATAACGTCGACCTGTACCAGCGTTCTCTGAATGCCTCGGCACAGCGCGGCGCTTTGGACCAGATGGTGGCGACCGCGTTAGAGGACGGCGAGATCAATGCCCCAGAAGCCAAGAAGATCCGCGCCCTGCATGCCAAGTACATGTCAGCCAGCCTTGAGGCTGTAGCCGCGGTGATCGAGCTACACAAGGCCCGGTAAGCAATCGCAACACAGTGGCCGAGACCGATGAGCAAAAAAGGTGACGCTGGCAGTTAAGCCGCTCGCACCAGGAAGACCATTAGGGAAAAGGAAATGGACGGCAAAACATCAGGACGTGTGTGGACATTGAACGCTGTGGGCGGTAGCTCATCCGGCGGGCTTCGTCGCGACTTTGGAAAAGGAACTGCCTGAATCGCAGGCACAAAAAAGCCGGTGGCTAGACCGGCTTCTTCAAAACGCAAAACACTGAGGGGCCAGTATGAACACGATCGTCGCTCCAAGCAATACGATCACCATGTCGAGCCGGGAGATAGCCGAGCTCACAGGAAAGCAGCATAAGGATGTTATTCGCGACATCCGTGTGATGCGCAAAGCCCTGGCTGTTGATGGCGCAGATCTGCGCCATCTCCACGAGTTCAAGGATGGGCGCGATTACACCGCCGAATTTCGCCTCGACCGGGTTCTGACCGAAACCCTTTTGACCGGCTACAGCATTCCGCTTCGCCATCGTGTCGTGACACGTTTGAGCGAACTAGAAAGCGTGTCACGACATGCTGTCACGGTTCCGCAAACTCTCCCTGAAGCCCTAAGGCTCGCGGCGGACCAAGCAGAGCAAAACCTTCAACTTCAGGCCGTCATCCTAAAGCAGGCGCCGAAGGTCGAAGCGTTGAATCGGCTCGCCAATACCCATGGCTCGGTATGCATCACCAGCGCAGCCAAGCAGCTCGGCGTGGCGCCTCTGCGGCTATTCAAGTGGCTAAGCGACAACCGCTGGATCTATCGCCGGACCAGTCACTCCAGTTGGTCTGCGTTCCAACCGCGCCTGTCGTCCGGACTGCTTGAGCACAAGCTGGTGAAGGTCGGTACCGAGCGCGAAGAGCTCAAAGTCGTCGAGCAAGTCATGGTCACTCGCCGCGGCATCACCACCCTCGCCGAACAAATCCAAGGAAACTCGTTGTGAGCGTTCAAGCAATGTCCTGGGCGCTCTCTCTGCCCACCGAGTCCCTGAAAGACTCAAGCGCGCGTCATGTGTTGCTGTGCCTGGCCAACTATGCCGGATCGAACGGCGCTGGTGCATTCCCGTCGGCGTCGACCCTGGCGCAAGACACCGGGCTTTCCGAGCGCACCGTTCGTTACAAGCTGGACGATCTGGAGAAGTCCGGACTCATCCAAAAGGGCAATCAAGCCATCGCCGCCGTGCACATTGATCGTCATGACCGTCGTCCAGTTGTTTACGACCTTCAACTATCGCGGGGTGCAAATCCTGCACCCCGTACAAAACGGGATGCAGATGACGCAACGGGGTGCAGTTCACAACAGAACGAGGTGCAGCCTGGAACAGAACGGGGTGCAGAATCTGCACCCAATCCGTCACTTAACCATCAGGTAACCGAAGAGCAGCTGCAGCGCGAATTGGCCGATGAGATTTCTCGACAGGACCAGGTCGCCGTCGATGCGCCGGATGATCGCCAACGCTTCGCCATGTTCGCTGCCTGGGAGCCGAATGTTAAATCCCTGTCCGACCAGATCACGATTGCTGGTCTGCCTGCTGACGCGGTGCCTGACGCCGCCGTCCGTGCGTTCAAGGGTTTCTTCGTGGCCAAGCCCGCCACCATCGACTCGGCTGCTGGCTGGTGCTTCCGGTTGGTGCAGTGGGTGAAGCGCGAACGCGTCAAGGCGTCGGGGCAGGGCAAGGCGCCTGATTTCGATAGCACCAGCTGGGCTGACGACCTTGGAGGTCTGTGATGAACGCACCCGCGAAAAAGCCGACCGTTAAAAGCGCCACCATTCTCCTGCAAACCATGGGCAATCTGCCGCCGGTTGTTCCCTCGGTGCCGACTCAGCTCGCCCCAGGGACCGCCGAAGTCGTCAACGCTCTGTTCAAGGAGCTCAAGGCCATCTTTCCGGCTTGGCGTCAGGCGTGGCCAGACGACGAAACCCTAGACGCGGCGAAGCGTAGCTGGATCAAAGCGTTCATCGCCGAGGGCATCAACCAGATCGAGCAGATCCGGTACGGCATCCAGAACTGCCGAAACCTCGGCGGTGACTTCGCGCCCAGCGTCGGAAAGTTCATCAAGTGGTGCCAGCCCACCGCTGAAATGCTGGGTATTCCTTCGCACGAAAAGGCCTTCCGCGAAGCCCTGGATAATTCGCACCCGAGCCGGTTTGGCGAGCGCACCTGGTCTCATCCGGCCGTACGGCATGCCGCGCTCCAATGTGAGATCCACAACCTTTGCGATCAGATTCCCGAGATAGCCAGCAAGGTTTTCGATCGGGCTTACGACATCACGATTCGCAGGCTGGTGAAGGGGCTTCCGCTGGAAGAGATCGCCGTTGGTATCGGACACGATGGTCGCAAGTCCCAAGTCGAGTTGGCCTCTGAGCTGACCGAACGAGTTGCGCAGGCCCAGGTGTCGCGGATGGGCATTCCCGCTGACGGGAAGTCCGCCCGGGAGCAGCTCCTGCGCCGCTTCGGGTTGACGCCCTCGCCGCGTGCCGTGGGAGGCGATCATCATGCCTAACCCGTATCTCGCGCCCACTGACCCAGCCGAGTACCGCTTTGCCGTGCACAGCTGCGGCTACAAGTGGGACCTGGGCTACCAGCCTGATCGCGCCGTGGCGTTGTTCGCAGACTCGGCAGCAGCTCTGCGGTTTGGCCAGTCGATGTGGCCATCCACCTGCGAAGTTATCGATATCACAACAGGGGAGCGGGTATGCGCGTGACCTCGAAGAAACTCCGCGCCTCAGCCAACGGCCAGGAATGCACTGTGCGCCTGACGGGCATCTGCAATTTCAACCCGGCCACCACCGTGCTCGCGCATCTGCCGTGCGGGCAGAAGGGCATGGGCATGAAGGGTTTCGATACCGTCGCGGTGTACGCGTGCAACGCCTGCCATGACGTGATCGATGGCCGTGGCGCCGGCGACGTTGATTGGCAGGACATGCCACGCGCCATCGCCGAAACGCATGAGGCCCTGATTCGGGCCGGAATACTGACCGTAAAGGGGGCTGCATGATTGACCCAATGACTTTGCTCGTCCTGATGATCCTCGCCAGTTGGGCGCTCTACGAAGTGTGCCGCTGCCTAAATGACCGGTACCGGAAAGCGCGTGGTGACCGTAAATGAAGCCGGTAGCCATGAAGTTGTTCAAAGCCCCGGCCACCCGCGCAAAATCAGTCGATCGTGAGGGGCTGGAGCAAGCGGCTTTGATGCCTGAGCTGCGCGCCCGCATGCCGGAAGTCGCTGACCTGATCTTTCATGTCCCCAACGGCGGGCATCGCGTCAAGGCGGTCGCCGCGAAGTTGAAGGCCCAGGGTGTGAAAGCCGGAATCCCTGACCTGGTCCTGCCGATGGCCCGCGGCGGGTTCTTTGGCCTGTACATCGAATTCAAGGCCACCCCGCCGTACGATGCCGCGATCTCGGACAGCCAGCACGAGCGCATTCGCAAGCTCAATACTCAGGGCTATCTGGCGGCGGTGTGCCGCGGCCACTTCGACGCGATGGAGCAGATCCGTGCCTACTTGCGCCTCGCGCCGACCGTGGTGGCCGCATGAGCGAGACGATGCTGACCACCTTTTCGGACGCCGAGATCCGCCGGCAGGCCGATAACCTGCGCGTGCGGGACATGCGCGACGCGCGGTACCCGGGCGTGTATTTCCGGTTTCACCAAAACCGCCAGCGCGGGTCGTGGCACCTGGTAGTCGGCAAGAAATGGGAGAAGATCGCCGGCTTCCCGGAGCTGCCGGCGAAAGGACTGATCAGTGCGCTGCCGAAGATTCGTGAGCGCCTGGCGGCCGATCCGAAAGCTTCTGCCGCCGCCGGCACATTGCAGACGGTCGGCCAGCTGCTGGACTGGTTCATGGTCCGTCAGTCGACTGAGCGGAGCCTGTCGGCCAAGCGCCGGGCCACCAATACCTCGATCATCACCTGCCACCTCAAGCCACGCCTCTGTGATCTGCTGGTAGACGAAGTCGACCGGTCATCCCTGGACAAGCAGGTAATGTGGCCGATGCAAGCCGAAATGTCACTGTCCTATGTCCGGCTGATGTGGGGCGTGCTGGTGGTCGCCTTTCGCCAGGCCGAGAAGCTGCGCCTGATCGCCAAGAATCCCATCGCCGGGTTCAAGTTCACCGATTTCACCAAAGCCCGCATCTTGCCGAAGCCGTCCCGCTTGCGCGCAGTGCAGCTGGAGGAAGTCATCGAGCAACTGGCCGACGGTTTCGATCAGCACCCGCAAGACTGCATGCTGGCTCTGATGATGCTCTGCCATGGCACCCGCGTCGGGGAAACTCGCATGGCCCGGTGGGTACACCTGACCCTGGGTGAGCAGGGCGAGTGGTTCATCCCGGCCGAGAACACCAAGACCCGTTGCGAGCATCGGTTGCCGATCACCCACCAGGTCTGCGCGCTGCTCGAGCGGTACCGGGATTGGCAGTCGGCCAAAGGGTACAAGGGCGCCTACCTGTTCCCAGCGCGCAGCCGTGGGCCGATCAGCGACAGCCAGGCGTGTGCCGTGTTCACCCGCCTGGGCAAAGGCGAGTGGACCAGCCACGACCTGCGCAAGGTGGCCCGTACCGGCTGGACAGACCTTGGTGTCGACTTCCTGATTGGCGAGATGCTGGTGAACCACACGATGACCCGCAACGTGCAGACCTACATCCACACGTCCGCCGAACAGCTGAAGCGCGATGCGTTGAACAAGTGGCACGAATGGTTAGACGGGAAGGGCTTCGACCTGATTCACCGCTCGACCAAGACTAGAAACGGAAATTCGCAGAATGCCGTCGAGGCCTTGAATGGCGCGGCCTCTAGCCCAATCACGAATCCATAAAAGGCGAGGTTTAAAAACGATGAAAAAGCAGCATGGCCCCGCCTTTGTGCGCTGCCTGATCCCGATGACTGATTGCCCCTCATGCCATGGCGCCGGCTTGATCCAGGGTGTCTTCCACCAACTCGAATGCATCGGCTGTCACTCGTCCGGGTTCGTCCGTGCCGAGACGCTGGAGCCGTTACTGATACATGACCTGGTGGTTCAGCTCGGCCTGAAGGTACGCAGCCTGACAGCACAAATGAAGAAGCTCGACTGCTCGGCGCCCAGCGCTGAAGCCAAGCACTACCAGCAAGACAATACGCGCGGCGCTGGCCGCACGACTTTCCGGGGGGATTGAGTCATGGGCATCTATAAAGACGTGATGGGCACACTGGTGCGGGTGCTGGCTGCCGACAACATCGACAACAGTACGAAGCAGTCCTGGCAAAAACTCATCGATGCTGATCTGCGCTCAGGCGGTACCGGCAGTTCGCTGTCAGTGCGCGACAAGTTCGATTACGAGTGCTGCCTCTATGCGCTCCTGCATCGTCAGCTTGACCCAGCGCAGTGGGATGTATTGGTCGCCAAGTACTCGACACACAAGGCCAACAAGGTCGCAGCCATCGGCCGCCTGGTGACTCGGATGGTTTCTCCCGCGCCGCAGTTGTTCATCTATAAGGCGCTCACAGCGTGGGCCATCCCGAGACTCAAGGGTGTCCAGTCTGGCAAGCGCTCCACTGACATGATCGTGCTTCCGGCTGAGTTCTACGACATGAACACCTGGGACATTGAAGGCAAGCCAGAGTCGACGCGCCGACGCTGGAAGACCGGCATCGCAAAGCGTCTTGAGTCGTTGGAGGAGGCTGCAGTAATCCATGCGACTGAGATATTCGATCGGGAAGAAATCTTCATCGACGCCGCTTGACGTAGTGGCGGAATGATCATAAATTAGCCCCATCATGTCGATCTTGCGCGTTATGAGAGACGACAAAAAAAGCCCAGCCAATCGCTGGGTTTTTTTGTTGGAAACTCCTGTCCTTGGTAGTGGCCAATTGATATATTCCCGCCCTAATTTTAGGAGGGACCCATGAAAAAAGCCGCTATCGCCCTACTTCTTGCTGCTGTTGCAACCTCGGGCTGTACTATTCGTGTTGCTGACATGACCGTCGCGAGCACGAAGAACTACAACATCAATGCCTCGAAATTTGTAAAGGGCAAGCGCGTCACTGGAGAGGATAATTACCCAGTGATTATCTTCCCAACGGGGATCCCAAACATGAAGACAGCAATGGATAACGCCATCCAGCAAGACACCTGCGCAGTAGGCCTGACGGATGTGGTCATGAGCCAGTTGAACCATTCCTTCTTGGTCGGGATGATTGGCTTCCGCGTTGAAGGCGACTTGGTCATCGACACATCTCGTCCCGGGTGCGAAGCACGCGCTTAAGACATCAAGAAATACCGAAGCCCTGGCATTTGCCGGGGCTTTTTCGTTTTCGGCTCCACCACACCCATCGCTCCGAGCTGGGAGTGATGTTGGGGCCGAACCTATATCGCTCCCCGCAAGGGAGGACGCTGGATGCCACATATGCCAGAGAAGAACCCAGAAACATGGCTCATCGTCATGGCCTGGCTTAGCCAGCATGCCCCGATGTTCTATGCCGCGGCGCTGTCGTGCTGGATTGCCTTCCTCCGCGTCATCTACGGCGGCGGGGGGCGACGTCAGGCCCTGCTGGAATCCTGCCTGTGTGGTGCGATCACAGCCGGAGCATTCCCGCTGCTTGAATATTTCAACCTCCCATCGAGCCTTGCAGCTGCCGTTGGCGCCTGCATCGGCACGCTCGGCGTGAAGAAGGTTGCAGCCTTGGCTGACCGATTCACCGACTTCAAATTGCCCAAACGGCAGGAGTGATCCATGCAACTGATCGACAACTGGAAACAAGCGCTGAGCATGACCAGTGTTCAGGCGGGCGGCGCTATCACAGTGCTGGGCGTGGCTGAGCAGCTGATGCCGCAACTTCAGGCTGTGCTGCCACCGGTGGCCTACGGCGTACTGGGTCTGCTGGTGATGATCGCCCGCGTGGTCCTACAGCCGAAGCTGGTGAAGTGACAGTTGAAACCAATTACCAATCAGGCCTTAGGAAGACCACAGGAGAGTCGGCTGTGATGGGGTGAGAAAGCACTCCATTCAGTTGACGGCAATGGCTGTCTGCCTGTTCAGCCTGTAAGAAATTTCGATTCACTGCCTCCCCTGTACGAATGTCGACGATTCGGTAGTAGAAACCGTTCGAAACTCCGTGGGCGGGTCGTTTTTGCACGATAAATACTTCCCCCATCATCTGGCCCCCTGTTGGTCATCCATACACCTTAATCCCTGATGTGCATTTATCAAGGAAGGTGGATGAATGGGAATTTCGTAAAGCTGGAAGATCGATCAAAGCATTCGTCGCGACACGTTGCGCGAATCAGAAAATTGTCGCCAAAGGTCAGTCATGCATGCCTCGACTCAAAACACTCCCGCCTCGCATGAAACAACTCGAAGGCAGGTCCTTCGCCCTGCCAGTTGGACCGGAGGGTGAAGCAGGCTGGGGGGCAGGGCGAGGAGGGCGTCCTTGGCGCCGTAAGCGCGCCGCAGTTCTTTTGCGTGATGAGTACACATGTCGGGCTTGTGGCTTGGTAACGCTACAGCTGGAGGTGGATCACATCGTGAACCGCGCTCGCGGTGGGTCGGACGATGAAGAGAACCTCCAGGCGCTCTGCATCCCGTGCCACAAGCTGAAGACTGCCGCCGAGGCTGCCGCTGGAGCAGGGCGAGCGTGAAGTTGCGACGCCTTTCCTGCAATTGAGAATCGTTGTCGATTTCGCTTGCGGCACGCCAGTGCCCCACCCCCGAGGGAGGGGGCGGGTCAAAACCGTGGGAGGTTTAGCCTCGGCCACCACTCGCCCCCGCACGGACAGATTTTTTCCCCCACACAGGTTTTTTGTTAATGGCGTTAACAACCAAGCAGCGTGCTTTTGTCGACGCTGTGAGGAGAGGTGCGTCCAACAAAGACGCAGCGATAGCCGCAGGATATGCGGCCTCCAGCGCTTCGGTGGCCGGTTCACGATTGGCCAAACACCCGAACGTTCTCGCCGCATTGGCCTCTTCACCCATTAACAAAAATGTTAAAGCCGGCCCCAAGCCGGTCAATGAAAAACCGCCGGCCGAGGACCTAGCCCGGGGTGATGCCGAATCCTCCTTCGACTTTTCCAAGGCGATGACATTCACCGATCCAAAAGCATTCTTGATCGCGACCATGAACGACTACGACGCGGACGCGAAGCTTCGGGTCGACGCAGCGAAAGCGCTCATGCCGTTCATTCATCCGCGTAAAGGTGAAGGCGGCAAAAAAGAAGAAAAGGAAGATGCCGCGAAGAAGGCTGCCAAAGGCAAGTTCGGCGCTGCACCTCCACCCCCTCATTTGCGATCGGTGAAATAAGTGAACGAACCCACCTGGGACACAGCGTGCCCAGACTGGGAATCGCGAATCATCCATCGACAATCGCTGGTTCCGTTTCCGCCTCTGTTTCCAGATGAGGCGGCTGCGTGCATGCAGGTCCTGAATGACCTGCGGATTGTCGACGCACCGGGTAGCCCGCTGATTGGCGAATCCTGTGCGCCGTGGATCAGTGACCTGGCCGGCGCTATTTTCGGTGCCTACAACTCCAATACCGGCGAGCGGCTGATTCAGGAGTTCTTTCTCCTTATCAGCAAGAAGAACGCAAAGAGCACCATCGCTGCTGCGATCATGCTCACGGTGCTGATCCGGAACTGGCGCCAGTCAGCCGAGTTCATCATCTTGGCGCCGACGATCGAGGTGGCGAACAACGCCTACGCGCCGGCCCGCGACATGGTCAAACATGACGAAGAGCTGTCGGCACTGCTGCATGTGCAGGATCACGTTCGGACGATCACGCACCGCGAGTCCGGCGCCACGCTTAAGGTAGTAGCCGCTGATCAAAACACTGTCGGTGGGAAGAAGGCCGCTGTCGTCCTGGTCGACGAGCTTCACTTGTTCGGCAAGAACCCGCACGCGGCCAACATGCTGCGTGAAGCCACCGGTGGGCTCGCGTCTAGGCCCGAAGGGTTCGTGATCTATCTCACGACACAGTCTGACCAGCCCCCGGCGGGCGTGTTTCGCGAAAAGCTCCAGTACGCCCGGGGCGTGCGTGACGGCACGATTGTCGATCCGAACTTCCTGCCGGTGATCTACGAGTTTCCGCAAAAGATCCTTGAGGCTGATGATCACCGAAAGTCCGAGAATTTCTACATCACCAACCCGAACATGGGGTACTCGGTTAGCGAGAAATTCCTGATCCGTGAAATGAAAAAGGCGGAGGAGGCCGGTGAGGCTGAAATACTGGGCTTTATGTCCAAGCATCTCAACGTCGAGATCGGACTCGCGTTGCGCTCCGATCGGTGGGCAGGCGCTGATTACTGGGTCGGCGCAGCGGAAAAGAAGCTCACCCTCGATGATGTAATTGCCCGATGCGACGTCATCGACATCGGGATCGATGGTGGTGGCCTGGACGACTTGCTGGGCTTTGCCGCGGTGGGCCGGGACAAACGAACCCGTGACTGGCTGGTTTGGACTCACGCCTGGGCGCATCCCTCGGTGCTGGAGCGAAGAAAGGCAGAAGCCCCTCGTTTTCACGATTTTGAGAAAGACGGCGACCTGACCCTGTCAAAGCGAATCGGCGATGACGTGCTTGAGGTGGCTGACCTGGTTGAACAGGTGGAAGAGTCGGGCTTGCTGGACAAGGTCGGGGTCGACCCTGTGGGTATTGGTGCGATCTATGACGCGATGATTGAGCGCGAAATTCCCCCGGAAAAAATTGTTGCCATCAGCCAGGGCTGGAAGCTCGGCGGGGCGATCAAGACGGCGGAACGCAAGCTCGCCGAAGGCGGGATGAAGCACGGTGGCCAACCCATGATGGCCTGGTGTGTCAGCAATGCGAAAGTCGAGCCGCGCGCGAACTCAATCCTGATCACCAAGCAAGCCAGTGGCTCGGCCAAGATCGATCCCTTGATGGCTCTATTCAACGCGGTGACCTTGATTTCTCTGAACCCCGAAGGCCGGGGTAACGATGACTTCATGGCCGCCATTAGGAACCCGATCATCGTATGAACCCATTGCACGTATTCATTCTGCTCGCGCTGTGCGGGTTCGGTTCGGCCGTTGCAGGCGTTTACGTTCTGCAAGGCTTGGGCTGGGCGCTAATCGCCGGAGGCGTTGCGTTACTTCTGATCGCTGGATTTGTGCGTAAGGGGCTGATCAGTGACTAAATCATTATCGGCCGTGCTGGGCCGCGCGGCCCGCAAGCCGAGCGCGTCGCTGGGGCACACCCTGAACGAATGGATCGGTCGGCAGATCGGCTTGGGCGACGGCGGCTTTTGGGGGCAGTTCCTCGGTGGCGAATCCAGCTCGGGCAAGAACGTTACGGTCGACAACGCTATGCAGCTCTCGGCGGTTTGGTCCTGCGTCAGGATCATCTCGACGTCGGTGGCCGGCCTACCGATGGGTGTGTATCGACGCGAAGCTGACGGTGGACGCAAGGATGCCCGGGACTTTGGCCTCTACGACATCGTACATACAAGCCCCAACGAGGACATGACGGCGTTTCAATTCTGGCAGGCGATGGTTGCCGCCATGCTTCTGCGCGGAAATGCATTTGCGGAAATCTTGCGTATTGGTAACCGAGTTGTCGCCTTAGATTTCCTGCTACCGAGCCGTGTCGATTTGGAATTGGATGCGGATGGCAGGATCACTTACTGGTACCGCCCGAAAAAAGGTGCCAGGCGCCAGATCCAGCGTTCAGACATGTTGCATATCCCGGCGTTTAGCCTGGACGGGTGTGTTGGTCTTTCAGCCATCCGCTACGGCGCTGATGTTTTCGGCGCTGCAATGTCCGCGGATGATGCCGCGAATGGAACGTTCAAGAACGGGTTGCTTCCCGCGGTGGCATTTAAGGTTGATCGCGTGCTCAAGCCAGAGCAGCGAGAAGAGTTTCGCGACTATGTAAAGCAGGTGTCGGGGGCTTTGAATGCTGGGCGATCGCCAGTGCTTGAGCAGGGAATCACGCCAGAATCCATTGGGATTAACCCCGTGGATGCTCAGCTGCTCGAGTCCAGGGGGTACAGTGTTGAAGAGGTGTGCCGCTGGTTCGGCGTTCCGCCATGGATGGTTGGAAAAACGGATGCGGGCAGTAACTGGGGTACCGGGCTCGAGCAGCAGATGATTGCCTTCCTGACCTTTAGCATCAGTTCGATTACCAATCAGATTCAGCAGTGCGTTAACAAGCGATTGTTGACTCCGGCAGATCGCGTTTCGTACTACGCTGAATTTTCGCTTGAGGCATTCCTGAAAGCCGACACTGCCGGGCGCTCAGCCTGGTATAGCCAGATGACCCAGAACGGCATCATGACTCGTGACGAGTGCAGGGAAAAAGAGAACCTCCCCCGGCACGGCGGCAATGCAGGCGTGCTAACGGTTCAAACAAACTTGACCCCCATCGACAAGCTGGGCGAATCCACCGATGGCCAGGCCGCGCAGACAGCCTTGAAAAGCTGGCTCGGCCATAAGGAGTAACCATGGCACTGAATATCAATGCTCGCAGTTTCAACTGCGAGCTGAGCCCGCGCGCGCTCGATCTATGGAACCCGGATCTGCGCGCGGCCCTGGAGGCCGGTACAGACACCATTACCATGTACGGCATTATTGGTGAGGACTGGTACGGCGAGGGCGTCACTCTCAAACGCGTCGACGCAGCGCTGCGGGCCATTGGTGATAAGCCGGTCACCGTTTACATCAACTCGCCAGGTGGCGACATGTTCGAAGGCATCGCGATTTACAACCGCCTGATCGAGCATTCGCAAGAGGTCACCATCAAGGTGCTTGGCCTGGCCGCTTCGGCGGCATCCGTTATCGCCATGGCAGGCGCCAAACGTGAAGTTGCCAAGACCGCGTTCCTGATGATCCACAACTGCTGGACGTACTTCGCTGGCAACCGGCACGCCATCCGAGAGCTGGCCGATACCATGGAGGAGTTCGATCGCGCCATGATCAGCTTGTACGCAGACACCAGCGGGCAAAAGGAAGCTGCGGTAGAGAAAATGCTCGACGCCGAGACCTACATGAACGGATCTAATGCCGTCGAGAAGGGGTTCGCTACGGGTCTTATTTCCGCAACCGAGGTTGAGCAAGCGCCAAGCGAAACGGGGGCGCAGGCCCACTCAGCGCGTAAGCTCGACGCCGCACTGGCGAAGTCCGGCATGCCTCGCAGCGAACGGCGAAAACTCATTTCCGAAATCAAGACCAGCACGTCTAGCACTGCTGGCGGCGACACGCTTCGCGCTGTCGTGCCGGGCATGCCCAGCGCTGCCCTTGATGTATCCGCGTTTGAAGAAACCGCAAACCAGGCGTCAGCGCTTCGAAGTTTGTTCCCGAGCCGCTGAGCGGCTGTAACCGCACTCGATTACCTACCGCCCCTGTGGCGGTTTTTTCATTTCTGAAAGGACCAAAAAATGCCAGCTCCGGATTACGCTCAAATCGAAGCCTCCCAGAAGCAAACCCAGGCCGACCTAAAAGCGGTTGGCGATCAAATCAAAACCTATGCCGAGCGCACCGAGAAGGAAATCAAAGCTTCCGGTGAGATGCAGGCGGAAACCCGTGGCAAGGTTGATGAGCTGCTGCTCAAGCAAGGCGAGCTGCAAGCCCGTGTGCAGGAGGCGGAGCAGAAGCTGGTCAATGCTGGCAAGCTGCATGAGCCAGAAGTGCAGCAGTCTGCTGGTCACCTGGTGGCCGCCAAGATGACCGAAGAGGGCGTGACCAGTTCGTTTCGCGGCTCGCGTCGAGTCGAGGTTCCGCGCGCCGCCATCACCACCGCCACCGGCGGCGCCCTGGTCGCCCCTGACCGCGTCGGCGTGATTAATGCCCCTCAGCGCCGCCTGACTATTCGCGACTTGGTCGCGCCGGGTACCACTGGCAGCAACGCTGTTGAATACGTCCGAGAGACCGGCTTTACCAACAACGCCGCGATCGTCGGCGAAGGCTTGGCCAAGCCATACAGCGATCTGACTTTCGCGCTGGATAACGCCAACGTTCGCACCATTGCTCACCTGTTCAAAGGTAGCCGCCAGATTCTGGATGATGCCGCCGCACTGCAAAGCTACATTGACGCACGTGCGCGTTACGGGCTGCTGCTGGCCGAAGAAGCCCAACTGCTGTATGGCAACGGTACCGGCAACAACCTCAAAGGCATCATTCCTCAAGCTCAAACGTACGCTGCACCGGCCGGAATCACCGTGGCCGCCGAGCAGCGCATCGACCGCATTCGCCTGGCACTACTGCAGGCGACCTTGGCTGAGTTCCCATCGACCGGCGTGGTCCTTAACCCTATCGATTGGGCAGCGATCGAGCTCCTGAAGGACGGCGAAGGTCGTTACATCATCGGCAAGCCTCAGGACGGTACCGCGCCTCGCCTATGGAACCTGCCGGTGGTTGAAACCCAGGCCATTGTCCAAGACCAGTTCCTGGTCGGCGCCTTCAGCCTTGCCGCGCAGATCTTCGACCGTATGGGCATCGAGGTGCTCATCTCGACCGAGAACGACAAGGACTTCGAAAACAACATGGTCACCATCCGTGCAGAAGAACGCTTGGCGTTCACCGTGTACCGACCTGAAGCGTTCGTTACCGGCGACCTGACTGCCGCTTAATCCCCGATAAAAAGGCCACCGCTTGGTGGCCTTGCTCGTTTAGGAGATATCGATATGGCGCGTAATACTCCAAGCTCGCCTGTGGAAAATGACAATGCCACTGATACGTCTGTGGACACGTCTCCCGCGGGCGGAGCGGTTACTGACAACTCGATCATGATTTACCCGCTGCGAAGCTACCTGGACGGCAAAGAAATCCGCCGCCGGGGTGGTGCCGGTTATCTTTCGTCGAAGCATGACGCGACCTCGCTGATCGCTGCTGGCCTCGCGACTGATACAGATCCAAAGGCCTGATATGAACGCCATATCGACCGACGAAGCAATTCAGCATTTGCGGGCGGAGGAAGATGATCGAGCGCATGTGGAGTTGCTTTTGGCGGCGGCCGAAGACAGCGCGGCGCAGTTTCTCAATCGCCGGTTCTATGCAAATGCGGCTGCATTGGACGCCGCTGTCCTCAACGGATCTGCCGGTTTGAAACCGATCTTGATCAATCCTTCCATTCGAGCAGCGTGCTTGCTGATTTTGGGAGACCTTTACAGTAATCGCGAAGACGAGTTGGTGGGGGACGAGTTCAGCAGCATGCCTGCCGGTTCGCGGTCACTGCTGACGCCGTATCGGATAGGGTGGGGGATCTAATGGCTCGTGGCGCAAACCAGCTTCGTGAACCGCATACCGGCGAGCTCAACAGGCGTATCACCCTTCGACTCAGATCCGATGTCCCAGCTTCGGATATGGGCCTGGAACCGGTGTTTTCTGAGCCTAGAAAACGCTGGGCGAAGATAGAGCCTGTCGGGACCGCGATATACGCCCATGGAGTTCAGACAGACAACAAGCTCACTCATCGCATCACGCTGCGCTACCACCCTGGTATCACCGATGCTCATGAAATCGTTCACGGTGAGACATTGTACCGAGTGAAACGCATCGCCGACTTGAATGGGGCGCACAGATTTACAGTCCTTGAAGTTGAGGAGTTAGGCCAACTCAAGAGCGGAGGCGACATCTATGGCTAACTCCGCTTCGATTGACGGTTATCTACACGTTGAGGGTTTCGACAGCTTTGAACGAGACGCCTTCGACAAGCGAATGATTCGCGCCGGGATGCGCAAAGTTGGTCTGCTGATCACCCAGCGAGCACAGATGAATCTTGCGCTGGGCAAAGGCCAGGACGGCTATCCGGTAAATCGAACGGGCGCCACGGTTGAATCGGTAAGTTTTAAGGTTTCCCGCTCGGGTTTCCTTGTCCGTATCTCCCCGACCAAAACTTCTGCTATGGAAGAGTTTTACCCGGCTTACCTTCACTATGGGGTGAAGAAGGGTCGCAAGCTCGGAAAGCTCGCACCCGGTAAGGGGAAGGGCAAATCGAACCGCCGCGCCATTGGCGCAAGGGCTGCCGCGCTCGCTGAGCGTGCCGCCGGTGCGTGGCGAATCAAGCCTCGCGATAACTACATGGCCGATGCTTTGCAGGATTCATCATCGCAAGTTCAATCGATTCTTTCTGCTGCGTTTGCCGCTGCCCTGCGTTGATCGCTGACCCCTCCGGACACCTCTATGAAACTGAACCCGATCGTTGCTCACTTGCGAGTGACGTGCCCGTCTTTTGCCGGCCGAGTTTGCGGCGGCATCGACTGGGATGCAGTCGTCGAAAGTGCCCACCTGGCTCTCCCTGCTGCTTACGTCATTGCAACTGCTGACGCTGCGAGCTCGAGCAAAGCGCAGAACATGGTGATCCAGGAAATCACTGATCAATTCAATGTGGTGATTGTTCTGGAAGCCTCTGACGAGCGGGGGCAGGCGGACAACGACATTTTGCACGATCTCCGCGCCGAGCTCTGGCGGGCTCTGGTTGGCTGGATACCTTCCGCTGAGTACGACCCCATTGAATATGGTAAGGGCGCGCTTCTGCATATCAGTCGTGCCCGAGTGGTTTACCAGTTCACGTTCTTTTCCGGGTTCCAGCTTGGTCGCAATCGTGACGATGAGCCTGCCGAAACCTGGCAAGAATTCGAGCTCGATGGTCTGCCCGGTTTTACAGGTGTCGATGTCAACGTGGACTTTATCGACCCGGCTGACCCCAACCTGCAGCGCCCTGGCCCCGATGGTCGAGTCGAGGCGACATTCTCCGTTGAACTACCGCAACTTACTGAGGACTCTCCATGAGCCGCATGACTGTGTACCCGGCCGCGGGCCGAGTGGTGCCCGACCCTGAAGCCGGCGGCAACTTGCCCGCGGAGGGACGAGATGTCCCGCGTGACGCGTATTGGCTGCGCCGCCTCCAGGATCAAGACGTCACCCACGACGCGCCGAAAAAGGCCAAGGCCACCCCAAACCTTCCGGCTCCGGCCGCCACTGGGAGCGCTGAAGAATGACCATCAGCTTTAATTCCATCCCCAGCGATCTACGCGTGCCGCTGTTCTACGCCGAGGTCGACAATTCGCAAGCCAACAGCGGCGGTTCGAGCATGCCGCGGTTGATCGTGGCGCAGGTCAATGACGACTCTACCGCCGCGGAAATTGGCCAACTGACTCTGGTGTCGAGCCTGGGCTTGGCCAAGAGCATCGGCGGCAATGGTTCGATGCTTGCGCAGATGTATGACACCTGGCGCCGTAGCGATCCGGCCGGCGAGGTCTGGTGCCTGCCGATCAAGGCCACCGGTACCAAGGCGGCCGGCAGCGTGACCATTACCGGTTCGGCCACCGCCGGTGGAGAGCTGAATCTGTACATCGGAGGCACCCGGGTACGCGCGACCGTGACCAAGGGTGCCACCCCGACTGCGGCAGCCTCGGTGTTGGCGGCGGCGGTGAATGCCGCCGGACTGGCGGTGACGGCGGTGGCGGCGGCCGGTGTGGTGACGCTAACCTGCAAATGGTCGGGTCTGAGCGGTAACGATCTGGCGTTGCAGCTTAATCGCCTGGGCCGTAACAGCGGCGAAGCCACGCCGGCCGGCCTGACCGCAGTCGTCGCGCCGATGATTGGCGGGGTGGGCACGCCTGACGTCGCGGTGGCCTTGGCCAGCCTCGGCGATGAGCCGTTTGAGTTCATCTGTGCGCCGTGGGCCGATGCTACCTCGTTGGATGCCTGGAAGGCGTTCATGGATGACTCCAGTGGGCGCTGGAGCTGGGCTAAGCAGCTTTATGGGCATGTCTACACAGCGCAGCGCGGCACCCTCGGCGAATTGGTCGCCTTGAGCGCGACGCGCAATGATCAGCACGCAACGATTCACGGCTTTGAGGCGGCCTGCCCTGATCCTGTGTGGAACGTGGCTGCGGCCTATGCGGCGCGCACCGCAGTGTTCATCTCGGCGGACCCGGCGCGGCCAACGCAAACCGGCGAACTGGCAGGCATCACCCCGGCCCCGGCTGGTGCGCGTTTCACCCTGACGGAGCGCCAGTCGTTGTTGAATCGCGGCATTGCCACTGCCTACTTCGCCGGCGGCGCGCAGCGCATCGAGCGGGCAATCACCAGCTACCAGTTCAACGCCTTCGGCCAGGCCGATGATTCGTACCTGGACAGCGAGACGCTGCACCAGTCGGCGTTTGTCATCGGTTACCTGAAGTCGCGGGTCACCAGCAAATACGGCCGGCACAAGCTGGCCAATGACGGCACGCGCTTCGGCGCCGGCCAGTCCATAGTCACGCCGAACGTGATTCGCGCGGAAATGATCGCTGGCTACTACGCGCTGGAGCAGTTGGGCATTGTCGAGAACGCCGAGGCCTTCGCAGCCAATTTGATCGTGGAGCGCTCGGCCACCAACCCGAACCGGCTCAACGTGTTGTATCCGCCAGACCTGGTCAATCAGCTGCGGATCTTCGCGCTGCAGTACCAGTTCCGTCTGCAGTACGCGGTGTGATCCATCCAAGGTCTTTAGCCCGCCACGTGCGGGCTTTTTTGTAGGAGAGAGGCCATGGGCCAGAAAGTTGCGGGCACCGTTTACATCAAGGCAAACGGCGTTCAGTTCACCGTCACCGGCGGCGTGGAAGTGCTGCTGGGTGACAAAAAACGTGAGTCGGTGGCGCCGGGCTTTTTCAAGGAAGAAGACCTGGTGCCGTTTGTGAAGGCCACCATTGTCGATGCGCCGGATCTGCCGATCAAAGAAATCATGGCCGACACCGATGCGACGATCACCGTCGAGTTCAAGAACGGCCGCGTCTACGTGTTATCGGGCGCGTATGTGGTGGATGAGCCGACCGCCAAGGGCGATGACGGCACCATCGACATTCAATGGGACGGCAACAAAGGAGGTTTTCAATGAGCGAATTGGAAGAAGGCCAAGTGAAGGAAGCGAAGCCTTATCAACTGGCAGCGCCGATTCAGGCGCATGACCAGGAAGTGCTGGAAGTCACTTTGCGCCGGCCGACGGTGGCCGAGGTGCGTGCGATCAAGGCGCTGCCGTACAAGATCGACAAAAACGAGGAGGTCACCCTCGACATGGAGGTGGCGGCCAAATACATCGCGGTCTGTGCAGGAATTCCGTCGCCGTCGGTGAACCAGCTGGACCTCTACGACTTGAACAACCTGGGCTGGGCTGTGACGGGTTTTTTCATGACTGCGGCATCGAAGACGTCGAAGGCCTGATTGCCGTGGTGTACGACCTGGCTTTCTTCTGGAAGGTCGGGCCCGAGCAGATGATGGCGCTGCCACTGGATACGTTTGCCGAGTCGTTGGCGAACGCCCAGCGCATTAATCAAATTCCGCAGGGGTAGGGTATGGCCGACAAGTTTCAACTCAAGGCACTGATCACCGGTGTGGACAAGCTGTCGCCGACCCTGGCCGGTATCCGCAAAAACGTCGCCGGCTTTCGCAAGGGGCTGGAGCGTACGGGGCTAGGCAAGATTGGCTTTAGCGACATCGTGACCGGGGGGGCTTTGGCCGCCCCGTTTATTGCCGGCGCGGCGGCGGCGATTCAGTTTGAGACGGCCATGGCGGACGTGAAGAAGGTGGTCAACTTCGACACCCCGGTGCAGTTTAAACAGATGGGTGACGACATTGGCAAGCTGTCCGAGCGTCTGCCCATGGCCGCCAATGATATCGCCAAGATCGTCGCGGCTGGTGGTCAGTCGGGCATTGCCCGTGAGGAACTGCTGGGCTTTGCTGAAGCGGCGGTGAAGATGGGCATTGCCTTCGACCAGACAGCCGATGAGTCGGGTGACATGATGGCGAAGTGGCGCACCTCGTTCAAACTGACCCAGGGCGATGTAGAAACGCTCGCGGACAAGATCAACTACCTGGGCAACACCGGCCCGGCCAACACCAAGCAGATTTCCGACATCGTCACCCGCATCGGCCCGCTGGGCGAAATTGCCGGTCTTGCCTCCGGGCAGATCGCTGCGCTCGGCGCGACCATGGCGGGCGTCGGGGTGGAGCAGGACGTAGCGGCCACCGGCATCAAGAACTTCATGCTGGCCATGACCAAGGGCTCGGCGGCGACCAAGGACCAAGCACTGGCCTTTAAGGCCTTGCGCCTGGATTCCAAGACGTTGGCCAAGGCCATGCAAACCGATGCGCAGGGGGCGGTGCTGGACATCCTCGACCGCATCAAACGCGTCGACAAGGACAAGCAGGCGGGGTTGCTCTCGGAACTGTTTGGCACCGAGTCGATCACCGCGATTGCGCCGCTGTTGACCAACCTGGATCTGCTCAAAGGCAACTTGCAAAAGGTCGCGGATGCGCAGAAATACAGCGGCTCAATGGAAAACGAGTACGCCTCTCGCGCGGCGACCACCGCCAACAACTTGCAACTGTTGCGCAATGCCGTGGCCAGTGTGGCGCGGGCCGTCGGCAGTGCCTTGTTGCCGGGAATTAATGCGGTGGTCGACGGCCTGCGGCCGATGATGTCCGGAATCGCGGACTTGATTCAGCACAACCCGCAGTTGGTCAAAGGCATCGCCATGGCGGCCGGTGCCTTCACCGCACTGCGCATTGCCGTGTTCGCGGCCACCGTGGCCACCCGGATCCTGGGTGTCGCATTTGCCGCAACACCGGTGGGCATCATCGCCGTGGCCATTGCCGCTGCGGCCGGCCTGATCGTAGCCAATTGGGAAACGGTTGGGCCGTTCTTCACCGCCTTGTGGGAATTGATCAAGGCGCTGGCCACGCCGTTTATGGACTTCATGAAAACAGTCTTTGACTGGTCTCCGCTGGGCCAGATCGTCAAGCACTGGTCGCCGATCACTACCTTCTTCAAAGGCCTGTGGGAGGGAGTCAAACCGTACCTGCAGCCGATTCTCAGCATGTTTGGGGTGGAGGATGGCGGGGGCGGCCTGACCGCCAAAGTCGCCAGTTATGCCGAGGAACAACGTCAGCGCAATGCCGGCGCCGGTGGCGGCACCGGGGCGTTCCTGCAGGCCAATGCGGTGAGCGTGGCGAGGAATCTGCAGAGCGAACGCAGCCTGACCCAGCCCGGCCTCGCGCCGGGGCAGCTGTTGCGTCCGCCAGGGCTGCCGGCGCCGGGCGCCTTGCTGCAGTCGGGGCACGCGAATAACCGCACGCAGTTGGAAGGCGGTCTGGTGATGCGCTTTGAGAACGCTCCGGCCGGCTTTCGGGTCGATCCGGGGACGACCAATCAACCTGGGCTGTCGATCACGCCGAAAGTGGGCTACCGCTCGCTGTCAGGGAGTAAGCCGGAATGAGTGAATGGCGCGACCGTAAACAAGGCGCCTCCTTTCGGGGGGTGCCGTTCCAGGTGGACACCGACAGCGTACCTGTCGGTCGGCGGACTCAGTTGCATGAGTTCCCGCAGCGCGATCAACCCTTTGTCGAAGACCTGGGGCGGTGCACCCGGCACTACAAGTTCACCGGGTTTGTCGCCGGGGACGATTGCCTGGCGCAGCGCGATCGCCTGCTAACGGCGCTGGACAAGGCCGGCTCGGGAGAGTTGGTGCACCCGTGGTTTGGCCGCCTCACCGTCACCGCTGGCGAGTGTGAGGTGTCGCATGCGCGTAACGAGCAGGGCGTGGTGCGCTTCAGCCTGGAGTTTATCGACGGCATGCTGGCCTTCCCGGTGCAGTCGCCGAATACCCGCCGGCAACTGGCGGGGCAGGCCCCGAGCCTCCTAGCCTCGATCAAGGGCCGCTTCAACGCGGCGATGGCGCCGGTGGACTTGGCGCGGCAGCGGGCCAGCGCGCTGCGCTCGGCGCTGGCGGGGGCGATGGGCTATGCCTTGAAGTTCCTGCAGCCGGCGTCCAGCTTGGGTACCGACCTCAACGGCCTGGTGGCCTCGCTGAGGAATGGGCCGGGGGCGTTTGCCGACAATCTGCTGGCCGGGATTAGCGGCCTGTCGCGTGCGTTCGGCGGCTACGGCTCCAGCAGTTCGTTCCAGGGCAGTAGCGCCAAGGCGACGCAGGTGGCGGCGTTATCGGCCTCGGCGCCGGCCACCGAAGACATCGATGTGGCGACGATTCAGGCTGCGGTGATTGCCCTGGTGCAGGACGCGGCGCTGCTGGATCTGCTCCTGGACATGGCGGAGGTGCCGGTGGCGATCCGTCCGGGGGTGAGCGCGCCGGCGGCGCTCGACGTGCAACTCGCGCAACATGGGCCGACGGTGGCCGCCGGTACCGCGGTAGAAACGGCGGTGCCAGTCGCCGAGGATGTCCTGGTCGTGCGTGACGCGATCAGCGAGGCGTTGTGGTCGGTGGCTGGCGAGAGCCCGTCGGATCATTTCGGCACGCTGAGCGAGGCGCGTCAGGCTGTGGATCGGCACTTGACGGAAGTGGCGCGCAGCGGCGTGGGTCTGCGCCGTTACGCACCGGCCGAAACCATGTCCGCCCTTGTGCTGGCCCATGCGCTGTATGGCGATGCCTTGCGCGGCGGGGAAATTGTCGAGCGTAACCGTGTGCGTCATCCGGGCTTTGTGCCGGCCACCGATCTGCAAGTAGCGAAGGCCTGACCATGGATCAGCTGAATAACGTCACCCTGAGCGTAGGTGGGCACGACTACGGCGGTTGGAAAGCCGTCAGCATCGGCGCCGGCCTGGAACGCCAGGCGCGCAACTTTAGCCTGGGCATCACCTGGCGCTGGCCGGGCAGCGGGGAGGTTCCGGTGCGGATTGCCCAGGGCGAAGCGGTGGAGGTGCGCATTGGCCAGGAGCTGCTGTTGACCGGTTATGTGGACAGCACGCCGATTCGCTACGACGACAAGGAAGTCACCCTGAGCATCAGCGGGCGCTCGCGCACCGCGGACCTGGTGGACTGCGCGGCGGTCAATCAGCCGGGGCAGTGGCGCGGGCAAAACGTGCAACAGATCATCGCGGCGATTGCCGCTGAATACGATATCAAGGTGGTCAATGACGCGGCGCTGACCCTGGGCGTGGACGACCACAGCATCGAGCCGGGGGAAACGGCGTTTGAAAGCATCGACCGCTTGTTGACCCTGTCGCGGCTGTTTAGCACCGACGATGGCCAGGGCCGCCTGGTGATTGCCAAGCCGGGCAGCGCCGGGCGGGCGGTCGACACCCTGGTGCTGGGCAAGAACCTGCTGTCGGGGGACGCCGCCCTGGACTTTTCCGGGGTGTTTTCCGAATACATCAGCAAGGGTCAGCGCAGCGGGTCCGACGTCAGTTTTGGCGCGGAGGCCAGCGAGGTCGAGGCACGGATCGCCGACGCGCGGATCTCCCGCCGGCGGGTCAAGATCATTCAGCAATCCGGGCAGCTGACCAGCAAGCTGGCCCGTGAGCGGGTCGAGTGGGAGCGGGCCACGGCGGTCGGCAAGGCCTTGACCGTCAACTACGTGATCCAAGGCTGGCGGCAAAGCAACGACGCGCTGTGGCGGCACAACATGCTGGTGCGGGTGGTCGACCCCTTGATCGGTCTGGACCGCGACATGCTGATCAGTGAAATCAGTTATGAGCTGAGCGAGCAGGGCACCACGGCCAAAATTATCGTGGCCCCGCCCGAGGCCTTTTTGCCGGAGCCGAATGACGCTTACGAGAAGCGCAAAGTCCAGAAGGGCAAGAAAACAGACAACTTTGAATACCTCATTCCAGCGGACTACAAACCATGAAAAACGGCATTGCGAACATGCTGGCACGCGGGGTGGTGGCCTTGGGCAACTCGGCCAGCAAGCTGCAAAGCCTGCAGATGCGGTTGTTGGCCGGCGAGGTCAAAGATAACGTGGAGCACTTGGAGCCCTATGGCTTTACCGCCTGCCCGCTGCCGGGAGCCGAGGCGCTGGCGGCCTTCATCGGTAACGACCGCAGCCACGGGGTGGTGGTCGTGGTGGCGGACCGGCGCTTTCGCCTGCAGGGCCTGAAGCCGGGCGAGGTGGCCCTGTACACCGACGAGGGCGACCGGATTCATTTCAAGCGCGGGCGCATCCTCGACATTGAAACCGAGACCCTGAACATCAAGGCCAGCGCGTCGGTGAACTTCGATACGCCGCTGATCACCAGCACCGGGCGTATCGAGTCGCAGGGCGATCAGATCGCCGCCGGCATCAGCCAGATCAATCACCCGCACGGCGACGTGCAACCCGGCAGTGGCCAGAGCGGGCCGCCGCTCGGAGGTAGCGCATGAGCCGCGAGGAACTGTTGCGCCGCTCCGTGACCATCAGCCTGTTCACTTGGCGCCGCGCCGGGCCGGATGACGCGGTGGACGACAGCGACCGCAAGGGCTGGTGGGGCGACTGCCTGCCCTCGGTGGCCGGCGACCAGATCGGCTCGCGCCTGTGGCTGTTGGCGCGACGCACGCTGGTCGCGCAGACGCTGCTGGATGCCCAGGCCTACGCCGAAGAAGCACTGGCCTGGCTGCTTGAGGACGGCATTGTCACCGCGGTGGGCGTTACGCCCGAGCGCCGGGGCAACGACCGGATGAACTTGCGGGTGACGCTGACCGAACAGAACGGCGCCACCGTGGAGCTGGACTTTGAGAACACCTGGGGGCTGATCAATGCCGTATGAGATTCCAACGCTGCCGGCGCTGACCCAGCGCACCGAGGCCGATTTTGAGCGCAATGCCCCGGATGCCTTGCGCCGCGCCGATGCCAAGGTGGCGGCCCGCGCGCTGAGCGGTACTGCCTTCGAGCTGTACGGTTATCAAGACTGGATTTCCCGTCAGTCCAACCCGGCGACCTGTGATGAAGAGATGCTGTTGCGCTGGGCCGAGTGGCGCCTGGAAGGCGGGCGCACACCAGCCGTGGCGGCCAAGGGCTTGGCCTCGGTGACCGGCTCCAGCGGTGCCCTGGTCGATGTCGATCAGGCCTACCGGTCTGACGATGGTCGGCGCTATGTGGTGGCGCAAGCCGTCAAGCTGGTGAATGGCGCCGCCACCTTGCAGTTGGTCGCCGAAGAGGTCGGCAGCCTGGGCAACATCGAGGCCGGCAACCTGACGGCGGTGACGCCGGTGCTGGGTGTGAATCCCACGGCCAGCATCGGCGCCGATGGCATCGTCGGCGGCGCCGAACTGGAGGGCCTGGAAGCCTTGCGCGGGCGGGTGCAGGCCGCGTTTAAAAACCCCAGCAAGGTCGGCAACGGCGCCGACTTTGTCGAGTGGGCCTTGGAGGTGCCGGGCGTCACTCGCGCCTGGGCGTTGCCGCGCTGGATGGGGCCGGGCACGTTTGGCCTGGCCTTTGTGCGTGACGGCGATCCCGACATCATCCCGACGCCGGCGCAGGTCGCCGAAGTCCAGGCGCACCTGGAACAACGCCGCCCGGTGACGGCCGAGGTGTATGCCGTGGCGCCGGTGGCGCGGGCGATTCACTTCAGCCTGCGTCTGGTGCCGGATGGCCTGGCCCTGCGTGAGGCGGTCAAGCAGGCGCTGCGCGGGCTGATCGTCGACGAAGGCGGGCCGGGGCAGACCCTGAAAATCTCCCGGCTGCGGGCGGCGATCAGCAACACCCCAGGGGAAGCCGACCATGTGTTGAGTGTGCCGGCGGCCGATGTGTCGATGGCGGCCAATGAGGTGGCGGTACCGGGGGTGATGACATGGCTATGAGCGAGGCGGACTACGTCGACAAGCTGCGGCAAATGCTGCCGCCGGGCCCGGCCTTCGATCTGGAGCTGGAGCCGGATTGGGCGCAGCTGGTGGCGGCGCTGGCGCCGGAACTGGCGCGGATCGAGGCCGGTGGCGAGGCCTTGTTGCTGGAGTTGAATCCGGCCACGGCCACCGCCCTATTGCCGGACTGGGAGGCCTACCTCGGCCTGCCCGATGTCTGCACCGTACCGGGCTCGCAAACCCTGGAGGAGCGCCGCCAGGCGGTCCTCGACAAGCTGACCGCGACCGGGGCCCCGCAGCTGAGTTACTACCGCAAGCTGGCCAATCAGGTCGGACTCGCCGCCGATATCGAGGAGTTCCGTCTGCCGCGGGTGGGGCCGACGAATGCCGGCGATTTCCTGTATGGCGATGGCTGGCCCTGGGGCTGGATCGCCTCGGTGCCGCTGGAGGCCTATGGCACGCCCGAGGCGGCGGCGCTGGATTGCCGCCTACAGCGTGATGCGCCGGAGTACACCGACGTGAGGCTGGCCTTCGGGCGCTCGCAGTTCGACGGCATTGCGCTGAAGGTGGACGAACTGTTTACCGCCATTCATTACACCCTGCCGGCCGCCGTCGCGGGGATCGAGGAACTTTAAACATGCAGAGAATTTCAGCCTGGTCTGATCTGGTCACGCCGGACGGGCAGTTTCGTTATGGTTCGCTGGCCCTGGGGATTCCCCCGACGCCGCTGTCGGCGGAATGGTTGAACATGCTGCAGGAGGAACTGGCGCATGTCGTGCAGACCTACCTCCCGGGGCTGGACAAGAACGACAACACGCAGCTGCTCAAGGCCATCCAGAAGTTCGGTTTGGCTTATGCCGTGAAGTCGACCACCCTGGCCGGTTATGGTATCGGCGATGCCTACACCAAAGCGCAAACGGACGCGCTGTTGACGGCCAAAGCCAATTGGGGGGCCACCCTGGCGGCGTACGGCATCACCAACGCCTATACCAAGCCTGAAGCGGATTGGCTGCTGTCACAAAAAGCCAATAACGCCATCACCTTGGCTGGTTATGGGATCAACGATGCCTACACCCAAACGGCCGTAAATGCGCTGTTGGCGGCCAAGCAAACGCAAATAGACGGCCTGGCCTCGACCAAGCAAGACAAAAACACTGCGTTGATGGCGGCCAATGGTTGGCGTCTGGATAAGGCCACGGGGTTACTGGAGCAGTGGGGGACTGGGGTTTGTCCGGCGGACACCACCACCGCGCCCATTAACTTCCCCACGGCTTTTGCCGAGGTCTACAACTGCTTCGGAAACAAGATCAACACCAACTCGGTGGACGGCGATGGCAACGCCGCTGGCGCGTTTGCCACCAGCGCAACGCAGTATCAGCTGTTCAATGATACGAACCTGATGGCAGTCACCGTGCATTGGCGCGCCCTTGGCCGGGCGCCCGGCTATTGATCGCCAGATTCGTCAGATTCACCCAACCCGCTACGGCGGGTTTTTTATTGCTCAAGGAAAAGTAAATGACTGAAGTCGCAGCGCTTGAAGGCTATGCGGGGATGTTTTCCGAGGCCGCCCAAAAATCAACGACGGCGGCGGCAAAACAGCATGAGTTCGTCAATGGCGATGCCTTGACGGATGTGGCCACCGAATCAGGACCGTTGCCGTCCTTGGCCAAGCAGGCACGGCTGTTTGCCCAATCGCTGCCGGATGCGGTTGCTGTGCTCAGTGCCCAGGCATCCAGTGGCAAGATTTTCTCGACGTTTCTCGAAGGCCGTACCGCGACGGCCTTGAACCAGTATTTTTGGATGGCCCCAGCCGGCTCGGGTCTGACCCGCGTGGCGCTGTTTCAGAAGACCAGCGACACCACGCAGTCGTTGGTGTTTACCTGGGCCACGGGCAACGAGGTCGATAGCCTGGTGCAACCCACCACGTCGATGGCGGCCGAGGTCGAGTATCTGTCGTTGGCTGATCCTGAGGGTGGCCAGCTGGTGCGCTTGACCAGCGAAGTACTTGAAACCCTGCTCTTTCGGATTGCGACGGGACAGGCCACCGTCATCGGTGACGGGGAAGGCGGTGCGTTGCTGTACGCCGATGATGAGCAGGTGCGTTTAGGCGGTTTGGAGATGCGTCCAGCCTCGATGCCGGGGATCTATGTCACCGACCCCGAAGGCGGGGTGCATCAGGATCTGACCGGCGCGAGCACGGAAGCAGCGCCGGTGTTATCACCGTTTGATAATGGCTTGCTGTTTGCGCCGGTGTTGGCCACCGGGCCGTTGCGTGACGCCACGCTGTATGTGGACGGGTTGTTGCCGAATCGTGCCTTGGTCGAGCAGACGCAGATGTCTCTGTCCAGTTCTTCAGGCCTGGCCTGTGCCGCGGGACGTTCGCTGTCGTTCAACGCGGTGCGCTTTGGCAGTGACGCCATGCTGACATTGCGTGACCGCGCCCAGCCTAGCGATCACCGCTTCATGAAGCTGACGCTGAAAGCGGTTCCGGTGCAGAACCCGGTGGTATCGGTGAAGATCCTGTTCATCGGCGACAGCATTGGTAATCGCCAGGGCGGCACGTTCTTGCGGCAATACCTGGAGGAGATGGGCTTTGCTCCGACGTTCTTGGGGACGCTACCCGGTACGGCCGTGGCCACCGCGAGCACGGCGGACAATGGCGAGCTGGGTGAGTGCCGCGAGGGTTGGGAAACCGGGGACTTTACTTATGCGATCACGGATCGAGTGGGCAAGGTGCTGCCGGGCGAAGAGGCGGCCTACATGGCTTTGGGCAAACAGGAACGTTGGCCGATCAATCCGTTTTTGCGGGTGGCCACCGGGGCCGACTCGGCCGACATTGTGCGCAATGGTTATGTGTTCGACCCGGCCTTCTATCAGCAGCGTTTCGGCCTGGCGACCCCCGATGTGGTGATCATCACCCTGGGCACCAACGATGTGCGCGACCGCACGGCGGCGACCGTTTATGACCACGTGCTGGCCAACGACACCTTGATGCTGCAGCAGATCAAAGCAGCCTGGCCAAACGCAAAAATCATCCGCTCGGTGCCCGGCACGTCGCTCAACGTGACGCGCAATGGCCTGTGGCAAACCCATTACACCCCGGTCATTCGAGCCATGCAGCAGGCGGCCAGCAACCTGGCCTACAGCAAGCTGACCATTGCCCCGCTGTGGGCCATGACTGACCCCGAAAGCGGCTACGCGGTGCCGGCGACCGCACCCGGCAGTGACGGTTTTATCAGTGGCGACTGGTCGGACGCGGTCCATCCGGTGGGATCTTCCCGTTCGGCCTTGTACGCCGCATTGGCGCCGTACGTGGCGGCCGCTGCAATCAACCTCATCTAAGCCTTCAACAAGGAACACATCCCATGGGTATCAAACTGATTTCGAACAACACGCTGGCCCCTTGGAACAGCAAGGTGGTCCCGCCGGTCAGTCGTGGCCTTGAAGGCTGGTTTAACTTCGACACGGACGCGGGGCGCTTTGGTTGTAACCGTGCCTTAGGCAAGCCCGATGCCAACATCATCGGCGCGCCGGTGGCCTTTGCCACGCACGGCCGCTTCAAAGGCTTGAGCAACTACCTGCAGACCAAGATCGCCGAAACCGACGAAGTTACTCTGATCGTGGTCGGCAAGGCGGCGGCTGCCATTCCGGCTGGTGCGTCGACGACTGGCGATGCGAATACGCCGTTTTACGTGGGCAACTATCGCGGCAACTCGGTCACGCCTGGCGTGACGGGTTCGGCCTACGGCGCTTCGCTATACCATGTGGCCACTGCATCGCTGACGGGCGGAGCGGCCCGCGAAAACGGAACGGGTGGCGCCACGTCCTCGGTCAACAGCGTGTTGGGTGAGGTGCCTACCGAGTGGGGCATTCGCGTGCTGCGGGCCAGCTCGGCTATGTATACCAAAACGCAGAACCTGACGAAAAACCTGATGAGCCAGGGTAACGATCTGCGTGCCCGCGCGCTGTCTGATTCGTTGTTCCGCATCGGTAGTGGTACCGCCGCGTTTGGTGCCGAAGTGGATATCTCGGCGGTGATCATTCACTCCGTAGTGCTGACAGATGACGAGCTGGCCAAGCAGGTGGAGATTGCGCGCAAGCGCATGGCCCGCTTGGGCATCGTCGTTTAAACCCAGCGCCCTGTCCTGAGCCGCCGATAGCGGCTTTTTTGTACCTGGTTTTGAGTCCGCCCGCGCGCGGGCTTTTTTTCGTCTGGAGAATTGTCATGACAACAACCGAGAAAGATCGCGACGTCCTCGCTCGCACACTCTGGGGTGAGGCTCGTGGCGAAAGCCTCATTGGCCTGATCGCTGTGGCCTGGACCATTCGCAATCGCGTGAACGATGGCAAGGCAAAGTCCTGGTGGGGGGAGGGCTACACCGGTGTTTGCCAGAAGCCCTATCAGTTCAGCTGTTGGAACAAGAACGATCCTAATTACGCCTACCTTGGCGGCGCCAAGCCCATCCCGTTTCGCGAGTTTGCCCAAGCGCAGATCGCTGCTGACCAGGTAATTGCCGGCAAAGTGCCGGATCCCACAGGCGGCGCCACGCATTATCACGCGACCACCATGGTCAAGCCTCCGACTTGGATTGTAGGAGCGAAACGGACCACGACGCTCGGCCGCCACGTATTCTTCAAAGATGTTCCATGATGGACGTATACCACTACTCTCTAGCCGATCGGTCAAATAAAAAGGTGGTGGAATGGATGGTGTAGAACTGAGCTCAAAGATTGAGCGTGAAGTTGACAAGCTGCTTGCCCAGATCACCCAGGCGGATTCGATGATTGTTGCGGTGAAAGCGGACGCACGCGCTGAGGGGTTTGTGCTTGGCTCAGAATCCGCCCGCACGCTGAGTGAGGCGATCATTGATCGGCTCTATGTCATCTTCGATTCACCGACTGAAGGGCGGCTGAGATCGCTGGCCATGTCATCTTGCATGTAGCGAACACGAGTTGAATGCTTCCTCCCCTTTTTGCTATCAAGACGACCTCTTTCAGGAAGCTTACGAAATGGATAGCACTCAACAAGCCTTGGCTGATGCTTACCGCGATGTACTTGCAGACCTACCGCAGCACTGGCTCGACTGTAGTCGATCCCACGAAGGGGAATACGCCAAGCTCTCTGGCCTTTTTCTCCCCGGAACCTCGCTTGGATTCCATTGCGCACCGCAGAGGATTTTGTTGGTCGGGCGTGAAACCAGAGGTTGGAGTGTGTTGAAAGGCGATGACAAATTCGAGAACCTGGAGACATACATCTGCAAAGCTATGGCTAAACAGCAAGATCACCTCTCCAAATTCATATCAGAGCCCAAAGATCGAGGCGAAAGCTTCTTCAACCTGCTACGCGACCTAGCCAACGATCACGGTACGCAAGGCATCGCATGGGCAAATTTGTTCAGTTTCGCTTGGAATAAAAAGTCTCCGATGCGCTGGAAGCATTTTGCGAAGTTATTGGAGATTTCGGAGCAATTGCTCAAAGTCCAAATAAGCATTTTGCAGCCCGATATCATTGTCTTCGCTAACGGCGCCAGTAGTGCGAAGTATCGCCAAGGTTATTTTCCCCATAAGGGGAAATCCAGTGTATGTAGCGAGCTGAGTGACTTTTCCAAGCAGAGGATCCCGATTAATCAACTGTGGCGATTCAAGCTACACCAGCGCATTCAATGCTTTCGAATCCAGCACCCGAGCAGCATTAGCATACCTTCTCGTGCGGCGCGTCGGTTTTTGCTGGAGCAGTTGCGCGTTGGGGTGGCAGGCGGGGTGAGGTCTATTCGTTCGCCTGGATAACCGTTTAGTCTAAATAGTCGACTGAGCGGCTTTGGCCGATAGTTG
This sequence comes from Pseudomonas sp. YuFO8, assembly GCF_035065025.1. NCBI lineage: Bacteria > Pseudomonadati > Pseudomonadota > Gammaproteobacteria > Pseudomonadales > Pseudomonadaceae > Pseudomonas > Pseudomonas sp. YuFO8. The sequence goes on along the minus strand of NZ_JAXDEQ010000003.1, from coordinate 147,235 downwards.
CTCGTCACGGTCGATCGCTCTGGCTGGATAGTCGGTCACTGCCGGAGGTTCTGCGATCGACTCCGTTTCGTCTACGCAGCCTTAAGTCATACACGGAATGTTTAACTCCAACGAACCAATCAGGCAATCGCCCCTTGGGTGCTGATAGCGGCCGTGGTAAAGCTCCACGCACCGCGAGCGATAGCCCCGTAGTTTCACCTTCATCGGGCACTGCCTCCGCACTTCTTGCAGGTTGGCAGTTGGTATAGCTTTGAGCTAAAGGTTTTTTGCTATCAGCCGATATCTGGACTGATGGTCCCTTGGCTCACTGGATGAACAGCCGATGAAAGCAATATTGCGCAAGTGCAAAATAGAAGACTTTAACTATGTTTCTCGCGTTCTGGACAACTATGTATCTCTGACTAATGATTCGCGGCGCAAGGAGTTGCTCGCCCAAGCTGAGAACAGTGCCGCCGCGAAAGAAGCGTTGGTTGAGCTGATGGATAAACAAATTCGCTATTTTGGCTCATCAGATGTGGCCTATCTTGCACGGTCGCTTTTCAATAGCGATGGCGGCGTTTCAGCAAGCGAGTTGATTTCTGAAGTATGCGTCAAATCTAAAGTTAAAATTAAGCTGGGTGGCTCAGTGGAGTCACGGTTGGAGAAGCTTGTCACAGCCGTCGTCGAAAAGGAACTTCTGAGTAAGTCGCCTGAAGAACTGGCCAAAGCTTTCAAAGAGATGGGCATTGAGGATATTGACCGCGAGAAGGTAATGGAACATCTGAAAAGTAATGGGAAGGTCGCTATCCTGCCCATAATTTTCCAGATTCTTGGCCCTAAAGTTGCGTTGGGTATCATTGAAGTCATCATCATTAGCATCATTGCTCAGATTATTGGTCGCGAAGCGGCCAAGGCTCTAGTCCAAGAGATGGTTAAACGCAATCCGTGGCTTAATACTCTCGGCCCGTGGATGTGGGCGTTATCTGCGGCGTGGCTCGCTTTTGACGTGCAAGGCCCGGCCTACCGTAAGACCGTTCCTATCTGCCTATATCTCGGTGTGGTAGGGCTGCGTGACGGAGCAGAGACTTCAATTACTGATTTGGCTTAAAAGGATTACAGAGGCTTGTAGATCTGGCTGGTGGTGAGGATCATCTGCCATAGCCTGGGTTTTGTGGGGCACCGGCCGTTCAAGCCATAAAAAAGTGCACGTATAGCAAAATGGGCAATCAACCAGAGGCGGCGACAGCGCAAGTTATTATGCCAGCGGGTACAATGCCTTCCCATCTATTTGCCATGAGTTCGGCTATGACACGCCATTGGTCTGAAGACCCCTACTGGACGGAGGCTGCTGATCGCTTCTACGAGCTTCGCGAAGAAGGGACGAAGCAGCTCGTCATTGACCTCGATGCCATTGACGAGACGCTATACGATTGGGATGGTCCAGCATACCGAGCGCTTGAGGCCATGCTGTCGGTGCACGAGCATGAAGGCATGGATGGGTTCCGCGGGGCTCCACGAATTGTCCTGGCACTGCTGCAGATACTCAGCGAGCAAGACCGCAACACTAAGAAATAAACTCCATGCCCAGACTCATTTACGTGCTGAAAAACGAGGCCATGCCCGGTCTTGTGAAAATCGGACTCACCACTGATACCGTCGAATCCGGCATTTCCAATCTAAGTTCCAGCACTGGAGTGCCGCTGCCGTACGAGTGCCACTTTTCCGCCGAAATACCGTAGGAGGTCAATCTGGTCAAGCTGGAGAGGGCCCTCCACCAGCTATTCGCCGAACACCGCATAAACCCAAAGCGGGAGTTCTTCAAGGTGGAGCCCAGAGAAGGTCGTGCTGGCACTCAGCATCGGCACCTTAAAGGAAGTCACGCCAGGCAAAGTCGACATCGACCCCATCGAAGTGAAAGCCATGGAAAAGGCGAAGGAGCAGCAGCTTCAGTTGTACAGTCGTATGGGTCACAGCTTTCTGAAGTCGTCGAGCGACGGGTAATGGCAGATAGCAGCCTCTTTCGAACTGGGCGGCAACCGGCAAAAATTGGACGGTGGACACAGTGATGGCAAATGAGTAGTGTCGCGGATGCTGATATTGAATCTAGAGGGTAGCGGGGGTTACCATAATGCGTGTCAAGTCTCTCCTCAAGCAATGTCACATTGCCGCGACAACCTCTAAGCTAAACAACGACTAGCCGGGCGCAAAAGGGAGACTTTATGCCAAGTTTTGTATGGGATAGAGACACAGAAGATGCATGGAATGAACCCTATGAGTACGGGGGGCAAGAGCAATTTCATCGAGAGGCTTTTAAAGTCCTACTGTCAATAAAGTCTCACTATGCTGAAAAGGATATGCATTATGATCGAGATGAAAAAACCCTCGACAAAGCGATCTGGCTAATACAAATAGATGCCTTAGAAGCGCTAGTGGATGCCTTGCAGTTAACGGAGGAAAAGAGACATCGAGTTGCCTCACGCCTATTTCGTGATGCAGTAGAGACAATGGATATTTCGGCCTACTTTTATTTTGCTGGTGATAGTGCAAGGAAAGATCTTGAAAAATGGTATAATAATGAAGTAATTCCACATAGGGTTTTTAGAGAATTCATAAAGAAATTCGAGTGCCAGGATAAAGCTAAAAACTTAAGTGGCCTGTACAGCGACCTTAGCAAGTACACACATAGGACGCATAGCGCTATAACTAAGAGCTATTTGCTAGGCAGGAACAATAAAATTGCCTATGATGGTTTTTCTGAGAGCGGTTTTAGAGTGCTTCCACACGTCATATCTCTTTCGTACGCAATAATTGCAGCGTTAATCAAAAGATTCATCACGATTGCTGAAAATACCCAGCAAATTGACTCTGCCAAAGTTCGCGATATTTGGTCGATTTCATTGGAGGAAGAGACAGTTCCAAGACGCTTTGGCCCTGGCCCAAGGCAATTACTAAGAAGCGCTCCTATAGAGTTTGATCTAAAATTTAATGAGGGCTAACTGAGTCATCCCAAGTTTTGTAGATACTTTGAGTGTCTGCTTTTGGTCGAGAGCAGGATGTCAAGAGCAGCAAAGTTCGGCCATTTGCTGCCACTTAGAGCAGGGAACCAACGAAAAAATCAAACGTGAAATGCCCTACATTGAAATTAATTTACTCATTGCTCCCACTCACACGCTGGCCTGCTCTTTGTGGTATGTCTGAACCGCAGCTTCCAAGCTTGTTATATACCGATGAAATTCATTCACAGCATACATTAGAAACTCACCGTCCATAAGGACGCCGTCGAAGTAATTGACCGATACCCCCTTAGCTCGGTTAATTGCATTCAACAACCTTTTCTCAGCAGGGGTCTTCTTGCCTTGCTTACTTAGAATTTTTTTATAATCGGTGGCAACACCATCGTCGTGTATCATTATGTTTCGGATCTTTGTGAGGTGGTCTACATCCGGAATGCCTTTACCTCCAATGAATTTCTTCAGAACTACGTGAGCCTTCTCAATCGGCCCCTTACCTTTGATTTCTCTTTCGTCGCATTTAATTAAATCAACCATAAATGTCAAGCATTTGCTTATGCGATGCTCGAACAGACCGAACATTGTAAGATATGCAGAGCGCCGAGTGAGCTGGGTTATTAAGGCTTTGTATTCAGATTTTACATCGTCATAGTCATAACCGACAGACGAGCCGCATGAGTAATAAGTTCGTTGATGTGGGTGACTTATACCATATTCATCACAAACTTCATCCTCATATTCGTATTCCGTCACACCCCCTGGAATATCGGCCTCTACGACTGCGAGAGACAAATTTTTTTCTGCTTGGTCGGCAAGCATTTTCATCACTGAAATGGACTCGGTAGCAGCCCAGAGATGAAAGCTAAATATAAAGTTGAGATCTGTCAAATTCTATCCATCCAAAAATAACAACCAGAAACTAATTCGCAACCCGTTGATTTGCGAATGCAGATATCCCATCAAAACTCAGCATCATCGATAACGGCGTCAAGGAGTTGTGTTTTTTCAAATTCTAACTGATTTTTTTATTATTCATTAGCCGTATTATCAAGGTTGATGAAGTTACATACTAAAAATACCTTAGCATACGAAGCGACCGCTTGTGGACGATTAAAGCCACTCAGCAGGGTGACAAAGCCGTGGCCAGCCTGTACTAACTTCTTGAGTCGAGTCACCATCAGCCTGCCTGGAGTGTAATCTTAGGGAAAAATTAGGGCAAATTCAGGGCCGCTGTAGAGCGTATGAGGCCATCGGGAAGTTGCTGAAGCATTTTCGAGGCCGACTACTTCTGCTAGTAATGCTCAGCCACCATGAAGTGGCTGAGCATTACTACTTTGGAACACTAAATGACTGCAGCCATTTCCATTAGTTGGCTCATGACATCATCGCTTACATGAAGGGGCAATTCGTAGCGCTTATAGATTTTACGCTCTATCGGGAAATCGCCGGGTACCAATCTTGTGTATTTTATTTTTGGCGAAAATTCATTCAGTTGTGGTATCTTCATGGTTTTATAGATAAGGCTTTCTCGACCCTCTGAAAGTTGCGGTGGGTGCATCAGATAGGAGCTAATATTATTTTGGAGTTCTTCGTAGTTTTCGTACAGCTTAAACCAACCCAAGTGATGGAATTTATCGTCGCGCTTCACTGAGATTAGTGGAAATGTATTTGAGCTAAAATATCTTGCTAGGATTTGCTCGTCCACAACAGGAATACCGTTAATGGGGAAGCCAGAATGAATTTTATTGCTGTTTAGTACTACTGGAATAAACTGATATGAGATGCTTGGATCATGAGTCCAGCCAAGGACATCAAATATTTCTGCGATATTACTTGAGAAGAAAAAAGATTTTCTTCTGGCTTGGTCGGTAGCTCCTTTTAACGTGCTATATGTACGATGGTAAGAAATTGATGAGTCTGTAGTTACGATGGACTTAGCCTCTCCGATCAAGATTACGCTGCCAAGGTTTAAGATGAGATCGATCTCCTCCTCGGCTCCTGATTTAAGTTTCAATCGTTTTGAAAATGCTGAAATAGGATGAGGCAAAAGTTTGTTAGAGAGCAAGTTTAGATTTATTTCACTCAAAGATACCTCTTCGTAATGCATGCCTTTAATTGTGAGCTCTACCTCAAGCTCCGCAAGCCAATGCTCAACAACTCGAACTAGAACCGGGGTTGATAAGGCGCTAGTTAAAAATATCAATTTGTCGTGTGATATTTCCAGAATCGGATGACTCCATAAATCCCTGGTTTGGTCGTTGAAAATTATGAACTCTAGTATGAGCTTTGCTTTGGCATATTTGATTCCAGAGGCCTTAATTATGGCAAGTAACAAGTCTTGCTTGCTGGCCTTGGAGCTAAATTCTGCAAGTTTTTTGTGGTTGTATACACTGTTATCTGCTGGATATTTATTTTGAAATTGCTTCGATAATAGTATTAGCAACCTAAAGACATCCAAGGCTTCCATGATTGAGAAGCCAGCAGGTAATTGGCTTTCAATGAGACTGCTTGGGAAGTCGTCAGTTAGGAAAAGTATCTCGCCTTTTATTTTTGAGTTAAAGAATCTAATTTCGTCCGAAGCATGTTTCAAAGCGGAGGTCTTGAGCGATTTTTTCTTTCCAGATCCCACTGGTATAATATACGTATCGTTATTGTAAAGATTAATTATGCTGGGATTGTTGTGAACCATAATAAACTGCATGCTAAGTCTGCTTTTGCGCAAACTTGTTAGCTCATAAGATACCTCTCTATCAGTGGATAGCTGGCGGATCTCATAAACATTGTGATCGGTATCTCGCACGACAAACTCGTAGTCGCCCCACAAGAGAGCTTTCCAATACTGATCGTAGGTTCCATACAGTTGAGAAAGATCAGCCTCCATGCCAGCGAACTCCAGAACAGAAATTGGCGTTTTTCCAGGCGGAATCAGAAGGTTTTTCTTGATGGCTTTAATGCTTTCCAGGATAGCGAGCTCCACCCCATCAACAGCGCCATGAGCAATTTCCTCTAGGGATACGTCAGCCCCGTATCGATTTGCATTGCTCGAAACACTGTGAATACTTTGTCCTGTCCTGAGACCTGTTTCTTGTATATCTTTTAATATTGCTATATCTCGATTTGAAATTGCGCTAAGCAGTTCTAGGTGTGTTGTTCGAGATATTGCGGGAGCCTTGTCGTTGTAAAGGGATGTGAGTATCGTTCTTATTTCGCTGAAAACTGTATGAAAAACCTCGCCCGCCTCAAAAAAATGCTGGTCATCAGCGCTATGAGCTTTTTCATTTTTCCATGCCGCCTGCCACAATGCCAATGTAAATTTTCGATCAGTAGGGCCCAAAATTGTTTTAGCTCTGACTTTTTCTTTGAAGCTCAGCAATTTTTTTTATCTCTCATTGTTTAGTTTTAAGTTTGTAATTTCTCTAGAGTAAACTACGCCATTATCGATCACCCAGGTTTTGTAAACAGTTTTGAGTGACTGCTATTGGCAGATTCTGTTGAAAAAGTCGGCCATGGTTTCCACTGCAGAAAAGTAAGCGCTTGAGATTGAAATCTTTACTTTGTGCAGAGGATTTCGGGCTCAGATTTCGCGTAGCTGCGCGCAAAAAAGGCATTTTCATCAGTCAGTACGCGGGCAGTCTGGAAGTACCGACTTTTTCAACACAATCGGCAGATCGCTGTCATTCTGGCGTCATCAATACGGCGAGCGTCAGCTTGATAAACTCTTCGTTCTTGTCGATGGTGTCCAAGGCGCCACGGATATTGTCGGCGACGTAGGTCCCGTCACGTTGTTCGACCCAGTTAGAAAGCTCCATGATGGCGGCTTCCAGGGCGAGCTGATTTTCGTTGAGTTTGTAGAGCAGGGAAGGGAGCAGGTCTGAGTTGGGCATCGCGAATCCTCCATGAAGAGGTGAGCGTAGCATTTCAAGAGTCGTGCACGAAGGGATGGTGTGCGTCGGCAGGATGCCGGAGGAGGGATAAAATCAGTTCCCAAACTCAAGGTCGAGCCCGCATTCTACGCGGTCTGCAGAGCATCTGTTTTGCCTTGGTTTCGGAACTAAAAAAGGCTACAGGCCGCAGCCAGTATGCGTTTCACTAGCGGATTGCAAATCCGCCTACGCCGGTTCGATTCCGACCTCGGCCTCCACTATTGAAAACCCCGCAGATTAACGTCTGCGGGGTTTTTTATTGCTCTCAGGAAAGTGATGTGTTCCGCAACTTTTGCAAGGCTTTCCGCAACCACCACACCGATTGCTCATTAACTCACCCACCCATCAGATTTTTCCTACAAAGAAATTGACCGCAAGGCCTTCTGGACGTTAACTGTATATTCGTACAGTATTGGAAGTCGTGCGTCATGAGCTTTGCAATTTTAGGACCTATCGGCCAGGGCGGTCGGAAACTGCCGCTCTGCCTGTTCCAGGTGCCGGCAGGTTTTCCATCGCCGGCAGCGGACCACATCGAGGCGCACATCTCCCTGGATGAGGTGCTGAACATCCGTGCACCGCACGTCTACCTGGTATCGATCACCGGGGAGAGCATGCAGGGCGCCGGGATTTTCGAGGGGGACCTGGCGATCGTGGATCGCTCGCTTGAACCGGCCCATGGCCATATCGTCGTGGCCTTGCTGAACAACGATCCGGTGTGCAAGCGCCTGTGCATTCGCGGCAAGGACGTGATCCTGCTGTCGGAGAACCCCAAATACCCGCCACGCTATGTGCTGGAGAGTGACGAGCTGTCGATCTGGGGTGTGATCACCGGCAGTGTGCGCAGCCATGTCTAAGCCAGTGCCAGTCTTCGGTCTGATCGATTGCAACAGCTTCTATGCCAGCTGCGAGCGGGTGTTTCGCCCGGACCTGGCCAAGGTTCCGATCGTCGTCCTGTCGAACAACGATGGCTGCGTCATTGCGCGCAGCTACGACGCCAAGCCTTTCGTGAAAATGGGCGAGCCGTATTTCCAGATAAAGAACAAGCTCCGCCAGCAAGGCATCGTCGCCTTCTCGTCGAACTATGCGCTGTATGGCGACATGAGCGAGCGGGTGATGACGCTGATCGAGTCGATGGTGCCGGCGGTCGAGGTCTACAGCATCGATGAGGCGTTTGCCGACCTGACCGGTATCGAAGGCCTGGACGTACTGGGTCGACGGATTCGCAGCCAGGTTTTGCGCTGCACCGGTATCCCGGTCGGCGTTGGCATCGCCCCCACCAAGACCTTGGCCAAGCTGGCCAACCACACGGCGAAGCGCTTGCAGGCGCAGACTGGCGGCGTGGTGAACATCTGCGATCCGGTAAAACGTGACTGGGTGCTGCGCAACACCGACGTGGGTGAAGTGTGGGGAGTGGGCCGGCGCATGAAAGTGCACTTGAACACACTGGGCATCAAGTCGGCCATGGACCTGGCCAAGGCGGACGCCTGGTCGCTGCGCAAGCACTTCAGCGTGGTGATCGAGAAGACCGCCCGGGAACTGGCGGGCACCCCGTGTCTGGAACTGGATGAGCCAGACCCGCCGAAGCAGGAGATCTGCTGCAGCCGAATGTTCGGCATGCGGCTCAAGGAGCTTGCACCGATCAAGGAGGCCGTCGCCACCTACATGATGCGCGCCTCGGAAAAGCTCAGGGCGCAGCATTCCCTGTGCAAGAAGATCCGGGTCAGCATCCGGACCGGCATGTTCAACCCCGAGGAAGCCAAATACGCCAACGGTGTGGTGGTGGAGCTACCGTATCCAACAGACGATGTGCGTCTGTTGACCAAGACGGCCGTAGATGCGCTTGATCGAGTATTCCGCCCTGGCTTCGCCTACAGCAAAGCGGAGGTCATGCTGCTGAGCCTGTGCCAGCCCGGCGAGTACACCGATGATTTGTTTGCCACCTCGCAACCGGCCGGGGCAAGCCGGGTCATGGCGGTGCTGGATCAGATCAATGGCAGGTGGGGAAGGGGGACGCTTCGCGCGGCCAGTGTGCCGACCAATCCCGACTGGGGCATGCGCCGGGAAATTATGAGCCAGAGCTACACCACGAGGCTGGATCAGCTATGGAGGGTGTCATGCGTTTGATTTCGCGCTGCAGCAAGACAACCCATGGGCTCGGTCCTTGTGAGGGTAGAAATCGGAGACTTCCCCGGTTTCAGGCATTGGCTGGCGCGGCCGCTGGATGTGCCTGGGCTATGCTGGTAAGCTATTGAAATATAAAGTGATATTCCGGTTCTTGCGATGTGCTGGGCGCGGGGTCACCATCGATCTTGCCCAGCACTGTAAAAAAGCTCCGTAGACCCATGATTTAAGAAGCTTTTTTTTACGCAATCGGCCCGATCCAATCGCCAAAAAACACCGTCGCAAACTTGCTTCACCCGGACGGGATGTATATATTCCCCCCTCTGCTTCACCGCGCTACCGCCCGAATGGCGAAACTGGTAGACGCATGGGACTTAAAATCCCCCGCTCGTAAGGGCGTGCCGGTTCGATTCCGGCTTCGGGCACCATATAAAATCAAGGGTTTACCGATATCGCGGTAAGCCCTTTTTGTTGGGCGCGAGTTTTCGTGTCTATACGGTGTCTGTTAGACGGGCACGCGAAGAAACAGCCACCAGAGGTCCCACTTCGGGACACGGCGAGGCGCGGAACCAACTCAATCGCAAACCCACCGGTAATTCCAATTGCAACCTGCCATCTGTCAAGGCGTTATTGGCTTTTACACCTACACGGGAAACCAGATCTTCGAGCGCTCGTTCTGGGCGCAACGACGCGATCAGGTTGTAGCACGGCCCAGCCAGTCGCGCGAGGTGACGGGAGATGCTGTGCCGATAGCGCGCGGCAGGAGGGCCTGCAGTCGGCCGGTGATAACGCGTATCCTAGGCTCTGTACGAAAAGAGTTGTCGTAGACACCGTATGGAACAAGCCAGCGAGAGCATCGCGGCGCAGCTTTTTGCAAGCTTATTGAAGCGTGTCACGATTCGACGGTTCTCTTTCAGCCAACCAAACATGCGCCCGAGCTTACAAGGTTCATGAATCGACGAATATCGCCTGCAACTAGTGGCGATAGGCTATATCATGCGCCCGGTGTTTGGCAGCCTATTTCAGCGCCGCTGAGCAGTGCGAACATGACAAGGAGCGAGGCGCGTGTCGGGCATTAGTCAACTGGGATGGGTAGATTTCTCGAACGAGGACCGGGAGCGCGTCAAGCATGCTCTCAAGCAGCTCTCGGAGCCCGGGACTCTGGATGAATTGGGGGTAGGGGGGCTGCGCGATGGATTCGCAGACCTCATGTTCCCGGGCTTTTCCACCCTGCAGACACGGGCCAAATATTTCATCACTGTACCGCGGATCATTCGCGACTTTTTACGTCTCAGCCCGGCCAGGCAGCGGAAGCAGCCGCTTGCGGATTATCTGGACGAACAGGAAGCGCACCTGTCGGAGCTGCTCAGGGAGAGGCACCAAGACGGAAGCCAGACCGGCATTTCCGGCTTTTCCCTGAAAAAGGGAGAGCGGGTCTCCCGGCAGCCTTCGTCGATCTACTGGGTTGGCCTGCGGACCTGGAAGTTGGTCGATACTGGGGGCTCGCTCCGGCAATTCCTGCAGGCCATCGGGTCGCCAGAAGAGCCAGTTGTCAGCACGCAAGGTGATGAAGGCGACGACAGCGATGCGCATAGTCCTGTCAGCCGCGTGCACCTGGACCGCTACATGCCTGACTGGCTCGATGAGGTGAGGATCGAGTTGACCGTTTCCGAAGCGCATTTTTTGAGCGAAAAACTCAAAGCCAGGCCCGGACAGAGCCTACCCACCCAATTGGAGCGACTCGGATTGCGCGATCAGGCTCTAGCGAAAGGCAAGCCCGGGTTCCCGGCGCTGGCGGCCTGGGTGGCGGGTCAACCGGCGTTGCCCAGCCAGACCCGCGACACTGTGGCCATGGCACAGGCGTTCAGCGAGCTGATCTATGGGGCCCATCTGCGCTTCAACATGATCCTTGTCCGCCACGACCGCCACGACCATGGCGGCTTGCTGGAGGACTTCACTGAGCGCTGGGGCGCGTGGAGGGAGCAGATCCGAGCCAACCCAGCAGACATCTCCCGATGGCTGGAACAGACCCAGGTGACGCTAGCCAGCCATACGACGACGTTCCTCAAAAATTGGGCCGAAGGGCTGGCCCGAGGAGTATCGGAGGTTGAACTGGACAGGCTGGTCGAGCAACAAGCCCGGGCGAACAAGAAGCAACGCAGCGTCCTGAACAAAGCACTGCCCGAAGGGTTCCAGTGGCTCGGCATGGCGCGGCTGGACTACCGCTGGTGGCAGGTTCGCACTGTGCTGCAGGATATCCAGGAGGGCCTGGCTTGCTGAATCCGCACACCGATCGCCTCGACTATGGGGACAAACTCAAAGCGCCCGAAGGCTTCACGTTGAGCCACGCCGTGGCGACGACTTACACTCTGGACCTCGAGACGCTGCTGTGCCTGCCGTTGTCGCTGTCGTTCAACTGCACGCCGGAGGGTGACGTGCAGGCCGACAAGCTGGCATTGCTCGAAGCGATCAGCCAATTGAAGGGCAAGGTGAAAGTCTTCTTCCAGCAAGGCTGCATAAAGCTTCCGCGTCAGTTCAACCTGCTGTTTTCCCTGCTCGAGCCGTTGCTGGTGCCGCAGGTTCCCGCGGAGCCCTTCAGCTCGTTTCACCCCAAGCTGTGGTTGCTGCGCTTCAGCAATCCGGCCAAGGCCGTACGTTATCGATTGCTGGTGCTGTCGCGCAACCTGACCTTCGACCGCAGTTGGGACCTAGCGGTCGCCCTTGAAGGGGAACTCGCGGGGCAGCGCAGCGACGACAACGATGGGCTTGTGGCAATGCTGAGGTCCCTTGTGCCCGGCGCAGGGGATTTCCAGCCCGCGCTCGAGCTTTTTACCAGGGAGTTGCCTCGGGTCGCTTGGGATAGGCCGGATGGGTTCACAGCGTTAAGGACCTTGCCGGAAAAACCAGGGAAGTCGCCCCTGGCGTTTTGCTCAACCGTCGACACCGTGATGGTGATGTCGCCGTTTCTCCATCCCGACGCACTCGACCTGCTCAAGCAGGCCGGCGCACGGCATTGGCTGTTTAGCCGTGCGGAAGAGATCGAACGCTTGGGTGAAAGCCGCTTGCAGGGCTGGGAGTGCTTCGTGCTCAACCCCAGCCTCATCAACGGCGAGGATGAACTCAGCCAGGCTCGCCCCCAGGATCTGCACGCGAAGTTGGTGCTGCTGCAGGAGGGCGCTGTCGGCCACTGGCATATCGGTTCGGCCAATGCCACCAAAGCGGCCCTTGGCGGTACCAACGAGCCGCCACGCAATACTGAGTTCATGCTGCGGCTGTCGAGCAAGATCGGCCAGCAGTCCGCCCGGCAGTTATGGGTCGAGTTGGTCGGGAACGAGGAGGCGCCGACGGGGATCTTTATACCTTATCGTTTTGGTGCGCTGTCGCTGACGGCCGACACGTCGACAGACGAATGCTTGCGCCGGCTCCAGCACAGCCTGATCCAGGCAGACTGGTGCATGCGTGCGGTAGTCGAGGCGAACGGTACCTTTACCTGCGTCATCGACTGCCCGCCACAATTGCTGGAACACGATCGCGACTGGGTGATTGAGGCGCAGCCGCTGGTCATGGGCCAGCCTCTGAAGCTGGCCCAGCGCCTGGTGTGGGAGGGCTTGAGCCTCACCCAGGTCAGCGCCTTCCTGATCCTGCGCGTGATACCAGCGTCAAAGGAACCCACCGAATTGTTGATCAAGATGCGCCTGGAGATCGAGGGCGGCGATACTCGCGAACAGAAAATAACCTCCACGCTGATCGACAGTCCACACAAGCTGCTGGCCTATATCCAGATGCTGTTGCACCCCGCGTATGCCTACCCGTTAGATGCGGATGCCGCAGGCGGGAGAGGGCACGGGACCGATGCCGACGCGATCATCGGCCAGATGCTCAGCGGGCCACTGCATGAAGCGCTGCTGCGCTGCGCTGCACGGCAACCTGAAAAGCTGCAGCGCATCGATGCTGTCCTGGAAAAGTTGCGTGACACCGAGAATCTGATCCCATCTGGACTGTCCGCCTTGTGGGCGCAGTACCAGCAGCTTATATGGAAGAAGAAAGCATGACCCGGTTTGTTTCCGAGCGCGACAACGTCGACCTGGCGCTGCAGATGACCTGGTGCAGGCTAAAGGATTTTCAGCGCGCGACAGTCGAGCGCATTGCCGCACAGTTCAAGGATCCTCAGCGCAGCCATCGAGTGCTGGTTGCCGATGAGGTAGGGCTGGGTAAGACGATCGTCGCCAAGGGCCTGATCGTTTCGATGTTGCGTGAGTGGCGTAAACGCGATCCGCTGCGCGTTACTTATATCTGCTCCAACCTGAGCCTGGCCGCCGAGAACATCGGTAAACTAGCGGTGTTCCCGAGCGAAAGCGGCTGGGTACGGCAGCCTTCCTACGCACGCCTTGCGCACGTCGCTTTGCGTCAGCCTGAGCAGGACGGCGCCCTGCTGGAAATCTGCACGCTCACCCCGGCTACTTCTTTCTCGCTGACGCATGGCGTCGGAGACCGGTATGAGCGAGGCATCATTCTTGCTGCGTTGCTGCAGCATCCACAGCTTAGAGGGTTCCGTCGGGGGCTGACAGGCCTGTTCCAGGACAGGGTCAAGTGTGCCCAAGGCTGGGAGGACGAACTGGAGGGAATCGAGGAGCAAGGCCTGGAGCAGGACATCGTCATCGACTTTCACGCGGTGATCGCCAACCTCCCGCAAGACGGAGCCCCCTCGCTGCTGACACGGTTGCGCACCGCTGCACGCCAACGCTTGGAGATCCACCGTTACAGCAAGCGCGAACTGATGCGCGAGCTGCGTGTGTTGTTCGCCCGATGCTGCGCCAAGCATCTGCGAGCCGATCTGTTCATCCTCGACGAGTTCCAGCGCTTCGACAGCCTGTTAGATCAAAGTGAGGGCAATGAACACTCCCTGATTGCGCAGGAAATTTTCCACCGGGAGCGAGACAGCAATGTGCTGCTGCTCTCGGCCACGCCGTTTAAGGCGATGAGTACCGTGGCCGACGATGAGAACGATGACGGCCATTTGCACAAACTCAAGCAGATTTTGGCGTTTCTTAACCTTTCGCCACTCGACGCCTACGAGCCTGCCCGCAAGGCGCTGCAGGCCGAGTTGTTGAGCCTGCGGCACGACAGTGTCGAGGTCGCGGGGCTGAGTGACGGCCCTCGCCGGGAAGTGGAGCGGTTGTTGCGTCCCCTGATCTGTCGCACCGAGCGCAGCCAGGTCGCGAGAGATATCGACACGTTGATCGACGGGGCGCCGCCGCAGCCCGGCCCGCAACTGCGGACAGACGATATCCGGGCCTACATGGAACTGGATCAACTGGCGGTTGTTCTGGAGGGCGGCAGCCCGCTGCGCTTGTCCGGGCAGATCATGAGCTTCTTCAAGTCGGCGGCCTGGCCATTGTCATTCAGTACCGGCTACAAATTGCAGGAAGTGCTGCAACGCCGGTACGATCGGTCGCCTGACGAGTTCAAACGGATCAATGCCAGCAAGAACCTCTGGTTACCCCGTGAGCGAATCAAGAAGTTCGCACTCGATGTTGCTCGCGAGGCGCCCAATCCTCAGGTTCGCTGGCTGGTCACGCACTTGTTCGGCGAGGGGCGCAAAGCCGGGCCGGAAATGCTGCTCTGGCTGCCACCCAGCCGGCCGCACTATCCGTTGAGCGGTTTTTTCGCCGGTCACGAACAACTCAGCAAAACCTTGCTGTTCTCCTCTTGGGCCATGGTGCCGCGGATGGTCGGTGGGTTGATGAGCTATGAGGCGGAGCGGCGGGTGCAGCAGCACGTTGCGGACAAGCCCGACTATTTCAGCAGGCGCCGCGCCGGTTTCAGCCAGGACGAGCAGGACAGGCACCAGCAACAGCGTCGGGCCGTCATCAAACTCGACAGCGGCGACCTTGCCAACTGGTCGTTGATTTACCCCGCCCGGTGCCTGATCGACATCCCGATCGAACGCACCCCGGTCACACTGGAGCAGCGAGTTCGCGAACTCACCAGGCATTTCGCAGAAAAGCTCAAGCAGTTAGAGGTTCGCAATCACGGTAGCCAGAACAGTCACTACTGGTATCTGTTTGCGCCGATGCTGCTAGACCGCAAGCACGAGGAGTGGACTGCGTCGTGGTTTGATGCAATGTCGGAACTAGGCGGTCTGTCTGTCAGCATTCGTCAGCGTGTCGACGAGATTTCCCGTCGTTTCGGTCAGTTGGACGAGTTGGGTGCATTGCCTGCGGACCTGCCGCAGTACCTCGCTAGGCTGGCCTTGGGGTCACCAGCGGCATGTGCTTATCGTGTTCTGCAACAGTTCTACCTCGGTCGTTACTTGGGCGGCCACGCCAGCCGGGTGGCGCTGGGGTTTGTCAGTCTGTTCAACGGTGTCGCCGGCAATGCGATCGCCAGGCGGCTCGACAGTCTGCACCCCTGGCGAGGCATTGTTGGATACTGCGCCGACGGCGGAGTGCAGGCGATGCTGGAAGAATACTGCTACCTGCTTTCGCCAGGCAGATCGCTAGACGATGTCGTGGGTACCCTCGAAAACGTGCTTCGCACCACCCCGTCGAATGTGAAGGTATGGAAGGTCGACAGGGAGGAGGATGATACCCATCTGAGGTGCCACTACGCCGTGCAATTGGGGGCCCAGAAGACCACGGATGCGGCCGGTCAGGAACGGATCATCAACATACGGGAAAGCTTCAACTCGCCGTTCCGCCCCTTCGTCCTAGCTTCGACCTCCATTGGTCAGGAAGGGCTGGACTTCCACTGGTACTGCAGCGAAGTGGTGCACTGGAACCTGCCGAGCAATCCGATTGACCTGGAACAGCGGGAAGGGCGGGTCAATCGCTACCAATCGCTGGTAGTCAGGCGTCGCGTAGTGCAGGCGATGGCAGGGCGCGAGACGGTGCCAGAGAGTTGGAAGGCGCTGTTCGAATCCGCCGAGAGTCCGTCCTGGCAGACCGATCTGGTGCCCTATTGGCATTATCCTGAGGGTGATGCGAAAATCCGCCGGCTGGTTCCGAGCCTGGCCTTCAGTGAGGAAGCCCGACGCTATCCGAACATGCAGAAGATTCTCTCGCTTTATCGTCTGGCTTTCGGTCAACCGGGGCAAAGCGAGTTGCTCGAGCATTTGAGGAGCCTGAACCTGAGCAACGAAGCGCTCGAACACTTGAAAAGACAGTTGATTATCCAGTTGGCGCCCATTCTGTACCAGGCCGAAACGTGACGTGCCTGATGCAGGGTGGAAGGTTGTATGCGCACTCTTGCATCAGCAACAGCGCGTCGACCGGCTGTGGCGCATGTATTTGCATTTGCTGACAGTCTTAGCCCTCGGGATGAAGGCGCTGGCCATTTGTTGCGCTTGGGGGGACTCAGGATGCATTACGCATCGAAGCTTGCCCTCATCTATCCTGCTCACGCTCTCGACGAACTCTCCCAGATTTCCGGCGTGTCAAAAGTATCAGGGCCGCCGAAAAACATTTCACTAATCACACTGGCAATGTCTCCGGCAAATACGATCTATCCCGCGGAAGCCGCTCGACTCCCAAAAAACCATTGAAGGCGCCGCCGCCTTGATCGAGGGGGGCGACAGGCAGCACACGCGCTCAGCAACTGCAGCCCGTCCGATTGGTTTGTTATGGCATATAGCCATGAAGTGCGGCTAGAATGTGCAATCACATTGGCGCAGTAACCGACCGCGCAAATCCAGACAGGAGAGCCTGGATTGTTCAGTATTTTGGGACGTATGTTGGAAGGGCTGGTGCAGGATCTTGAGCCTCGCCGCACGAACACATCGCCACGACCGCGACCTACGCCTGGCGTATCGGTCCTTGGCCCTGAGAACGTTGGAAGGATCGTCACTGGGCGGGTCGGCAAGATCGCGCCTGGTTACGTGCTGGTCATGCATGGTGACACCAAGGTCCTGATTCCCAAGCATGAGTTGGTCATGGGCGATGTACGGGTTGAAGATCCGTCCGGGTACGTGTCCGAAGGGGACATGCTTGAGTGCGTTCTGCTGGAGAAGAGTGAGCGCGGCTGGAAGGGCAGTGTTCATGCCATCACCGAGGCGCATAGGCGCCGGGCTCTGGCCAGTGTGCGCGCAGGCTCCAGGATGGAAGCTCGAGTCGATCGGTTTGAAGCCAGTGGAGCCTGGCTGAGAGCAGGTGGACTGGACATCTGGGTGCCGCTCGCAGAAATATGCTGGAGCTGGATCGATCATCCATCCGAGGCGTTAAGTTTCGAGCAGCGGGTCTCGGTACAGATCAGCGACATCTTTCTAGATGAGAAATGGCTCACCGACAAGCGTGCGCGTCGCTCTCGGGTGACGGCCAGTATCAAGGCGTGCCAGGCGCAACCGGCAGCCGCCAATGTCACCATGTACTTCAAAGCCTTCGAATTTCAGGTGCGTACCTCGGCGCGGATTCCAAGGCGTTGTGACGCGGTCGCACTCTTTGTTCTCGAGGCGGTGTGTCATGGCTTGGACTTGACCGGGATAGCCAATCTGACGGGGTTGCCTACAGCCTCGGTGCAGCAGATTGCGACGCTGTTGACGGAGGAGGGGTTGTTGCGTGGTGACGTGCTTTCAGAATCGGGCCGGCGGTTGCTGGCCGGACTGGAAACGTCCAGGGCGCTCAACGAGTCTTCCCTCGGTGGATTGTTTGCCAGTGCGGCACCTGTCGATCAGCAGGTTCATCCGCTGAGCACAACGACCCAACAATATCCAAGAAACCTGCCGGTGCCCGTGGCCAACATCAGGAACCTCACTCGCTTTCTGCGTTTGCGCGGGGATGCACTGCCCAACTGGTTGTTGGGCAAGGTCCAGGTGGGCGATGAGCAGCGCGATCAGCTCGCTGCAATGATCGCCAATCCTCATGTTCGTGTGTACCTGTCACAGACCCCGAACTGGCGAGCCTTGGCGCTCGATGTGCCAGAGCGCTGGTTGCTTGCAGGTCTGTGGAGGAGTTTCGAGCCCGTGGGAGAGGCACCGTTTCGACCTCCACCCAAGGAACAGGGTTGCGATGCTTTTCTCATGGTTCGTTACATGAAAGGTGCACAGGCCCTTTTCTGGGAGCCGGTCACTCAAACGCTCTGGGCGCCGCGCAACGGGAAGCAAACCGTTCACCAGGCGGGCACCTGCCAGGACGACGTCCTGCAGCATATGCCTGCCGGGGCTGCACTTCGCTTAGCGCAGGCAACTTCTCCCACATGGTGCTGGATACAATCCTAGGAAGATCGATCATGGCTACACAGGTCCCGCGCCAGGCGATTTATTTCACCAAGACGTTCCTGGCGGCAAGCGCTCGCCATGGCTTTTCCGGCGGACTCAAGAAAGCTGCGGCCGGGGCCAACCCGGTGCTGATGGGCATTGAAGCGGCATCAGCAGTGCTGAGAGCTGTCGACTCCTATTTGCAACTGTGCCAGGCGCGGGCTCATCGCGATGGATTGAGCGCGCTCATTCCGGAAGAACAGCGGCGGTTGAAGCTTGAGCGCAAGCAACTGGAGGAAGACATCAATCTGGCTCGTCGAGAGATGGCTCAGATTGCCCTTGTTCGGCAGGCAATGGGGCGTATGACGCTCGGGTGCGTAGCGTTGACTCGCCACTGCATGGATGAACTCACGATCATTAGAAATAGCGATCTGCCAGACATACAGGCGTTCGAGGATACGCTTGAGCGTCTCATGGAAGCGGACCGCGCGCTAAGGCGCAGTCTGGAGTATTTCAATAACAGCGTTTCCTGAAGGAGTGTGTGGCGTGTCTAACCAACGATTCAAGTTGCCAGCCAACCTTGCCAGAACGGCGGGCGCGACCGGTAAATCCGGTAACTCGGGTACTGATGCCCTCGAACTTGCCCGTGAGCGCACCCGCCAGGCTGAAATCAAGCGGGATACCGCATTTAGCGCTGATCGGACCCAGGTCCTGTCACAAGGCATCGGGTTGCTCAGGGACCTGATGGGGGTGCTGCAGTCCGCCATCGAGCTGGGCAAGACCGTCACCGAATGGAATGGACGTGTACGCGCGGCGCAGGAAGCGGTCAATCTTGCGCAGAAAAAGCTTGAGCAGATACGGGCGACCAATGCGCCTGTTCATCGCCAACTGGACCAGGTCGACCTGGTACTGAATGAATGCCTGAAAGTATTTGGCAAGCTTGAGGCGGTGATGGACCCTTCCCTGATAGCAGACGACAACCAGCGCGAGATCCGGGCAACCATGGAGGTCTACATGGGGCGTATGGTTGAGTTGATCCAGGCAGGGAAGCGCTGACGTATGTTCATGCTTCTGCTGGCAGGCATCACCCTCACGGCCACTGCAGTCAGCTGGTGGAACGGCAAGCGCCTAGATGGTGTGAATGCAGAGATCGACGAGCTAGAGGCAAAGCTAGAAGCCATCTACGCTGCGGACGCTCGCCAGCGCGCGGCGTTGGTACGGCCCTACTTGTTGCAGTTGTTGGCAGTCTTTGAGGCTGAACAGGAAATTCGCGCCGAAATCGCCAGCGAGCTTGAGCGTGCGCACAGCAAGGCACAGCAAATCCTGCGTCAGCGTTTCGGTGCGCGCGAGTCTGGAAGCTTTCGCCGTATGACGCTCGAGATAGAGCTGGCCAGGGGGCGCGTTGCTGCGGAGCGTGCGTATCTTCAGAGCACGAGTGGGTACATCCGGACGCTCGTCGGCCAGTTGCCGCAACATCTACCCACGGTCGCCTGGCTTGACATGCCCCACGATTATCCGTGTGAAGGCTCAACCGTGGCCTTGCACGGGGGGCTGCCCGGACGCTTGCATGACTATGTGCTCGAGGCGAGCGATTTCGATGGTCGAGGCGTGTTTTACGATGTCGACCATCAACAGGGCAGCGCGCGGATCTGCAGTCGCCGCGCGAAGCTGCTCGACGCTGCGCTGGCGAGCACCGCCGAGCCTCTCACTGTGACGGTGACAAGGCTTGAGGGCAGTACCGCAGAGCTGGAAGGGCTTGATGTCACCATGAGCCTGCGGCTTGGCAGAAACGAAGGGCAATGGATCAAACCAGGCAGCGAGCTGGAAGTGTTCGCCGATGGCTGGACCTTCCAGGAGATTCTCAGCAACGAGCGAAGCGGGGGCTTGCCGGTCAGGTTGCACCCGCGGATTGCCGGGCTCGAAGAGTATTGGTGGCCAGTAGCGTTGGGGGTCAGCGAAGACCAGATCCCGGCAGTTCAGGATATCTGGGATTACTTCCAGACGCCTGCGATCCAGGACCTGCCTTGGCATATCTATCAGCAAGAGAATGGATATCTTGTATTTCGCCTGGGGCGATATGGCCTGGTGACCGCTATTGACCCGCTTCAATCCTGCTTCCGCTTGGTCGATGTCAGTACGGCTGATGAGTCTCCAGAAGATATCTTGCGTTGTTATGTCGCGCTGGCGCCGTTTCTGCTTGGTAGCTCGGATGACGAACTTGCGCAACGTAACCGGTTCAACGATTTCGTGTGCGCGTTGAATGAAGAGCGTCTTGTGCATCGCAACGCGGCGCAGCAAAGACAGGCGGCACTGCGCCTGCGTAAATTGTCCCTGATCTACCGCGAGCAGCAGACGTATCTGGCTAACAGTGCCAGTTGTGGTTTTCTGCCCGGAAGGGCAGAAGATAACGGGCGTCGAGTGACAGGCACGCTGAGTGTGCAGGGCATACCTGCCTGGTTGAAAAGTGCACTGAGCGAGCGAGGGACGCCGCGATTGCGCGCAGTCGGCAGAGATAGAGTGTGGCCGGTGCTTTCCTTCAGTTTACTGGACCAGCAATTGGGTATCTGTGAACTCACGCTGTCGGTGCCCAAAAAGATCACTGAGAACGAAATCGATCCTTTTAACCTGTTCCGCATCGAGTTGGTTAAGGAAGGTAGCCAGAAAGAGATGCTGTCCAGAGCACTGGAACGGGCGATTATCGGCGACTTCGTTGCGCCGTCCGTACACAGCGCACTGCTGGCGATGGAGACTGACCCGGATCAAACGTGCAACCTTGGACGCGAAGGGGTTTTGCGGGTTCTCCAATCCACCGAGCCTGTCGTGGCCGTTTGGGGCCCCCCGGGTGCGGGTAAGACAACCACGCTTGTACAGTGGCTCAAGACGCTTTTCCCCGCCGATGCCCCGAGTACATGGCCTCGGATTCTTATCACTGGACCTACTCATGTGGCGGTGAGCAAGCTGATAGAGGATCTGTTGGAGCAGGCGGAGTATCTACGCCCTGTCACTGTTCGCTATGGCAAGGAAGAAAAGATTGGCGAGGCGCTCAAGCCTTGCTGGCATCAGTCCGGAATCGAGGCGCTGGGGAATGGCGACGCCGGTATTCATCCCGAATTGCACAGCGCCTGGCACACTCTGTTGCGCTCACGCAGGGGGCGTGAGGCGGCAACTCGCTGGACGTTTCGCGACAAATTGATCCACGGTGCCACCTGCACCGGCATGGCGCGCAGCGACTTTGCGTTGTTGAAGGATCCTTTCGATCTGGTGGTCGTGGATGAAGCCGGTAAAGCCTTCGCCGCTGAGCTGATGATCCCTGCGGCGGTGGCTCGGCGTCTGGTCCTTGTGGGCGATCATAATCAGTTGCCACCGACGGTAACCGCGGACAGTCTGGACGAGAGGATCGGTTATTCGTTACCCATGCCTGAAGTGGAAGCACTGCTGCGCAAAAACTTCTTCCAGGAACTGTACGACGGCCTTGCACCTGAAGCCAAAGGCATGCTGACCGTTCAATACCGAATGCATAAAGACATCGGTGATCTGGTGAGCAAACTCTTTTATGAAGACCGGCTCGAGTCGTATCGCACAGGGGCGGGCTGGCACCTGACTTGCGCCAGAACGGTCTTCGTGGATTTTTCCGATATGCCCAATTATCGACACAAACGGGCAGCGAATGACGACGTGGCGTCGTCTCTGGAAAATGTAACGGAGCGGGCTGCGCTGTATCGGTTGTTGACGGCGCTCGACCGCCGAGTGTGTGCATCTGGAAAACCATTGAGCCTTTTGATTGTGTGTCCGTACAAAGGTCAGTTAAGAGTCGTTGCGCGTGACACATCTGCCAGGCGATACGCGATGAACCTGTCTGTTGCAACGGTGGATGCCGTGCAAGGCGGAGAGGCCGACATGGTCATCCTTCTAATGACCCGCGCGTGGGGCAACACTCAATTTCTTCTGGACCGACATCGACTTAATGTTGCCCTCTCCAGGGCGCGTGATGCTGTGATCATCCTGGGGAGTCGCGATTGTCTGGCGCACAACGATGAGGGGCCCATCGCCGATTTGATCAGAACCGGCATCCGCCAGCAGACGCTGAAGGTAATTCGCTTGCCGACTAACGCAGGCTTCGAGAAAGACCTTGTGCCTGAAGTGTTCATGTGAACGAGGACATGGGCTTACCTGGCGCCAGGAGAAACATGAGCATGTAAGCGGGAAGGCTAATATGTGTAGGGTGGAAACTCAGTAGAAAATGCGGCCACCGGTAGGTGATTTAGATAAGTAATGCGTCGCGGCATGACAAGGCGGGTTCAGACATTTTTTTGGGGCCTTACAGGAGTGGAATGTGAAGATTGGGGTCGATTTCGGAACAAGTTTTTCCAGCGCAGCAGCCTGCATAGAAGGCAAGGTACGGCACATTACTTTTGGCCATGAACGGCAGTTTCGGACGGCTGTGTTCTTCCCTGACCGCTATGTGGACCCGTCGCAGTTTTTCCTGACAGCCGAGAATGAACAGGAGATTGACAATGCGATCAGGTCGCACAAAAGCCTTTATAGCGAGCTTGTCGCCCAGTATGAGGCGCGGTTGGATAGATTGGTCAGGGAAGAGAAACATAGTGCTAAAGATGGTGCACCCTACTCGGCCCAGCAGAAGGTGAAACGGCGAGAGTTGCTTGTAAAACCCAAGCGTCTTTCAGACGAAGAAGTTCGGCGAACTACAATCAATGCTATCCGACGACGCTGGGTCAGCATGCAGAGGAAGAGCATCGCGCAGGAAGGACTGGACGTTCGCCAGGCCAGCGGTGTGTTTGGCGAGGAGGCTATCGACGCGCTGTACAACAATGAGCTTGGACGTATCTTCCAGTCACCCAAATCCATGCTTGGGTATAAGTTGGAGCCTCGCCACCAGGACGTCGTGGTCGGCGTGGTAGCGCAAGTGTTGGCGCACATCCGAACCGTGGCCGGGGAGCAGTTGGGAACCGAAGTGAAAGCGGTAATGCTGGGGCGGCCTGTTGAGTTTCGAGGAGTGGTCGGCAGTACCAACGATCAGGCTGCTCAGGACTTGCTGGAGCGAGCCGCCAGGGAGGCCGGTTTTTCGGACGTTGAGTTCCTAATGGAGCCTTCTGCTGCTGCCTTTGGTTATCACCGTGAATCCGTGAATTCGCATGCAGCGCTCATCATCGACATTGGTGGTGGCACAACCGACATAGCCTATGCGCAAGTGGGTGGTGATGCTCATGAGCCAGTTATCCATAAAATTTGGGGCAGGGGTCGTGGAGGGACCGATGTCGATGTTGAGTTGTCGGTGCGAACTGCCATGCCGCTATTCGGCAAAGGGCATGAGCACGGCTTGCCTCTTCACGTCTATCGCAGCGCTGCGAAAGTCAGCGATTTGAGCCTGCAGCGGGATTTTGCTAATCAGTCTACTGCGCGTGTGATCGAACCGTTCAAAGCGCGGCTGGAAAGGCTCAAGGAGAAAGGCACTACGGTCAGGCTGAACCGGGATATTGAACAACTCAAGATCGATTTGAGTGACGAGAGTATCGCCGACGTGCCCCTTGAATATATTGATCATGATTTGAGTTTGCACGCTGATCGCACGGACCTTGAGTCTAGCGCGGAACGTTTTATGGCTGGGTTTCGCGATCTGCTCGAGAAGGTCTGCACCGAGTTGCCGGAAACCGACCCGGTTGTCTTCTTGACCGGAGGCATGTCCAGAGCTCCCTACGTGCAAACTTGCGTGAAAGAGGTGTTCAGCCAGTCGGACATCGTGATGGGTGATGCTTCGTTAGGTGTTGTCGCTGGGTTGGCACAATTTGCGGCACCACCGACGAACTCGGGTAGTCAACCGTTTTCCACCTTGGTTGCTGCACCCGCGTGCGCCGAGGATAAAAAGCGAGTGGTACGACAGCGTGAATTGTTCACTCATGGGATGGCACGTGCCGACAAGATCGCCGACGCGTACGAGAAACAGAGAGAGGTTTTTCAGCGCCACTATGATGTGCAAGAGAAAATTTTTGTAGGGACGCGAATCGGCGATTATCTGGCGGTGCTGAACGAAAACGTTTACAACGCGTATGAGCTCAACGTGCAAGCAGGGTGGCTGCCTTCGGGAGCGAAATTCACTGAGTTGGAGTTTTTCGAAACGCTGATCAGACACGACCGTAGCGGTCGCCGCTACAAATCGTTGGCTAGTGTCCCGTTGTTTTTGCACGATGAGTTCGAAGGTAATGATGACAAGGATTTCGAGGGTTATGCGCATGAGCTAAGAGAAGCATGCCGCTCTGCCTACGATGAAATGCCAGACCTGCGCGAAAACATGGATGACGAGCCCGCTGAAGGCGATTTTTTTGATGCGTTGCATGCTTGGCCAGAAGAGGCTGACGCGCCAGAGCGTGAGATTGTGGAGGGACGTGCACTTTTCGGCAATTTACAGAAAGGTTGGCTAGGCTGCCAGAAAGTCGGGTTAGGGCTGCTACATATGGCTAATCATCTGGGGGACGATGACTATGACCCTGGCCTTATGGATGCCCTGCTCGATTCGTGAATCGCCCGGTATGGTTGAGGTACTCAACTAGCAGGCTAGAACCTATCCCACGAGCAATTGTTGTGGGATGGGACTTACCGGGGTCAAGGCACTGACCGATTCCCCAATGATGGTGTTTGGCTGAAAGTGGCACGGCCCAGTTAGCAGGTACTAATGCGTTGAAAAATCCGTTCACTCTGACGGGCGGCGGTTGTATTCTCTTTGAGGTAATTCAACGCGAACGTTGGAGGCAGCCAAGGAAGTGCAGAAGACATTTCTCTTGTGGTGTCCTATTGCACGGACAAGAGGTGTCATGTTCTGTTTAGTGAAAGATTCTGAAAGTGATGGCTTGGGTAAGCTCGTTGGCCGTGATGGTTCGATAGGTGTCGTTGAGTATTTCGACTGTCCGACCAGCGCGATGCGGCACCGGGTTCACGTACCTCTATCCTCAATCAAGCAAAAGCGCTTGGGACGAAATACCCGAGTTTTTACGTACGACGAACTAGATGGTCAGTGGCGTATCGGGCGAGTACGCGAGGACGACGGTGAAGGCGTCGAGATCCGCTTGGCTGACAAAGTCGACGTTTATCTTGGCTACGAGCAGGTCTTTGTTCGATGGAAGCGACCGGTCCAAGACCCGGTCAGTTTCCTTGGTAACTTTGTTACCGAAACGCCTCGCTTTGCTGATGCGCGGTCTGGCTTCCTACAGAATTACCTTCATCAACGAGGCGCTGCGTTTGGCATTTCTGCCTTGCTGTCCTCTGCTATCGAATTGGAATCTCACCAGGTTGATGTAGTGCGACGTGTTTTGACCGATCACTCCCAGCGTTATCTGCTTGCGGACGAGGTTGGCCTCGGTAAGACGATCGAGGCGGGAGTTATCATCCGCCAAGTTGTGCTCGATGATTTGCGTAAGCATCGAGTCCTCGTGCTAGTCCCGCATGCCTTGGTGACCCAATGGCGGGATGAGTTAATCGTTCGCTTTGGATTGCGCGATTTCATCGATGAATCGGTATTCGTGCTGCCCCAGGAAGATAACGAGGGCTTGCGCGACGTTCTGTCCAACCTATCTTTACTAGTCATCGACGAAGCGCATCATTTGGCCGACCCTCACGCTGACGATGCAAAGCAAGACTTGTACCGTCTAATTAGCGATGTGGCGCAGAGTACTGACCGTTTGCTCCTGCTGTCGGCGACGCCGATTTTGCGTAACGAGGAAGGCTTTCTGCGCATGCTTCATCTGCTGGATCCGGTGGTTTACCAACTCGATGATCTAGAGAACTTCCATGCCAAGATCGTCAATCGACAGGCGCTCGCTGAGACGGTCGCAGCCCTAGATCCGAGCAATTTCTTTTTCATGGATGCTGCGCTCGATGATCTGACTGAGCGTATTCCGAACGACCTGCGTTTGGCGCAGTTGACTCGAGCGCTGAAGGAGAAGTTGCTCGAGTTGCCCGACGAGGATGACGCGGAATTTTGCATGGCTGTGCGGCACCTGCGAGCTCATATCTCCGAGACTTACCGTCTCAATCGCCGCATCCTGCGCAACCGCCGTAGCCAAGTGGAGGGTTTAACGCCCGACCGCAAAGGAGCGCAAGTCTGGACGGTTAAGGATTCAGCGATGAAGCGTCTCGAATCAGTTGTAGAGGACTGGCGCGTTAGTGCCTCGCTGTCGATCGGGTCAGCGGATGCCGCTGTTGCGCAGGCGCTCGTGGCGTTTTACTGGACCGTGACTTGCGCTCTTTTGGAGGATCTAGGTGTCCTTCGCCAACTTTGCACGGAGCGCCAACGCAGTATTGAAAGCGACGCGTCTAAGTCTTTTATCGGAGAGGAGGTACTCCTCAGGACCGTCATCCGTGCGATTGAGGACGAGGAGTGGATGGAGACCCGCCTCGACCGGTTGTATGTGGGGTTGCGAACGTTGCCGGAGTCGACCAAGGCGGTAGTTTTCTGCGCCAGCGAGAGTGTCGCTGACAAAGTCTTTGCTCACTTAAGGAGCAGCAACCTCGGCCTGATACGACACGATGTTGGCGAGGTTAGTGATGGAGTTAATGAGCATTGTTGGCGAGAATTTCTAACCAATTCCGCGATTCGGGTCATTGTCTGCGACCGCCAGGCAGAAGAGGGCATCAACCTGCAGGGCGGGGATAAGGTCGTGGTGCATTTTGACCTCCCCCTACAGCCAAATCGCATCGAACAGCGCATCGGGCGTGTTGACCGCTATGGCGCCGGCACTTCGGTGCAGTCATACGTATTGCTCGATGAAGACGCGCCGCTCCAATCCGCATGGTTCGGCATTCTCGACCAGGGATGGGGCGTTTTTAACCAGTCCATCTCGAGCCTGCAGTACCTGGTTGAGGCTGAACTAGATGTTTTGAGGGGGGCACTGATCCATGGCGGCGTAGAAGCACTTGACGCGTTGCGTGATCGTTTGGCTGGTTCCTCCGGCTTAGTGGCCCGCGAACTCAAACTGATTGATCAGCAAGACGCGCTGGACCAACTGTCGCCGTTGCCTGAAGCGGATCTAGACGACTTGTTCGAAGTAGATGGGGATTGGAGGACCATCCGTGACACGATGATGTATTGGATCGAAGATACGCTTCTGTTCCGCAAGGAAGGTGAACCGCGAACTCCTGGTACCCATTCGGTGGACGATCCGTTCCGCTTTCACTACTACCCGCCGGATGGCAACAATCAGTCACCGACACTCATTCCCTCGTCTGGATTCATTAACGATTTTTTGGGCGCTATTGATTTCGAAGCACCAGGCAGTCGTGCTGCCCTACCGAAATCCTATCCGTATGCTGTACACCGTCCTACTGCCGTCAGGCGCAGAGTGAGCCCATTGCGTTACGGAACAGCGTTTATTGAGGCTGTCATGTCATTTTCGGATTTGGACGACCGTGGCCGTAGTTATGTGATGTGGCGGCAAGTGTTCGACCATTTTTCGCCTTCAGAAATCCGACTTTGTTTCCGCTTCGACTTTGTGGTGGAGGCGTGCTTGGATGATGCCATCGCGGTTCTGACTACCGATCATGGCCAATCGGGCGAAGCAGCACAGGCTGTACTGGCAAGACGCGGAGACTCCTTATTTAGCCCTGCGGTGGTGCAAGTCTGGGTGGACGAGGACGGAGATGAACTGCCGCAACATTTTATTGAGCGTTTTTTGATTGCTAAGTATGCAAAAAAGGGTGGTAAGGGATACATCGACAAGAATCTTGAGACACCTTACTTACGTGCCTTTCGGAGGGTGGCGCCGGATACTTTTGCCAACTGGGAGGAGCGCTGTGAGCGGATGCGCGACCGCGCGCTGGCTATTGTGATGGCGAGGCCGGAATTGAAGGGGCGACAGCACCGCGCGCTGGATCGGGCGGTGGCCGAAGACGAGATACGCTACGCTCAGTTGCAGACCCGTATCCAGTCCTTGCAAGGTCGGGAGGCTCAGGGCGAGGCACACCAGCTTATATTAGAACAGGAGCTTAACCGCGCTCTCCATCGGGGCATATTGTCCCCTTCGATAAAGGTCGACGTCGCCGGCGTGGTCTTCCTCACTAGCGAACCTGTATCCCTTATCCAACGCTTCATACAGGAAGGCGCATGAGTTTCGGTTTCGATGAATTACAGACTATCCTCGGGATTTGGCCAGTAGCCACTGATTGGTCGGAAAAGGCAGATGACAGCTTGCTGGAGCGGATTTTCCAGTTGTTGAGTGCAGCGCAAGCCCAGCCTAGCGACATAACATGGCATGCCGACCTGCAACCCTTGTTGCGGCATGTTTTGCTCCGCGCCAGCGACGGCGCGGGCAAGAATATGAGGCTGCGTGTGCCTGCCGATCGGGGGTGGCCCGATCGGGCAAGTTGGGCTGACCATGGGGTGGAAGCGATGGAAGCGGGACCCACTGCATATCTGCTAACAGCTCGAGAGTGGCATCCAGAGTGGCTTGGTAGCGGAGAACATGGCGTGTTCGCCGATACCTTTTCCGACAAGAAAGTACGTCGGATGGTGCATTGCGAGGTGGATCCCTTCGTTCATGATAGAACCGGCTTTACGAACTATTCGTCCCCGGGTCAGCGCGAGGCGGTGCGTGCCGCCTTTCTGATCCCAGAAGGCGATACCCTGATGGTCAATTTACCGACGGGCTCTGGAAAAAGCTTGGTCGGGCAGGCCCCCGCTTTAGTAAATAAAGAGGATGGCCATCTGACCATCTTCGTCGTGCCGACGGTCGCCCTTGCTCTCGACCAGGAGCGCGCTATGCAGCAACTGTTTCGAAGTAATGGTTCTTCCCGCCCCGACTGGCCGCTGGCTTGGTACGGCGGCTTATCGAAAGAAAAGCGTGCAGAGATTCGGCAGCGTCTGCGCAATGGCACCCAGCGAATCCTGTTCACCTCACCAGAAGCGCTCACCACTTCGCTACTACGTGTTGTGTCGGATGCCACCACCGACGGCATGCTGCGGTACTTCGTGATTGATGAGGCTCACCTGGTCACCCAGTGGGGTGACGAGTTCCGTCCTTCCTTTCAGGCCTTGGCAGGTCTGCGCCACAGCCTGCTTCGGTTGGCGCCGCGTGGTTTTCGAACCTTGCTAATGAGTGCCACCTTCACGGATGAAACGGTAGAAACATTGGCTAGCCTATTCGGCCCCCCCGAACGGGTACAAATGGTATCGGCAGTGCATCTTCGCCCGGAACCGCAATATTGGTTCTACAAGGCTGCATCGACGTACGAAAAGCAAGAACGCGTGCTTGAGGCACTGCGACATGCGCCGCGACCGTTCATTCTTTACGTCACTAAGCGAGAAGAAATCGCGTCTTGGAACACAGTGTTGCGTTCTCGCGGAGGCCTGCGCCGCCTAGCCACGTTTGACGGTGGAACGCCCGATCGCGAGCGGCAGCGAATCATTTTGGAGTGGGCAGCCAATCGCCTCGATGGCATTGTCGCCACGTCAGCTTTTGGCGTTGGTCTCGATAAGATTGATGTGCGCACGGTGATCCACGCGACGATTCCGGAAACTCTGGACCGATTCTATCAAGAAGTGGGGCGCGGTGGCCGTGATGGCAAGTCGTCGGTCAGCCTGTTGGTATTCGACGATACCGACTGGGCTTTGCCGGAGCGACTCGCAAAGCCCAAGATAATTTCCGATGAGCTTGGATTCAGCCGCTGGAAGGCCATGTACCAGTCACGCCAGCCAACTACTGAAGAGGACTTGTGGGGCATCAATATCGACGCCGTGCGCGAAGGATTACCGGGGGGAAGCGAACACAACGTTAACTGGAACATGCGAACCCTCATCCTGATGGCGCGTGCTGGCCTAATAACTCTCGAACTAGAGGTCAATCGCGACGAGCAGGATACCGAACCGGGCGAGGATGCTTCGTCAATGCTAGCGGCAATGGCAAACGTGCGAGTACGAATCCGAAACGACGGCCATCTTATTTCCAAAGTCTGGGAAGACGCGATCAGAGCCTCGCGAAACAAGACGCTAGAGGCGGCTGAGCGGAACTTGCAAATGATGCGGCAACTGCTGCCTCGGTCCTGCGGCCTGGACCAGCAGATCGGTCAAGAAGTCGGTGCCACGCTTACGCAGTTGTACCGCATTCGGTCGTTGCGCTGGCCGGTTCAGGTAATGCAAGTTTGCGGCGGCTGTCCGGCGGATCGCTTCGACACTGAGGATCGCAGGCACTATGCCGAACCGGTCGTCGTTCCGGTGAATCGTGTCTTATCGTCGTCCGCCGACGCCTGGCGGGAAAATTTTCCTTGGGTGGACCCCGCTTTTGCCTATGTCTTCTACGACGAGAGTCGACCCAGGGATGGCGTCCGACAAGCCATCCTGCAATTCGCTGGATGGCTGGTGCAGTCATGCGGCGTACGTGAGTTGGCAGCCCACCCTGAATCGCCACTGATGTGCATTCCCGAGTGGACCCGGTTATATCAGTTCGCGCGCGACCGGGTACTGCTACATCGGTCGGTTTTGGACTCCGATCTGGAGCCTTACTCCCCGCTTGCCCGTTTGACGGTGCTGGAACCGGACTCCTCCCCTGAACTCATCATGGATACCCAGATGTTGCAGCGGCCCTTCCATGTTGTGCTGCTACCGCTCGGCATGCCGGATCCTGGTAATAGCTTGCGCCGTCTTGCCGACGTCACCCCGAATGCGTTGCATCTGGAAAAACTAATTCAAGTGATAACCCAATGAGCATTCTTAACCGTGAAAACGATGGTCTCCATCCGATACTCCTGACTCTGGCCAGAATCGTCGCCCGAGACAAAGCCATTTCTCGCGATGATCTGATTAATGTCTGCGTCCCGCATTCCGGCATCGATAAGGAAAGCGGCAAAGAAACCGATAACGACAAACGCAAGGACCTGGCATCCCGGGCTCGTGCAACGCTGCTCCGTTGGGTCGCTCTCGGATTGTTCGCCGAAGACCGCGACCAAGTTCGTTTGGATGTTGAATTTACACGAGGGGAGTCTGCTGACGCATTTACGGAGCGTCTTCCCACCATTTGCCGCGGCCTTGCCTTGCGCCTGGAGTACGGGATGCCCTTGTGGCCCGCCAATGGCAGCATTTCGGAAGAGGAGGTTGGGCGCACGGCCGACCTATGCCGCGGTTTGGCCTGGTGCCTGACTCAGGATATCTACGCGCTACCAAGCACGCATGGTGAAATCGAAAGTTTGATTACAACCCAGGTGCAAACAGGACGATTCATCTTTCTGAACGACACACGTTGGGCTGGGCTCCGGTCTTGGGCGAGATTCCTTGGCTTTGCCACTGGTGACGACTCCAGCTTTTTCTTCGACCCGACAGTAGCGGTGCGCTCGGAATTAAAAGAGGTTATTCGAAAAGGCGAAACAGTGCCTGCGGCTGAGTTCGTGTCGCGCTTGGCCGTACGTTTGCCGGTGTTGGATTCTGGCGTCTACCGTCTTGAAGTGGAACAGGTCCTGAGGCCTGAGAGTTGGACAGCACCTGCTACCGGACACTTGTCGACTGCGCTGTCATTCGCTTTGCGGCGTTTGCAGAAGCAGGGAATGATCGGCTTGGTGACTCTGGCTGATGCCGGTTCACGACTAACGCTCGTCGGGCAGGGGGGGCGGACATGGGAAAGCTTTACCCATATCAGCTTGTTGAGGGACGCACCATGAGTTTGCTGAGTTATTGGCCTAATGCTGACGAAGTTAATGACTGCATCAAACACGAAGCTGAGGGCGCCCACGATGCCGTCCTGCTAGCTGTCCACAAACCTTCGCCACTAAGTTACAAGCAGATTTCTTCGGGTGTAAAGTTCGAAGCTAGCGAAGAAGATCTATTCAAGTACCTGATCACAAAGGATGTACCCACCGGAGTTCATGTTGTTCCCATCACCGGGGCATCCGGTGTCGGCAAATCGCACATGGTGCGTATATTAACGGCTCGTCTGCAGAGCACGAATGAGGATGACCGATATGTGATCATCCGCATCCCAAAGAGCGCCAGCCTCCGGAGAGTTGTGGAACTGATCCTGGAAAAACTGCCAGGGGAGGAGTACGCGCCAGTCAAGGCAGAGTTTTCTAAGGCGTTCACTGAAGAACTCAACATCGAAACTGCAGTTGTCAGGTTCCAAAGAGAGCTAGAGATCGCTTTGGGCGAATTAACGAAAGGGTTAGAGGCTAGTGTTAGGGCTAATCCTCGAGATTCGGCATTGAAAGAGCAATGGGGCCATGCTGCTAATTTACCAAAGTTCATGGGTGACCCAGTACTTGTCGATTATTTTCGCGAGAACGTATTTCCAAGGTTCGTGCAGCGAGCTATTGCTGGGCAGAATCAGGCTGAGCAGGAGGCATCCGTCAAGGACTTTGATCCGAGCGACTTCCAACTGCCAGATGCCATAGACATCAGCAAGGCCGCTTCGCCTACGCACGCTTATTACACTCGGACATTGCTAGTTCGGGAAGGTGAAGGCATGCGTACAGCTACTCGCCTGCTCAACGAGAGCAAGGTTGTCGACCAAGCGATTCGCCAGCTATTCAATCTGCACCAATCCTTGGGTGGTATGACTTTGCAAGAAGTCATCCAGGAGATTCGCCGCCTGTTACTTCAGCAACAGCGCGAACTGGTGATCTTTGTGGAAGACTTCAAGGCACTCACCGGTATCCAGGATATATTGCTAAAGGTGCTCATCCAGGAAGGTGTGCGCAATGGGGTTAGGGAGTTGGCGACGATGCGTTCTGTCATCGCAGTGACAGATGGCTATCTAGATTCCGAGGACACAATCGCAACCCGTGCGAAGCGTGAATGGAAAGTGGAAAGCGAATTATCCACCGAGCAAGAAGTTTTGCGCCGTACTAAGGCGCTCGTTGCTTCTTATTTGAATGCTGCGCGCTGGGGCTACCGTGAGTTAGTGCATCACTTTGAGATAAAGGGTGGTGCGCATGCCGGGCAGGAAGCCTGGATCGGGCCATATGCCGACCATGAAGATACTAGCGATGACCCTGTGTTGGCCGCTTTTGGGAAAGAGGGCGAGATTCCGCTATTCCCATACACAGAGCAAGCCATTGAACAACTCGCGCGGTCTGTGCTCACCCGGAACAATGCCCTGGTCTTTACTCCGCGGTTCATTATTGACAATATTTTGCGTGACTTGCTTTTGTCAGGCAGGCCAGCATTCGAACGTGGGCAGTTTCCGCCACCAGACGTCAATGCCCCTGGGACGAATGCGGAGGTCACGCAGTGGCTAGCTTCGCTTCCAGTGTCTGAAGAAGTGCGGGAGCGCTACCGGCGTGTCGTCGCGATCTGGGGCAATGCTCCTCGTACGTCGGAGGAGATCGGCTGCATTCCGAAGGAGGTATTCGATGCCTTCAAGCTGAGTCGGCCGAACATCGAGTTCCGCAGCGCCCTACAACGTAAGCCGAAGATTGATCCGATTCAACCGTCTCCGAATTCACAACCAAAGCCGAAGGACGAGTACCTCACTGAGGCTCTTGAGAGATGGGCGCAAAAAAGTGAGCGTCTACCCCAGCAACCAGTTGCTAACCAAATCCGGAAATCGATCGCGTCCGCTCTCAATGAGCGGATCGATTGGTCAGCCGAGCGTTGCATCAAGTCGCCTATTATGCCCACGGATGTATTCATACCGAACGCCGGGGGGGGAGGTAACAAGGGGGAAAATGCGTTATTGGTGGCGGACGATCACACTGATCCCTCCGGCCAATTGCGAACAGAACTGGCCGCCGTGGTTCGCTTTTACGAATTGAATGACGGGAAGATGTACTACGAAGGAGCTGACGACGACCTGGTTTGGATCGGCAATCTTATTGACCGACTGATGCCGCAGGCGCTGGCGCTTCTGCGGGCTAAAATACGGCAGAAACTCGGCATGGCAGTACGATTGCTATCCATAAATAGCAGGATCCTCGGTCTTATGGAGCGCTACCGCACCCCAGCCAGTCTCGCTGCATTCTTGTTCGGTGCGCCAAGTATCCCCCAACGTTTGCCTGACGGGGTACCTGCAGAATTCGGCGATTGGCGCGCCTTGCAGGAGCAGGCGTTACGAATACGTCCCGAGTTACTCCAACTCGTTGCCTTCTACTGCGGCAGCTTCCAAGGTGCTGGTAAGACGCCATATGCCATAG
Source organism: Pseudomonas sp. YuFO8 (assembly GCF_035065025.1). Lineage (NCBI taxonomy): Bacteria > Pseudomonadati > Pseudomonadota > Gammaproteobacteria > Pseudomonadales > Pseudomonadaceae > Pseudomonas > Pseudomonas sp. YuFO8. Next base: position 112,892 of record NZ_JAXDEQ010000003.1, on the reverse strand, counting down.
ACATGGCGAGGGTAACCGACTACTTGTTGCCTGAGAGCGAAGTGACCAATCTGAACTCGCTTGACTTGATCTCTGCCGAGTTGAAGCAGGCGCTCGCGGTGATGAGCGAAGCGCGTGTGAAGCTCCTAGTGCGCAGAGTATTGCAGGGGGCGGGTAATATTCGAGCAAAATTAACATCAGAACTCGGCGAAAGCTTCGACAAGCAAGAAATTGCAGTAGAACTCAAGGCGCTCGCAGATCAGTTGAAGGAGTCCGGCGTCTGGAACTTGGATGAAATTGGCATGGGCCACATGGCCTTCAAGAATTTGTGCGAAGAGTTCCGCAGCGGCGCGCTGCTCGAGGCACTGTCCGTGCTTATGAATTCCGGAGCAGGGGAAGCGGGGGAGAGCGATGGCCAGTTGATCAGTCGTATGGGGCGTTTTGACGTCCATCCGCTCATCGTGGCGTCGCGTTTCGTCGAAGCGGCGGGCAAGGTGGTGCGCGCTTCGGAGAAGCGCGCTAAGGGATTGGAGGACCAGTTCCAGGGCGTGGACCCCCAGGCGCAGGCTAGTGAGATCCAGATCTTGTTCGAAAACCTCATGAGTGAAATGAATGCTCTGGAATTGGAAGGAGCAACCGCATGCTCTTAAACGATGCACGAAATGTCCGCGTGCGTTTGATGCATGCTGAAGCCGCCAGCAGTGGCATCGAGGAAGCTGAGGCGTTGGCGGCAAAGCGGAATGAACTGCAGGAACTGGCCAATCGGATCGTGACCGTGGCACGCCGAAACACCTTGCTTCGGGAGGAGAGCGTTCCCCTGTCGCGAATTGAGGCCATCGATAAGGCGAAACAACTGATCAGTCAGATCAATGCCCGCTTTGTCGAGTCACCTAAGGCCACTACCTTGGTGAACAAGCAGCGCTGGAGTAAGTTGGTGTCGACACTAACCGAGTTCAGAGCTTCGGCAGAGGCACAGCAGAAGCAGGACTGGAAAGTCTACTTCAGCAGCAAGTTGTTTGGTGGAGTCCCTCCCGAGCAACGCAAGCAGACCATTCTGCAGGCACTGCCGGAAAACCAGATATCTTTGGATCGTTATACGCGCCTGTATCAGCGTTTCAATCAATACCGTAATCTCGTGCCTGCTACTGTTGAGGCTTTGCGCGAGGTGCTCGCGTGTTCGAAGGACTTAGCGAATATCCAGTTTGTCGAGAGTAACGACGTGCCAGTTCCGGTTAAGGCGTTCTTTGACGCCACCGCCACTGGGAACGGAGCTAACCTCGACCTGCTGACCCAAGAAGTCATTGAATGGCTACGCACGAATAACATGCTGGCTAACTATGTAGTGCGGGCACGCTAATTGAACGGAGTCATCTTGGAAGCACGCGAACGTTTTCTTGCCTCGGTACTGGATTGCATCGAAGAGCGTGAAGCAAGGTTGCTGGTTTGGGGCATCGTCGATGGTGTCTTCAGTCAAGAAGAACTCAGCGACTTGTTCAATCCCCTGATCGACGAAGCCATCGATGATGGTATCGAAGACTTTTTCTCTGCTGAGGATGTCCTGGAGGAACTACGACTACGCAAATGGATTGTCGAGGTGCCCAGGAGTGGTGGCGCAATCGGTTACCGATCACGCATGGCGGAAACCGTGCGCTTACTGCAGCGCTTGCGGCAGTTGTTCCCGAAACACTCAGGTTCAAGTGGATGGCAGCAGGCCCCTAGCTTAGTTGCCGACTTCCGTTTTCTGCGTCGTCGTCGTCGTTATCCGGCGCGAGACATCTCCGTCGACCAAGCGTTGGCCATGATAGGTGAGGCCTCCTCGAGTCCCGCGCTGCTAGCGGCTGTAAAAGCGCTGCTAACGCCCCCCGATCGCACTGTCCGTCTGTCCGGCTTCCAGGTACGCGCTGCCCAGCGCATTTTGCGCGCGATCGAAACTGGGAAGGACTTGGCGACCATCGTTTGCGCGGGTACTGGCAGTGGTAAGACGCTTGCCTTTTACATACCGGCGCTAGCATCGATGTACCGCCATGTGCTGGCAGAAGGCAAAGCCGAGCGCTGGGTCAAGGCGGTCGCCTTGTATCCCCGCACCGAGCTGCTAAAAGATCAGTTGCGCGAAGTCTTGCAGCGCACCCGAAGCCTCCAAGCCGGTTTACCGCAAAAGGATCAGGTGTCGATTCGCGTTGGTGCGCTCTATGGCGATACCCCGTTTTCCGCACAGTTCTGTGAGTGGGCAAAAATAGGCAATGATCAGGTCTGTCCGACTCTTGCCTGTCTCGACTGTGGCGGTGAGTTGCGTTGGTTGCACAAGGATCGAAAGGAGGGACGCGAACGTTTGGTGTGCGCTGTTTGCGAAGCAGTGTTAGACGGCAGTGTGTTTCCGCTCACCCGGGAGTCGCTCAAGAACTCCGTACCAGACATCCTATTCACCACCACCGAGATGCTGAACCAACGCCTCTCGGACAACTCGATGATGCATCTTTTCGGCGTTGGCCCCAGGGCGCTGCATGCGCCGGAACTGGTGTTGATGGATGAAGTGCATACTTACGAAGGTAAGCACGGTGCGCAAGTCGCATATCTAATGCGGCGCTGGCAGCGACTACTCGATCAATCGTTGCGCTTCGTCGGCTTGTCGGCGACCTTGCGCGAAGCTTCACAGTTCTTTGCGGCGCTAACAGGTTGTCGCACGAACCTTGTAGATGAAGTGTCACCGCGTGCTGACGAGATCGAATCCGAAGGTGCCGAGTATATGATTGCCCTGCGCGGCGATCCGGTCTCGCGCACGGCATTGCTGTCCACAACCATTCAGACTGCCATGGTGCTGCAGCGCTGCCTCGATCCAAAAGCCGCGCAGCCGGCACAGTCGGTCAGTCGCGGCGTTTTTGGCCAGCGCACCTTCGTCTTCACCGATAACCTAGATGTGATCAATCGTTTGTATTTCGACTTGCTCAGTGCTGAAGGACGCAATAGCTATGGTGACCCTGACATGCGCAATGCACCTGACGGCGGTTTGGCAGTGCTGCGCGAGGCCGGCTCCTCTCTCTTCCGCTATGCCAACGGGCAAGACTGGCGCTTCTGCCAAGACTTGCATATGGGCCTCAAGCACCGTTTAGTGATCAAGCGTGTTAGCTCCCAGGATCGTGGTGTTGACGCCAGCGCGGAAGTTATTGTCGCCACTGCCGTCCTGGAAGTGGGTTTCGACGATCCGGTCGTTGGTGCAGTAATCCAGCACAAGGCGCCGCGCGGAATCGCGGGCTTTCTGCAGCGTAAGGGCCGCGGCGGCCGCACCCGCGGCATGCGGCCCTGGACGGCGGTCGTGCTGTCTGATTATGGTCGCGATCGCGCTGCTTACCAGAGTTACGATTTGCTGTTCGATCCGGAACTGCCTGTTCGTACATTGCCCTTGGCGAACCGTTACATCACCCGAATGCAAGCAGTGTATGCCACCATAGATTATCTGGCATTGCGACTGCAGGACGGTCCTGCAGGTAGCGTTTGGAGCGACCTGAGCGGTGGCGACAAGCTCAATGCGCAGCGTCGTCAGCGCCTAATACGTGAACTGCGTAGTATTCTTGAAACCGAAGCAGGTAGCCGGCGTCTCTCCGACTATTTGCGCCGTGCGCTGCGCCTGTCTGACGAGGAGTTGTCGGCAATACTGTGGGAGTACCCGCGACCGTTGCTGACAACTGTGCTGCCGACCGCGCTCCGGCGTCTAGCGAGCCACTGGAGTGCAGACGGTAACCCGCAGGAGGATTACAAAGCCTTCAACACTCCGTTACCGGACTTTATTCCGGGTTCTCTTTTCGCTGACCTCAATTTAGCCGAGGTCGCCATCGATCTGCCAGAGTCGCACTCGGCAAGTCCTTCCAATGCATCTGTTATGTCAGTGTTCGCCGCACTGCGCGAGTTCGCGCCCGGTCGCGTCAGCCGGCGCTATGGCGTGCGCTATCGTACTGAGCGCCACTGGATCGCACCGTCGCCGGACTTCCAAAGCGGATCGGGCATCTGCAGCGATGTCTTGGGCCTCGATGTCGATGCCATCGGTAACCACGTGCTGCTAGGGGAGTATCTGGTACGCCGGGGCGGTGAAACGGTAGCTCTGCCAGTTTACCGCCCGGTACGCCTGGTACCGCAATCCCCCCCGGCGGCAGTTAAAGACTCGTCGAATGCCTCCTTGGAATGGCATAGCCAAATCGTCGCCACCATCGAACCGGGCTGGCTGACGCCGCCCGCAGGCAGTCGGTGGGCAGAGATTGTCACCCGTATCGGCTTTTTTACGCACTCGCGCCATGCTTCAGTAGAGATTCGACGCTTCGCGGTGGGCGCTTCGGCGGAGATTGGTGTTGGCGCGGAGAAGGTGCGGACCGACACGGTGTTTCAACGTGAGAACCAAGCGGTGGGGCTGGGTGCGCAATTTGCCGCCGACGGTATGGTGTTCCAGATCGATATCCCCCCCGATTTACACCTACGCCAGATTCTGGGCGACGAAGCGAAGTGGCGCGCAGTACGCAGCGCTCGGTTCATTGACCTTGCTTGGCGCGGTGAGCGATTAGCCATGATTGCGAGCCCCTTCATGCGCGAGTGGATAGCACAGATTTACCTGTCTGCCATGACCTATGAAGCGATGCACCGACAGATCGGCTTGGCCGAGGCCGACGCTTCTATTCGACAGGGTCAGGCATCGATCTCGCTTCCAGATGTGCTGGGCCTGTTATTTCAGTCGCAAGTGGTGGAGGTGCAGGGCGGCGACGAGACGGTGGGCAGCCCAGAAAAGTTACGCCAGGAACTGGATGCCTGTCTGCGCGATCCCATCGTGATTGCGGAATTGCACGAGTTTGGCGCCATGCTTTGGGAGCCAATCGATTCCGGCTGGGAACTGTGGCTACGTGGGGTCTACCATTCCACGCTTGCTGCAGCACTTCTACGTTCGATTACCGACCTATGCCCGAGCATCGATCCGGAAGACCTGACGGTCGACTTAGAACGCGGCCCGGCACTCCCCGGCCAAGCCGTCGGCTTTGACTCAGAAGTGGTGGAGGCGTGGTTTACCGAGCGTAGTCCAGGGGGCAACGGACTGATCGAGGAGTTTATGCGGCGCTACGCGGAAGACCCGCGGCGCTTCTTCGCTACAGTACGCGCCAATCTGAGCATGGGCGAGTTTGAGTTGATCGACCATCAACTCAAACAAATGGTCACCGTGCTAGCCGAGGACAATGGTAACGGAGATTCGGAAAGCGCCTCACTGGCGCGCCAATTCCGTGCCGCCGCCAGCCAGGAAGAAATGACACAGTCTTTTCAACGCTTACGTCGGAAGTTGTTGCAGGAAGGTTTTTCCCCCTTCCACGGCTTTTTAGTGGCGCTTGGTAACCGTGTTCTGCGACCGGGATCGGGCGCGGCGACGGATCTCTACCTTTCCCGTGTGCTTGATCATTGGCAGAGTGAGGAGGCGCGTATCGGCATAGAGGTCGATCTGCGCGTTATGAGTTATTACCTAAGCCAATCGGACGATATCGATCGTATTGTGTCCGATATCGGCTCCCCTCCAGGCAACGACCGCGCGGCCTGGCGCATTGGCGCTATCTATGGCCTCTTATGGCCCCGCGGTCGGGCGATTCGCCAGTCCGCACTGAAGATAAGAAATCCCTTCAGTGAATTGCCTTTGATCGAGCGCCTCTTGGTGGTGGAAACCATCGGCGACGACCGTGTTTGCATTTCGCTGCTGGACCGTGACTGGTTGCTGCGATCTGCCGAGCAACTCAACGCCGGCCGCCAAGTTACGTTGACCTGCCCGGAAACCGAACGTGCTCGCCTAGCTTCCGCGCTCAATGCACTGGTAACCAATCCGGTCGAATCCGGCTACTTGCGCGCTTATGCCCGCCTACAGGGCATTCGCCAAACCCAATCAATGATCGAAGCTGATATTGAACTCGTCGAGGCAGTGCAATGAATATTCTCCATCGGCGCATTTTCAAGACGCAAACCACTGGCGTCACCACGATCCAGGAGTTATTGCAGACTATGTTCGTGGCCGAAGTGTTGCAACCCGGCCACGACATTTGGATCGTTTCTCCTTGGATCAGCAATGTTGTCTTGATCGACAATCGGTCCGGTAGCTTTGATGCCCTCAATCCCGAATGGGGGAGGCGAGAGATCCGCCTCGCCGATGTCCTTGTGACTCTGATGAATTACGGTACAAAAGTGCATATCGTCACCCGGAGCGAAGCCAGCAACGATGCCTTCCGTACCCGGATCGCCGATTTGACTCGTGAGCATAGTCTGGAAGATCAACTCGCGATGCACATCCACGGCCAATTGCATACCAAGGGCATCCTGCTCACGCGTTGCCTGTTGATGGGTTCAATGAACCTGACCTACAACGGCATGATGATCAATGACGAATGGGTCGAGTTTTCGCTCGATCAGCACGATCTTGGTCGAACCCGCCTTGAATTCGCCCGCTACAGGGAGGCTGCATGATTGACGTCTTGCCCTCTCAGGAAAAGTCCTGGCTAGGGCGTTTTTTCTTTGGGCGCAATGCCCTGCACTGGGAAGCCATTGTCGGTGGTAGCGCGCCGGCGGCATGGCTGGAGCAGGTAAACCCGTGGATCGCAACTTTTGTTACTCAAGACTACCAATCGCCTATTGTGCTGCCGGTATTCGATGCTGATGGGCCGTCTCATTGGTATGCAATGGCTAGCAATGAGGCATCGGCAGTAGCATTGGTGCAGGAGTTGACAGCTGTTGTTGGCCCAAGTTACAGCGATTTCCATGGCCAACCACTGCAGGTCGATTGTGGCGACGAAATCGAGTGTGCCTTGCAGAAACGCTTTGGCCGTTTCGTATTCTGCTTGCGGCCAGTGAATGCGGCAGCGCGCAGCGATGTTACACAATCCTTGCAGTTGTATCTTAGTTTGCTGCGCCGCCGCCCAGACATCCCTGACCGCACCCAACGTCCGTTCGGCAAGATACGTGCTGAGTTTGATCGGGCGCTACTGGCCGGTAACGAGGCAGATGCTCAACGGTTACGCCACGAATTGGTTGCCAGCGGCCGTATTGATGTTGAACAGCACAAGTATTTGGATATTCGCATGTTGGCCGGTCTCGGTCGCCAGCATCAACTGGCGCACGATTACTCGCTGATCAAGTCTGTTCTAGGTCTGTCTTTACCCGCTCAGACCATCACCGACTTGGTCGAGGCGCTTTATGCAACTTATATCGCAGCCATCGAGGATGACCCGAACGTCGAAGCCATCCTGACAGTTTTTCGAAATGACATCGCACGTCACTTCGGCCCGCTGTTTAAGGAACGGAAAGGTGTTCGTCAACCTAATGTACTGAAGGCCTTCCTGCTTCATGAACTTGTGCAGGACGAACCGAATATGGCGCGTTGCGGGGCGATTGCTGCCGCTTATCCGGCTCAAGCCGGGCCAGAACTGATCGAGTATTGGTCCAGCCGTTTGGTGTCTGCCCCATCGTTGCGTTCCGATGTCTTTGAATTGGCACGTCAGGCCTTAGCTGATGACGACTATGAGTTGGCGCTGCAGTTGTCGTTTGAATCCTTCCCTAGCGCTTGGACGTACAGTGCCATGCTGCGTTGCGCAGTGGAACTAGAGGATATTGAAACCACTCGGCGGGTGCTCGAAGCGGTGGGTAATGCACCCGAAGCCGCGCGGGCAACATGGACAAAACGTGATCTGAGCAGACTGCAGCAGTTGCAGTCAGAACCGTCAGAAGCGTCGCAAGAGCGTCCTGACACCGATTGGATGTCCTGGGTTCGCTATGTTGAAGCCGGGCGCTGTGAGCGTCCTCCGCTGCAGATCCTGGAGGAGGCACTCACGCGTTGGAGTGCTGAGGCCTATGCTTCGGATCCAGAGGCCTGCCGTCAGTTGGCCGAGAAGATCGGCAACGCGAGCGGTGAGGCAGAATGTGTGTTTCGCGATGCCTTCGGCGCCTTGGTGGAGTTCTTTGTCGATCGCTTGGCACATCCAGTGCGTGGCTTCATACCGCTTTACACCATGCTAATCCGCATCGTTGCATGGAATGGCGTGGTCTCGGCAAATGAACTCGAATTGGCATCTGCTCTCATACAGGCGTTGGTCAGCCTTGGTCCCTCGAAGGACGACTACGTCGAAGCGCTCGATGCCTACTCTGAGATAATTACAGCGAACAGTACGCCCGGTAATATCGACTGGGCGCTCAATGCAGCTGAAATGCTGGCCTTGCACGGATCTCCAGACAGTGAATCGCGACTGCGGCTTTTTATGGCAGTCGTGGAGTTGGCGCGCACCCAGAACCATCGTCTCAAGCCGACTCAACATGCAATCCTGTCTCTACTGGCAAAGGATTACAGTTGTACCAACTTGCTGGAGTCCTTTTCCTTTCAGGAAGAGGGGCATGCGGAAACAGCGCATGCTGATTTCGACGGTTTAATCGGCATCTATACGCTGACTGAATCCGCCGGGCAGCGTGCGCGTCAATTCCTGCGAATGCTCTTGCCGCTGGCACGGGTAGAGTTGAATGCCGACGTGGTAGCAACTGACAGGCTTAAGCATCTGGCAGTAACCGCCGATATCTTCGTTTTTGCCTGGAGGAGCAGTAAGCACCAGGCCTATTACGCGGCGAAGGAAGCACGCGGCGACCTGCAAACCCTGCTCCCCATGGGGAAGGGAAGTGCCAGCATTTTGAGTTGTGTGTTGACGGAACTCGAAAGGCTGGGATGAAGCGTTTAAGCATCGAAAAACTGCAGATTGGGGTGGCGGCGAGAAAACTAATTGACTCTATGCCTGTGGAGTTTTGGAAGGAGGAGTGGATGATGAAAAATTTGAATACTCTGCAGGCAGGGACATTGTTAGTCGCGGTGTGCGTGAACTAAAAAAACAGCTTATAAGTAACCATTATAGATTTTTTTGGTGTAAGGGCAGTCCTATTAATCTAAATGTCAATGAATAAAGGTGGGGTCTTTTTTGATTTCTAGTAGATGGAAGTGCTTGGAGGACTAAGAGATATCAACGAATATCGCTGGTGTTTCTTGGTCTGCACGACATTGCTTGTTGTTATCGGTGTTGTGTTGGGGTTTATGTTGTGTTGGTTAGGCGCTAGCTATAAATTTTTTAGTGCCTCATTAACTAGCGTTTGGTTTTTTTATCGATTTTATAGGTTTTGTGGTGAGGTGGCTTTGGTTGGTTATGAAAGTCTATTGGTGGTTTAAGGTATTTTTAGTATTTTATGTTGTTGCAAGCCTAGACGCCATTTAGGATTGCTTTTGCAGTATTTGATTGTTTCCTCAATATTATTTTTGGTATTTTGGTTGTCCATCGGTTGGAGGTAGAAGTTTTTGAAGTCAAGGTGCTCAAATTGATTGGGCATCGAGTCGGGCTGCGGGAATACGAGTTTTAATTCGTCACCTTTAGTTATCTTTAGTTGTGCGGTGGATTTTGGGCTTACACAGATCCAGTCAATACCTTTGGGTGGTGCGATAGTTCCATTCGTCTCAACGGCAATCGTGAAGTCTAACTCATGCAGAGCGGCAATCAATGCGTCATCGACCTGAAGCAAAGGTTCTCCGCCGGTTAATACCACATATTTATGATGTTGATGGGATATAGGCCAAAATGAATCAATGGCGCGGGCGAGAGCTTCAGCATTTTTGAATTTATCGCCACCATCCCCATCTGTTCCGACGAAGTCAGTGTCACAGAATGTACAAATCGCGTTAGTCCTGTCCTGTTCCCGTCCCGACCAGAGGTTACAACCAGAGAATCGGCAGAATACCGCGGGTCGACCCGCTTGGTTGCCTTCCCCTTGAAGGGTGTAAAACATTTCTTTGATGCTGTAAGTCATTTGGTTTACTCATCTGATTCAAATAGGTGGCGAGTGCTCTGATTCGCCACCGCTGAACCATCGTCAATCTCGTTCTTGAATGTACTGCTCGTACCCAGTTTTGCGCAGTTCGCAAGCTGGGCACGTTCCACACCCGTAGCCCCATTTATGTTTTTGTTGTCGAATCCCGAGGTAGCAGGTGTGGGACTCTTCTTGAATCAGGTTCACAAAATCTTGATTTCCTAAATCTTCAGCCAGACGCCAGGTCTGCGCTTTGTTGAGCCACATTAAGGGCGTTTCTATGATCACAGGAGCATCCATCCCGAGGCTCAAGGCCACCTGGGTGGCTTTCAGGGTGTTGTCCCGGCAGTCAGGGTAGCCTGAGTAGTCGGTTTCGCACATGCCGCCGACCAGCACTGTGAGGCCCCGCCGGTAGGCAATCGTGGCTGCGAACGTCAAGAACAGCAGGTTCCTCCCGGGTACAAATGTATTGGGAAGTCCATTCTTTTCAAACTCTATGGTTTTCTCAGCGGTCATCGCTGTATCGCTGATCTGGCCGAGTAATTTGAGGTCAAGCACGTGATCCTCACCGAGTCGCTGGGCCCAGTTCGGAAATCTGTTACGTACCTCCTGCAAGATATTCAGCCGACATTCGAGTTCGATTCGATGCCTCTGGCCATAATCAAAGCCAATGGTCTCGACGTGCTCGTAGCGTTCCAGCGCCCAGGCAAGGCAGGTGGTTGAATCTTGTCCGCCTGAAAAAAGAACTAAGGCTTTGGTGTGCATACTGCTCTCCTCGGAACTGGGGCTGGATTTAGCGCCGTTTCAGTTCTTGCTTGAGTTTTTCGGTCAGATACTTAGTGAGCAATCCGATATCAGTGGGCGTGTTCTGGATACCATTCCAGGGGCGGCGGTCGGTTTCAGAAATGTGCCAATCGCCACTTGTCCATGCCGTATGAGGTTTCAAAAGTTTTAGACCTTTGATAAAGCCTTCCTTGCTGGTTGTGCCTTGATCGGAGTAAAGCAACTCCATAACGAAGCTCAAAGAAACCAGCCCCGCCCCGTGCTTCAAACGTGAATTCCTGGGAGATAGTCCTTCCCATTCCGATTTGAAAACTACACGCACTGCATGGAAGAAGTTATTGATAAGTTCGATGCTGCGCCCCTCAAAGTCATCAAACTTCATGAAGCTACGAATCGCGCCATCATTCGCAGAGTTCATCACGAACTTCTGCATCGCCATGTCGCTTAGTACTCCTCTAGGATTCGTATGTTGTTTGATCTCGCCAAATAGAGAGGAGTTAGGAAGAAAGTTCAACAAATCAATAATTCGAGCAGCAAATTTACGACTCGTGAACCGTTCTGGCAGGCCGTCAACAGTCGGTAAAAGTTCATAGATCAGCGATTTTGGCAGCGGTCGCGTATTGTTGACGAGCACAAACTGCTGTCGCAGTTCGTTGTAGTCTTTACAAATCAATGCAGATACAAATACCTGGAATCCAGGTTTTTCCATCGTCGCAAGGGCGCTGAGTCGTTGTTGTCCATCGACTACAAAGCCTGGCTTGGATTCGGTAGCATCAATAATGATTTCTACAATACCCTCGCCGAGGTCTTTAATCGTTACTCCATCCAGAAATGCCAAGATAATTGCGTTAGGAAGCAATGCATCGTCGCGCTGAAGATAGTCACGAATATCTCTGATGTGCGACGCGACTTGATGGCGCTGAAAGCCTTTGAGGTGGCCTTCTTCATCACGGCCGACTCTCTCAATTTCAGAAAAATCTAAAATTTCATTTGGAGTGGCCGCAAACGAAAATACATCATGCCCGGAGGCCTGTTGGGCGCGCACACCCTTAAATCGATAGATCATTGTTTCGAAAGTTCCAGAGTTTTCTGAAGGTGGCGGTGGTACACGCCTAAATTATGAAATCCGCGTCTTTTGTTTCGATTGCTGGCTCGAAAGATAATAGTTTCGATACCCGCTGACTGACAAATCGAACATTGGCATTTTTGCCAAGGTTTATCTCTCAGCGTAGGTGAGATTAGTCGAACATGCTTGGCGATTTCTTTTTCCATTTCTACTGATGATGATATCGAACCGGAAAGAGTCAGTCGGAGATAGTCCACTAACACGGCTAAGGTTGAATCAAAGTCGAGTAGATTTTTATCGTAGTCGCGGATCGCTAGTAACGCTGCTTTTTCTTTGGTTTGTAACTCTTCTGCGCTCAGAGTGCCTTTTTTTATGCCTTGCATTAAGCGTGGGTTTTCAATCGACTGAGGAATACGGATGGCAGTGTAATAATCCAGTTTTTTTGTGTTGTTGCCCATGTAATAATTACACTTTGCATCTTTAAAAGCGCGTATAAGGGGGGAGGTTGAATCAAAACTGGTAATGCCATATCCAGTGAATTCATGGATGTTCTCAGCTTTGGCGAAACCTAGCAGATGAATATTTGTCTCGGGCTTAAGTACCGCTCGAAGTTCTTTCAGAACCTCATGAATTTGATCGACTTTCAAAGGTACTAGACCTCCGATCGCCAAGTAGCGATAACCCATGTCTTCGAGTTGTTTTGCCGCGTTCGCCATGCTTTGAGGAGACCAGCCCTGTACCGCTCCAAGAGGTTCGAAAGGCCATTCCGCCTCCTTCACTAAACGCAGAAACTCTTGCGCATTTTTGAGCGTAATTTCGTACCGAAACAGCACATCTTCCGACTGGCTCAGTGCTGGAGGATTGCTGGAATCGTAGTTGAATATGATATGGTCCGGCGAGCAACCGTGGGTGAATCCCGCATCTGAGTAGAACTCTACTACTTCGCTTGGGCTATACGCAGGGGTAGGGTGCTCTACATAGGCGAAAGCCCCGCAGTCACCTAGGACCATCGTATCTTTGAACTGAATGCCATCGAGTCGTAGAAATTTGCGCGCGCCTTCTCTGAGGAAGCGCTGCTGCTCGGAAGTCGAGTACCGAACCTTAGAATTAGCGACGCCATTTGCAGGTCGCACTGCGCTCATCGAGACCAAGAGCCCATCATAAGGGACGGGGGTCATCATTTCGTGCGCATACTGGTCATCCCAGTATCTCTTCCGGCCTGGCGCATTTCGATCGTTGATGAAATCGTAGTCCGGGTCTACGTAGTCTTGGGTGTCGGCGTATAAAAATTTCATTGGTGAGCGCTGGTCATATAGAGGCGGATCAAGGTTTCTTGCAACGCCTTGATATCTTGAGGGGTGCTTTGGATTTCATTCCACTGGACATTAATCATCGGCCACTGACCTGTTGTCCATGCGCAGTAAGGGGCTACTCTGGCCAGTTCTTGTAGCACGGCTTCGTAGGTTTCGCGCTGACCACCGATTTTGGCGTAGATCCGATCCATTAGCACGCCCATGGCGATGATCCCCGCTGAGTGCATGAGTCGACTGCTCTTGGATTCAAGTGCCCATGCCTCTGGAAACGTATCACGCACTGCCCGCCAGAAGGTCGTCAGTAGGTTATACATGGACTCAACGTTCGCTGCTCCGTCGATGCTGGAGGTATAGGGGGCCAACGCCCCCAACGGATTACCGATGCTGTTGCGGATCATCGTTATTACAGCGGTGTCAGTGATCACTGCTTTACTATTTTGCTCGGACGACCGCTTTATAAGTTTGTAGAAAGGGGAGTTGGGGTCGCGGCTAAGGAGCCCGCACAACTCAGCTGGCGCTTTGCGAGCACTCAGTTCGCGGGGCAAAAGGATGCTGCCTGTCTCCGGCAGTAGTTCGTTGATCAGTCGGGTGGGCAAGGGTTTGGCCTTGTTGACCAAAATGAATTGCTCGCGCTGGGTGGTTAGGCTGTCGGACACAAAGCCGATCACAGGCACGGGAAGATCCGAATTAGCCGCTTTCGCCAACGCCAATGAGCGTTGTTGCCCGTCTACGATCCAGGCAGATCTCATTCCTTCCTCCCGGATAGGGATCGTCAGTGTACCCGCTTGCGAAAGCCCTGCATCGCCTGTCGGCTTGCTCCCGCGCGCTGCAACAAAACGCAGGTCAGGAGACAGCGCTAAGATAATTGCATTGGGAAAAAGTACATTTCCCTGATTGAGGTACTCGGTGATCCCTTTGACATGACTCTTAATCTCAGGGCGCTGAAAACCCTTGAGGGGGCTGCTGTCTTCACGCGACAGGCGGCTGATGTCAGCAATTCGGACCAGGTCAGATCCCCTGATGAATAATGCATACACATCAAGGTTGTCGCCTTGCGTGGTGCGTAGTGCGCGCACCACGATCGCATCTTCGCTCGTCATGCTTTGCTCTCTATGCTGTCTTGGCCTTTGATGTCCTGCCAGATCCTCCGAAAGCGCGATTGCTCGCACGACACCAGGGCCTCGTCCCTTAAGTAGCGTAACAATCGGGTGGAGCTGCCTTGGTAGTCAGCCCACACACACTCAAGCATGTAGGCAATTTCACTGTCCGATGCGCGCCGCCGGATGGTCGTTTTTGCTAGGGATAAAAGATCCATCGCCGCGCTGACGCTCTTTCGAGCGATCTCAGCAGGAGCACTCGACAGTTCAAGAATCTCAATGAAATGACGCAGGGCTCTCTGAGGGAAATCGTTGCGAGTGCCTGGTAGTGTTGAGGTTTCAAGGCGTTCGTCATAGGGCATCGCTATGCGTTGTAAATGGCTGGGAAGCATCTCGATGCCTGGGCGCGAAGTGAATATTCTGAGCTTGTCGATCTGCGTGTCCCTGATTTTTCCAAGGTCTTCGCCTATCAACTGTACATAGTTTGAAGAGAGGGCAATGAGCACCAAGTCGATCTCGGGTTGGCTGACGAGGTCCGCTAGGGCGCTTGCCTTTGATTGGGTGACATTCACGGCTTCCCACCAATCTGATGCGCGCACACCCAATTTTTCGAGACGCGGGATGATAGAATTCGGATCCTGAGCCACCGTCAGGTTGTAAGGTGGACATCTCTGATCGCCTTCAATCAACCCTAAGCCGGTCGACGCAAACATTAGCTTCGCGTTCAACTTCGTTGCTACGCGCCTCGCGTCAGAAACGCTTCTGCCCACGTAAAGTGAAGATGCCATCAGAGTGGTGGGACGTTCATCTATTTGCCCCTTCCACGCCTGTGCCATGGCTGCAATCGATGAATAACACTCGTCGTTCAGCACCACCGGCGGCAGGCCGTCGAGACGTTTACGATTGGTGCAGTTGGTGATGATGACGGTTCTCATGGGAAAACTGTAGACCTGCTTTGACGGGTGTTACATTTATCTGAGGCTGACAATTTACCATTTAATAACTGTATGGGCCAATGCGCTTAAGCTAGTTTTTATGCGAAAGGGTTGGTATAAGAGCCTCAATACTGCTGCTACCCTCTTTCTGGGGGGCCGTTCGATGAAGGAAGAGACTCATTGCTTAAGTTCAGCGCAATCAAGGCGTTACAGAGCCCAACCCACCAAGTGGTATCGTTTGCGGCTACCGTTGAGCAGATTTTGGCGATCGCTAGCATCGACCGAGTCAAGCGTGATGATCGTGGCGCCCTTCATGGCTTTCAGCGGCCACAGGTGTCCAAGCACATACGAGAGATCCGCGACTACCTCTCCCGTCCCGATGCGGTAATGCCCAATGCTGTGGTGTTAGCGTTTACCAGTGGAGTCCGGGTGGTGGAAGGAAATGGAGCCTATGCAGAAATTGAGGTGGATATCTCATCCGGCCCTCCTGGGTTCGTTGTGGATGGTCAGCAGCGCCTATCTGCGTTAGCTGGGCTCGAGGGGAGTTCGTTTCAGCTACTGGTGTCTGCTCTTGTGTGTGAAAATCAGGAAGAGCTTCGCCGGCAATTCATTCTCGTCAACAACACCAGTCCATTACCGAAGTCGCTGGTATATGAACTGCTCCCGTCTGTCAGCGGCCTTCCATTCAGAATGACCTCCCGCGCCCGCGCAGCTCGCATCGTGGAAATGCTGAATTATGACGATCGATCTTCTTTGCAAGGACAGATTAAGCAGCATACCAACCCCTCAGGGGTCATCGGTGATACGTCGCTCCAGAAACTGGTAATGAATTCCCTATCTGACGGTTACTGTCGGGAGGTGATTGAGTTGTCGGGAGGTGAGGATCGGTGTTTCTTGGCCATCAGTGAGTTTTTCCAGGCGGTCCAGGAGGTGTTTGGAAATGCTTGGCATGGTCACACACCTAAAAGCTCTCGTCTCGTCCATAGCGCGGGGATTATTTCCATGGGGTTCGTCATGGAGCAGTTGTGTGTTACAGGAGCACCACTGGCCCCAGTATTCAAGTTAGGCCTTAGAAAGCTACAAGGATATACAGCTTGGACGCTCGGTTCGGGAGAGTGGTCCTTTAAAACAGGCAGCCGGCCATGGAATGGCGTTCAGAATTTACATGGTGATATTCATCTTTTGACTGATCATTTGACCAAGGTGGTTCGAAGTTCGGAGCTCGTACCTAGCTAACTGGTGCTCATTACTAATATTTAGGACGCATTATGACTACTTTAGTTTCCTCGGATCAGTCTCCAGCCCTGGCCAGTGACGCCAGTGTAAAAGAGTTCTCAGAAGTCGTTCTTCACCTATCCATGGCTTTTCAGGAGGCATTGAGGAGGCTTGCAGGGCAGGACGAAGCTTTCCCTTCGGAAGGGTATGGCATGCTGACTGAAGCCTACGGTTTACGGACGCGTGCGAATATTCTCTACCTGACGCCATCTACCCATGTAGTGCAGGCATTAAATTTTTCCCAGACGGCTATGCTGGGGAAATTCGAAGAAATATTGAATTGTCTGAGCGATGTGACCGATTTGCACACTGTTAACTCCATTTTGGTTTCGGTGATCACCATTGCATCAGCGCTGGGTGAGGGGCGAGCCAAAGTTGTAGGTTTTTTGTTTGAAACGTTATGCGTCGATCTTGAGTCTTGGAAGGTTTAGTCTAGCTGTTTTGTTTTTTGTCGCGTGAGATCCGGGAGGAATTAGTGGAGATTTTCAAAGAGTTCGTTTTTGAGGCCGCTCATCGACTGCCCAATGTTCCAGAAGGGCACAAATGTGGGCGTCTGCATGGTCATTCCTTTCGTATTGCAATTTATATTGATGGTCCTGTTGATAAAGCGTCGGGATGGGTCAGGGATTTTTCCGAGATAAAGGAGATTTTCGCGCCTCTATATGAACGCTTAGATCACAATTATCTTAATGAAATTCCCGGACTGGAAAATCCGACGAGCGAGGTTTTAGCCGTTTGGGTTTGGCAGGAGCTAAAGCCATTGCTTCCAGAGCTATCCGCAGTACGCATTCACGAGACATGTACAACCGGATGTATTTATAGAGGGCCGGAGGTATAACCACTCTCGTGTAAAGAAAGTGGAACTATGCGCAGTGTGTAGTTCGCAGGATAGGTCTATGCTTTCATTGTCGAGTCTGGTGGTGCTTTTATTGTCTAGCTCGGCACTCGCCCCTGTAGAGAGGTGGATATGGTCAAGCCTAACAACGGTCGAGGTAAAAGTGTTAGACGTGCTCGGACTCTGTCACCATATTCTCTTGAATGGTACCAGGCGAAGATTACTTCTTGGGACTTTTCGTGGTCATTTCGAATGGCTACCCGGCGCGAAGTATCGTCTGGGGAGGACGCTATCCAAGAATGCGCTGTCCTCACTTTCAAAGGCACTGTGGTTTATCCAGAGGAATTTAAGTATCCGGAGATAGTGATTCAATTGGTGGAAGGGTTTGCCTTCATTCCCAAAGAATCTGTTACTCCAAGTATTGGCTCAATGAGCGCAAATGGTCGATTGCTCTCGGTTTACGTCTCAGTTCCTGTGGAACGGATAAAGACATTGGTGTCCGTTGCACCTCACGTGCTGGTCGTTGATTTTCATGCATCGCCTTTACATTATCGTCGAGCGTTAGTCGTGTCGATACAATTAGATACTGCGGTGGAATAATGTTTGGGCGCTGATCAAGGCGTATGTATCGAGTGAGCAACGCGGGTCATGGCGTCAGGCGATCCCGTGCCAAAGGTGCTAATCCGGCAACGTTGCATTACACCGAAACTCAGTTCTCCCCATCCAACAACTTAGCCGCCCTGAACCTCTCTTCGAGCACCAGCACCACACCGGGGTAATACCTGAGACCAGAAATGAAGCCTTGATGACCGAGGTGTGGAAAAGTGTAGGCATAACTGGTTTCTTTGCCTCCGGGGCGTACAAATCCCTGCTGCCCTTCTAGCCAGGTATTTAGCAGCGCCATGACTTGTTGCGGGTCCACATTCCCACATCGTCCCGGGTGCAGGTCGCCCGATTCCACGCCATCTGCTTTAACTTTGTGGCGCTTGCCCATGGAGAACTCCTCTAAGGCAACCCAGTTTTCCATGGACCAGGCGGCGCCGGCCAGCGAGCTAAGAGTGGCACGCTCTTTGTACGTATGCGATCCGTGAAGCACACCTACCGTCAGATGCGCTTCACGTTTACCGTGGCATTTCCGGTGAGCAGTTCCACGGCAGCAAGGCCTCGTTATCTTCTACCGACGACGAGTGGGGCAACCGCTCAAGTACGTGGCGCAGCCACGTATAGGGCTCTTAGCCGTTGGCTTTGGCAGTCTCGAACAAGCGTGCTGGCGATCTGGGTCGATCAGGCGGCGGATTTCGGGAGTTTTCAGGGTTCAAGCCCCTCAACAGACACTGAGTAGATACGGAAAATGGCTGCTTCCCGGGCAACTCGCCGTAAAGCCACATATTTTGCTGGCTTAGCAGTTATTACTAAGGGATTAGAAATCCTATGCGTTAGCTTTTCAGCACCGATGGGCCAGTGACATTGAAACCGTCAAAGAGTTTCTGTTTTGCCCCATCCGTAGCCTTGTGTAAGCCCGTAAGCATCAAACACGTCTACACCGGGCCATTCAAACCAGCTATCAGCGGATCAAAGGTCCGTTGGTGGTCACATTTCCAGAGGCCGAAATGCTTTCCTGCACCAGCGCCATAGCTTCGACCTGCTGCACTGCCGCAGCCAGGGCGTTCGGCCTTCCATACGGGAATCTGAAAAATTTCCCAAATGTGTCCCAGTTGTCCCAGATTTCACTAAAGTAAACATTGTTTTTTTATCAAACGAATTAGCAGTTCGGCATAACTTTCTCCAGGTTGTAGCGTTGCCTTAACCGCTGCGACATCTTCAGGTGCCAACCATAGCAAAAGCGTTTGCCACCCCTCGGCACGGCGGCGAGCGCGCAATACGCGCATCGACTTAGCCATTGCCGTCTTGGGCTTCGGAACACCAATCAACCAGCCCTGACTGAGCAGCCGCTCAATCTCCACCGCGTTATCCAAGGTCCGACAGTGGGTTGGGTGGACAAGCAGTTTGGGTTTCATAATTTTCCACCTCATCACAATGGGCGGTTGTTGCCGCCGTATCCCGGTATCCTAGGTATCCCAGCAAAACCCCATTGTTACTTCTACATTTAGTATTTTTAAAAAGTAGAACCTACAAATTGATTTTGCTAGGCAACGCTAGGATACCGACTACAACAGAAGGGCCCTCTTTCTGTCCCTCTCAGCGTCTAGATCAACCACTTCGACTGTTCCGGCAGCAAATTCCACCGCTGTGGTCGTGACGGTGGCCAGTCCAATGCCCCTATAAATCCAATGTTGATTACCCTTCGGGCCGACCCTTTTTCGCTCCAGATTCGATAGTGCAGCATGCAGCGAAACGCCAAACGAGGCTTTGGTTGGTGCGCGCTGCCATCCTTCTTGACGGCAATACAAGTCGTAAACGTTATAAAGCGCGTCGCACCGCACCTGCGCATTAGGATCGACCACGCACTTATCTTCTATAAATGCACTGATCGGCGAACTCAGCTTTTCCAATTCCTGCACCAATTCCAATGCCGAAGCCGGCTGACGAAATGCCCCACGCGTATTAAGCCGTTCCAGACCATCCAATGCCCAATTCAAAATGGCCGGTAGTTCCTGTAAAAGCCGATCCGCCAGTCCCAAATCTTCGCGACCAAAAAAGTTATTTGTCAGGCGTAATATGATAAAGCGCGAAGCCAATGCGCCACTGTCATCGAGAATTTTTGGTAATTCGTTGCTGAACATTAACAAGCGTGTTTTTAATGCCCCGGTCCAGGTGGATTTATATTTCCGGTCGAACGTCAGCATGTCCTCGCCAGATATAGATAACAGATGGTCCGCCAAATGCTTCTGATCGATGTGACCACTCAGGCGCACATCGGAAAAAATGGCCAACCTTTTGTTGATAAGCGGCTCCAACCCGAAATTTGTAGACAAGATGGCCAGAGTCGAACCTACGCAATTCACTTCGCCAATCATGTTGCGCAATACGCGGGCGATTGTCCCTTTACCCCCACGCTTGGGACCAACGATCATCGGGATTTTTTGCTGTGACGTGTCGCTGGTCAGCACATAGCCGAAGAATTCTTGCAGCGTCTCGATGCTCTCAACATCGTCGCCCCACAGATCATTCAGGAAATGCAGCCACGCTTTAGGCGCACCGGCATTCGGTTCGTAGGGGAACGGTAAAGCCGTTGTGGTAAACAGCTTTGGGTCATGCGGATAGAGGGTACGACTCGGCATATGCAAGATACCGTTCGCCATGACCAGCAGATCTTTAGGATCGGGCAACGCTTGCGCTGACGCCACGTCCAGCCAACACGGCATCACTTTGTGGCTACCTAGATGAGCCGCTGCTTTTATTGCGCCCAACACATCGCCGGACCTTGCTCGGTTGACCCCAAATGACGCAGTTTTCTTCCCGCTCTTGCCGATAAAGTGCCGTGCGCTGCCCAGGTATTCCCAGACCTTGGCCGCCACGTCGTCTTCTTTGCGCATCTGGTACGCGCCATCACACCATGCGTAGGCGTCACCATTCCAGTAACGCAGCAGGCGCGTGCCGTCATCAGTCGTAAAGCATTCTGCGATCAGCCTGTGAGCCGTAAACCACGGCTCGGTTCGTGACAGCGTGCGGTCGGCCCGTGCCTTGCGGATCATTGGGTTTATGTAGTCGTCGCCACGACCGTCCTGCACTACCTTGCCGTACGGGAATGCGTGATGGATCACCGTAATCTCGGCATCGTTGAGGCCGCGCTTCACCGCCAGTGAGGTCAGCGACATGTCGAGGCCGTTGCGGCTAGGATCGTCCAGCCCATCGGTGATGCCGCTCCAGCGCTTTTGCAGGTCCGCGTCACCCGCCAGCAGTTCGACGAAGCGCTCAGGTAGATCGTCAGAGCATGGTGCACCGGTTGGCTTGCTGACCTGCTTTCCGGTAGTCAGCAGACCCTGCCAGCAGGCTAGCAGTTTCGCGGGGATCAGCGGGATGGCGCCGATGTCGCCCTCAAGCGCATATGGCCGTCCGGTGTCCGGATGGACGCTGGGTGGCAGCACGTCCTGTACGGTCAAGCCCCCCTGCGTGCCACAGCGGAAGTCGATGATGTCTTTCTTGCCGACCTTCGCCTTCTTTTGTGGCAACGGCGCATCCAGCCGGTACAGCAGCTTGGCCCGTCCTTCGCGGCCTGAGTTGATACGTACTGCATCCGGGGCGCTCAGCAGCGCATCCAGATCAACCTCTAGTGCTGCCAGCCATTGGCGTGCTTCGGCCATGTCATCAATGTCGATGGCGCAGGTCGGTGGATCACTATAGGCGTGCATCAGGCCGAGGTTGCTGCTGCCGTCGATGCGTGCAGCCGCTTGTTCGCTAGTGCGAATAGCGTTTTCCGGCAAGTTCCATCCCCTATCAGTGAGGCCCTTTTTTCCGCGCGGGATCGACACCAGCGCCAACCCGGCAGCGATGTACGCGTCGATCATTGCGCCGCGCGTCATCACAGCAAACCAATCTTGTCCGCTTTCGTGATAGCCGGCACGCCCTCGCTCGCCAGCCGGTGTACCTCGGCGGCAGGAATGCGCCGGTCGGCGCCAAAGGGCACCCACGCCAGGGCACCATTTTTCATCAGCGCGTAGACGGTGCTTCGCGACACGTCGAGCATTTGGGCCGCAGTGTTCGGGCTGAGGAGAAGGGGTTCGACGATAGGGCTGTTCATCTGGGTTTACCTGCAACTCGTGAATTTAGGTAAACCCTATCCCCGATCCGCAGCAGCAAGAGAGGACAAAAAATCCGGAGAATTTTCTAGGATTCGGGCTCGGGACCGGCTGCGTCGGTTTCCTCTTTCGTCCATTCACGCTCAGGCTTCGTTTGGTTGTGCAACCGGCGCAACACACGCGGGTCCGCTCCAGCCTTCGCGCCGCGCTCCTCTTGATGCACAGTGTCCAACAATGTCAGCAGCGGCCGGCCTCTACGCCTGCTGGCAGCGTGCAGGAAGAGGGCGGCGATGGCTTGAATTTGGTCGGGCGCCGGCTGGCCTGGAAAGAGTTCGTCTTTCGGCGCATGCCGCCAAGGGAGCCGTTCACCAAACTCGTACCAACCGCCGTCGCGGGTGAAACTGGCGAACCAGCGCACCAGCTCACTTCGTATCCCCAAGTTCAACGTGGTGCTACTGCGTTTCCGCGCTGCGGCCTTGTGCAAGATCTGGCCGAGTTGGGCTGCCAGCTGCCGCTGTGTATCTTCCCAATCATGGCTCATGTGGTAGGGCGGCATAACTGGTGCGTAGTCATCGACCAACCAGCGCGACGCCTCTGCCGCTTGCGATTGGCTTAGCTGGACTTGGATCGTTCCCTTGATAGGCATGGTTCACGCATCCGCGTGCAGCAGTGGCACGACGTTTGAGCGGGCCTTACCAGTGGCGATTTCGTCGAGCTTCGCCGCCCAGGCGTTCAACGCGACGCGTTTCTCGTCCAGGTATTCGTGCATGTCGTAGTGTTCGCTTTGAATCCCTGCGAAGCCGTGGCTCAATAATTGAGCGCGCACGTCTCTGCTTATGCCCATTCCGGCCAGCATGGTTTCGCAGGTCCGGCGAATGTCGCGCAGTTGGAAGGGTTCGCGCGCGGTTTTGTCCTTTACCATGGCGGTGCTGATTTCAGCCACCACTGCACTGAGTTTTTCAGGGCGCACAGCGACCTCGTGCAAGGCGAACAGGAACGCCTTGCTACCATTGGTCGCTAGCATCCTCTTGACGATACCAAAGGCTTTTTCATTCAGTGGCACCACATGCACATAAGGCGTTTGCCTTTTACCCTTGGGATCGAGCAAAACGATGGTGCGACCATCAGGGTCCACGTCAGCTGGCCGCAGGCGCAGCAGTTGGGCGAGCCTTTGCCCGCCAAGGAACAGCGCCAAGGTAACGATATCGCTGTATAAACTCTGCTGCTGGTCCAGCGCAAGCATAAAGGCGCGAAGCTCGCTCTCATTGAGCGTCCGCTTCAACGCCCGGTTATAGCGCTTGAACGCCTTGGCCGGTATGGCCGCGACCGGGTTAGCTTCCAGATTGAATCCGTGCAGGTCAGGATGGACGGTTGGGTCATATTCAGCATCGAGTGCGAGGGTGTAGGCAGCGCGCAAGTAGCTTCTCAATTTGCCAGCGGTGCGCCCCTTACTGCCGACGATCAGCGTAGACAACACAAGGTTCACATCCTTATGAGTGATGTGCCGCGCACGGGTGGCGGCCAGGTGTGGGAATGCAACGATCACGTTTTTCCTGAACAGACTTCGCACTGCCCCAGCGCTGGTCTTGCCCAACCGTTCCAAATGCGCGACATAGCCATTGCACAACGCTTCGAGTGATCCGCTGGCAGCCTGCCGTTCCGCCTCCTCGCGAGCGTGCCGGGCTGCCTTGATGGCAGCTGCCTGCTCGGCCTCCTGATGCGCCAGATACGCATGCAGGTCGCGGTGGCCATCCTGATACAACCGTGACAACTCGCCGGCCCGTGCCGTGGCATCCCTGAGCGCAAGGCCGGCTTTGCCATCGCTGTCATAAATTCCAAGCGGAAGCTGGGCCTGTTTCCCGTCCGGGCTGGTGTACCTGAAATAGAAGGCAGCTCGCCCGTTCGCATTCGCACGTACGCGCAGCCTGCCAACGCCACGCGACTTCGCGGCATCCGTCACCCACACATCCGCGCCGGCCGCTTTGGCGTCGCGGATTGCTTTCTGAACCGTCCGATCAGTCAGGTTTGACATGATCATTCCTCCTCAGTCCCATGGCTTCCCGTGTCTATACCGTGTCTGTTAGACGCCAGACACGAGTAGACATAGAGAACCAGACACACACTAAGGATAGGCCGGATTCATTGATTCACAAGGGTATTTTTTTATACAGGGAGACACTGGCGGACAGTGCTGGAAGGAACAAATAGGGACTTAAAATCCCCCGCTCGTAAGGGCGTGCCGGTTCGATTCCGGCTTCGGGCACCATATATATCAAAGGCTTACGCTTGATGGCGTAGGCCTTTTTTGTTGGGCGCAAACGGGGTCGAACTCCCGGAAAAACGCCGTAACAGCGGTTTGGGTGACGGGCAGCTATTGGCCGTTTCGTCCAATGGTAAAGAACGACCCAAAGGAGACGCTCAGCAGCGTCTCTGGGGTCTGAACCGGTTGACTGATCAGTAGGGTTTGTCACCGATAATAGCCGCGCGCTCCATCTTGCGATGGCAAGGCGGATAGTCCATCACGGCGTAGTGTTGGGTGCAGCGGTTATCCCAAATCGCCACGCTGTTTTTCTTCCAACGCCAGCGCACCTGATACTCGGGATTGTAGGCCTGGCTGATCAGGTACTTGAGCAGGTCGACGCCGGCCTGGTTGTAATCCTGGCCGAAACGGACACGGCCATCGCGGTGGTAATTGACGAAGTGTGTGGCGTAGGCATTGACGAACAGCACCTTCTCGCCGGTTTCCGGGTGGGTGCGCACGACCGGATGTTCAGAATCCGGGTACTGCGCCTTCATCGCCAGGCGCTTTTCCCTGGGCATGGCGGCGGCGAAGGAGGCGTTGAAGCTATGGCTGGCGATCAGGTTGCCAATTTCCTGTTTCACGTCCGCCGGCAGCTTGTCATAGGCCAGCACCATGTTGGCCCACATGGTGTCACCGCCGACCGTAGGGCATTCGATGCAACGCAGCACCGCGCCCATCGGCGGTGATTCACGCCAGGTGGCATCGCAGTGCCAGGCATTTTCATAGCGGTCCGCCGGGTTCTCGGGGGTCTTGTAGATTTGCACGAGGCCGGGCGCTTCGGGATGGCTGGGCAGCATCGGGTGGGTTTCGAGCTGCCCCATGCGCAGGGAAAAAGCCTCGTGATCGCGACGGGAAAGTTTGTCCAGATCCTGGTCACGCAGGAACAGCACCTTGTGTTTGAGCAGTGCGGCGTAAATTTCGTTGAACAGGTCGTCATCGCGCACTGCGTCGCCCAGGTTCACATCGAGCAGTTCCGCGCCGATGGCGCAGGTCAGTTGTTCGACTCGCATTGCGTCTCCATTTACTTGGTCTATGGCCGGGCCGTGGGCGTGACAGGTGAAAGCCATGCCTTGAGTGACGGCGGCGCTTGTTATTGTTGATCCAGTTTTTTGGCTGCGGCGGTGTGGGACAGGTGAATCCGCGGGAGTCTGCGGCAGGAGCCGACAGCGATGCCGCGCGCCTATCCTAGTTGGCAGGCACGGGCAATCCTGTGCATTTCAGGACGTTTTCTTAGCGTATTGGGACAAAGTCGGTCCGCTCGCGGGCGCGCTCCCTTGGGACCGCCCGTTCCACTTACTCAGGTGAGTGACCCGGGTGTCACCTGGCTCTCTCGGTAGGCTGTGACCCAACTCGATGGCGTCTGGCCAAACTGGCCACGGAACCAGCGGGAAAAGTCACCGGCAGAGGAAAAACCAAGCAGCTCGGCGACCTCATATAACCGGCGCTTGCTGTTGGCCAGGTACTCTTCGGCGAGTTCGGAACGCACGGCATTGATGATGGTGGTGACGCTTTGCCCTTCCTCCGCGAGGTGCCGGTTCAGCGTGCGTCGATGCACGCCGAGGTGCTGGGCAACGCCATCGACGGAACACAGCCCGCCCGGCAACAACATCTTGACCACCTGGCGCACCTGCTGCGCCGGCTCGTCGCGCAGGTTGGCCAACAGCAGGTCCAGGGATCGCTTCACTTCGCGATGCAGCGTCGGGTCTGCCGCGGGAATGGCCGCGTCGAGATCGCGGGCGCGGCAAACGATGGCATTGAACTCCTGGGAAAACTCGATCGCCGTGCCCAGCACGCGGTGATGGACTTCCAGGCTGGCGGGTCGCTCGTGGGTAAAGCTGACCCTGACTGGCCGGAAAGTCTGGCCGCTGAGATTGTTCAAGGTGCGCACGATAATCCCCGTCGCCTGTTCGATCGCCTGGCGCCAAACGCCATGATGACCCTGCATGTTCACACCCATATGCAACAGGACCAGGTCCCCGACATCTTCAAGCCGCAGCTCCACGCCGGCGTTATGCAACCGGGCGTAACGCGCGCAGGACAGCAAGGCTGCGCGCAGGGTCGGCTCTTCGCGAATGAGCAGCGCCAGCATGCCGAAGTTGGACAGCTGCCTCGATTGCGCCAGCAACAGCCCGAACGCCTCATGGCCAGACAGGCGCGCCGACTCTTCCAGCAGCCAGCCGACCGAATCGCTGCTGATCATGATGTTCGGATCGGCCAGGGTACTGGCCGGCAGCTTGGCCAGGCGCAGCATGCGAAACGGGTCGAGCCCTACGGAGCGGGCCACTTGCTCATAGTGGGTCAGGCTGGCACTGCGGGTCAGGGTGTACATGCTGGGCTGTCCCAATTTCACAAGAATGTGTCCTGCGAAGCTTAGTGCAGGACGCCCCGCCAGAGCTACCTTCAGGTCACTGATAATAGTGGAGGCAGAGCCGTATTGGCCATCCGCTTTATAACAACAATAAAACCCATGAGGAGGCTGCATGGCCTTTCACCCAATCGCCGACGATGACGACGCTGGTTGCGTCAACGTTGCGCGTAGATATGCCTGGATTGTCTTTGCACTGACCTTCGGCCTGTTGATTTCCGATTACATGTCGCGCCAAGTGCTCAATGCGGTGTTCCCGCTGCTCAAGAGCGAGTGGGCACTGAGTGACGGCCAGCTCGGCCTGCTCAGTGGCATTGTCGCCCTGATGGTCGGCCTGCTGACGTTCCCGCTGTCGCTGATGGCCGACCGTTTCGGCCGGGTCAAGAGCCTGGCGCTGATGGCGCTACTGTGGAGCCTGGCCACTTTGGGCTGCGCCTTGGCGCAGGACTACCCGCAGATGTTCATCGCCCGGTTCATGGTCGGCGTCGGCGAAGCCGCCTACGGCAGCGTGGGCATCGCGGTGGTGATTTCGGTATTCCCAAAACACATGCGCGCCACCCTGGCCAGCGCGTTCATGGCCGGCGGCTTGTTCGGCGCTGTACTGGGCATGGCCCTGGGCGGCGCGATCGCCGCCAAGCTGGGCTGGCGCTGGTCATTTGCCGGCATGGCGTTGTTCGGCCTGTGCCTGGCGGTACTGTATCCAATCATCGTCAAGGAAGCGCGCATTGCGCCGCAACGTGCGGCGCGGGCCCTGAACCAGGGCGCGCAGGTCCAGCGCCCGTTGCGTACCCTGTGGTCCAGCCGTTCGGTGGTGGCGACCTATTTCGGCAGTGGTTTGCAGTTGTTTGTCGGCGGCACGGTGATGGTGTGGATTCCCAGCTACCTGAACCGCTACTACGACATGCCGACGGACAAGGCCGGCGGCCTGGCAGCGCTCATTGTGCTGTGCAGCGGTGTGGGGATGATTCTGTGCGGCATGCTCAGCGATCGGCTGTGTCGCAACTCACCGGAGCGCAAGGTCAGCCTGGCCATCGCCTTCTGCCTGGGCAGTTGCCTGCTCTTGTCGGCGGCGTTCGCGCTGCAGGCGGGGCCCGTGCAATTGCTGTTGATTTGCCTCGGCATGCTGATTGCCACCGGGACCACGGGCCCGGCTGGCGCGATGGTCGCCAACCTGACCCATTACTCGGTACACGGCACGGCGTTTGCCACGTTGACCCTGGCCAACAACCTGCTCGGCCTGGCCCCGGGGCCATTCATTACCGGCCGGGTTTCCGACCTGATCGGCCTGCATGCCGCGTTTCAACTGGTGCCACTGGTCAGCCTCGCGGCCGCGGCGGTGTTCTTTTACGCCAAGTGTCACTACCACAAAGATATTGCCCGTTTAACGGGTGACAGCGTCGCAGCCCCTGTCAGTGACGCCGCGTTAGAGGTGAAGTTGTGAGTCGTTTTTCAAGTGTTGATGTGTTTTTCGATCGCCCCTGGAACCTGATCGGCAAGCGCAAGCTGGAGCAGATGCTGATTTGCGAGGAGTCCATGCCATGAGCGCCATTGCTCTCACCCAAGCCCATACCCGCGTGCGCGAATTGGCACCGGGTTTTATCGTCAGCCTGATCGTGGCGGCTGCCGCTTCGTTTTTGTCCGAGCACTATGGTGCGCCGCTCATGCTGTTCGCCTTGTTGCTGGGCATGGCGCTGAACTTTCTGGCGGACGAAGGCTCGTGCAAGGCCGGTGTCGAGTTTACCGCGCGTATGGTGCTGCGCATCGGCGTGGCGCTACTGGGCATGCGTATCACACTGGAACAAATGGCGGCGTTGGGCTGGAAGCCGATGGCGCTGGTGGTGATCCTGGTGGTGGTGACCATCGGCGTCTCGGTGATCGCCGCCAGGCTGCTCGGCTTTGTTCGGCATGCTTACCGGTGGCGCCACCGCCATCTGCGGTGCATCGGCAGCCTTGGCCCTGGCCGCGGCGTTGCCTAACCATCCGCAGAAAGAGAGTGCGACCCTGTTTCACGGTGATTGGCGTGTCGGCGTTGTCGACCCTGGCGATGATCGTCTATCCAATGATTGCTCACGGGTTATCACTGATGCTGGCCTGCATCAACAGCACCGTCTGGATCGCGCCGGCGGTGCAGGGCGGGGTCAATGAGTTCTCGCGCTGGTGCCTGGTGATTTCCATCAGTGCCCTGGGCATGAAAACCCGGCTCAAGGAACTAGCAGCGGTTGGGATCAAGCCGATCCTGCTGATGGTCGGGGAAACGGTGTTTCTCGTGGTGCTGGTGCTTCTGTTACTGCACTGGGGTTCCTGAAAACAGGCTTCACACAGGTTTATGGCAGGGCTTCACTGGGCTGGCTCCTCGTTACAGTGAGGCTCACCACCGGTGTGACAAGCACCGGTTTTCGCGGCGACTGTACCAGCAGTCGCCGTTTTTTTTGTGTGCGTTGAAAGGCGGGAACAGCGCTCCCTGTCAGGGAGCGACCGCTTGTTTCTGCGCGCGACGCCACGCCGCTGGCGGCATGCCGAACTGGTTGATGAACCAGCGGGTGAAGGAGCTGGCCATGGAGAAGCCGAACATGTCGGCGATGCTACTCATCGAGTGGTTCGGGTTTTCCAGATAACGGAGCGCCAGGTCACGGCGCACCTCGTTGATCAGGTCGTTGAAGGCACAGCCGTCGTCTTGCAGGCGGCGTTGAAAGGTGCGCACGTTCATGCCCTGTGACAGCGCGATCTGTTCGATCGTGGCGCGGCCCATGGGCAACAGCAGGTAGATTGCCTTGCGCACTTCGAACAGCAACGAAGTGTTTACATCGCTTTGCAGCGAGTCGATGTAGTGTCTGGCATAACTTGCCATGGCCGGGTCGGCATTGGCGTTGACCATGTCCAGACTGGCATCGGAGCAGACGATGCCGTTGAAATCGCTGCCAAACTCCAGGTTGCAGCCGAACAGGCGCCGATGCAGATGCAGGTTCTCTGGCGGCTGGTGCATGAAGTTGACGCTGTACGGGCGCCACTGCGCGCCGAGCAGTGTCGAGCACAGGCCGAACAGCACACCGATGACCAGTTCCGAGGCCTGGCGGCTGGGCAGCAGCGATTCGGTGACCATCTCGGCACGAATGATCACCATCCGGCCGGCTTCTTCAACGAAGATCCCCAGGGAGTCATTCATCAGATGACGATAGTGCTCCATTACCTGAAAGGCCTCACGCAGGGTGCGTTGCTGGCTGAGCAGCAGGCTGACCGCGCCGAAGTCTGAAAGCTGACGCGACTCGGCCATGCGCAGGCCGAGGGTCTGGCAACCACTGGCGACGGCAGAATCTTCCAGCAGGCGCACGGCGGAATCGATGGGTATACGGTTTTCCGGGACTCGCAGTTGAGCCTTGCTCAGCCCGACGACGGTCATGATGTCGCACGGGTTGAATCCGAGGTCCTGGGTGACTTCCAGGTATTTGGTCAAGACGGCGGCGCGAACAAGCTTGGGCATGTGCAGGATCTCCCTCGGCCGATGGCGGCGTTGCTTTTTTCATCGAAGGTGTTTTGCGCGGGAAGAGGGCGCTTGTGGCGGAACTGCTGGCGCCAGCGATCTTCAACCCTGGTCTGGCGTGATGCAGAGCAGGTAGCGCGGATCCATTTTAGGGAGCATGGGCCCGGTGGCATGGGCATGGCGGGATAATTTCTTAGCATACTGGGACACAGTCGAAGAGCCTGGAACGATGGCGTAAGGCGCCGCGCTGCAGGTGTTGGCGCTGTCCCAGTTTCACAAGATTGTGTCCCGGGAAGCTCAGTGCAGAGCACCCACACGGCGCTACCTTCAGGCCCACAATTGATAAGATGGAGGTAGAAAATGGATACGCGCACTTCAATGCGTATCGGTCAGCCGCTCGCTGCAATGGCGCCTGCGGATGCCGACGATCCTGATGCATTCAATCACTGCTTTGCCGAAGTCAACGGCATCCGCATGCATTACATCGACGAGGGCCAGGGCCCGCTCGTCATCCTGCTGCATGGTTTCCCCTACCTCTGGTACATGTGGCGGCGCCAGATCGTGGCTTTGGCCGAGGCCGGCTTTCGGGTTGTCGTGCCCGATCAACGCGGGTTCGGGCAGTCGGACCGACCCGATGCCATCGAAGCCTATGACATGAGCCAGGCCGTCGGCGACATGGTGGGCTTGATGGCGGCCCTGGGCGAAACGTCCGCGGTCATCATTGGGCACGACCTGGGGGCCTGGGTGGCTCAAGCGTCGGCCCTGTTGCGACCGGATCTGTTCCGTGGCCTGGTGATGCTCAATACGCCGGTGCCACCGCGCGGCAAGGTCAAGCCGACCGTGGGTTTGCAGGCCATGGCGAAAGGAAGGGTCTACCACCACCTGTATTTCCAACAGCTCGACAAGCCGGATCGCGAGTTGGCCCATGATCCGCGCAAGACCTTGAGCAGCGTCTTCTATTCGATCTCCGGCAGCGCCGTCGGCGCCGAACGCTGGCGTCTGTTCGTCGAGGCCGGTGAACCCATTCTCAATGCCTTCACCGAGCCGAAGGGGGAGTTTCCGTCCTGGTTGAGCCCGCGGTCGCTGGACTACTACGTCGCCGAGTACACACGCACGGGCTTTACCGGAGCCCTCAACTATTACCGCTGTCGTGACCGCAACTGGGAAATCACCGCGTTTCTCGACGGCGCGAAGGTCAGCCAGCCGAGCCTGTTCATCGGTGGTGCTGCCGACCCTTCCCTGGAGCCGGTTGAAATCCGCGGCCTCTACGAGCAGATGGACGCCTACCTGCCCGCGCTGCGCAAAAAGGTGCTGCTACCCGGTGTAGGCCATAGCGCCGCAGAGGAAAGCCCCGCCCAGGTCAACGAATTGCTGCTGGAGTTTCTCGAGCAGTCGATGTCCTGTGAGCCAGCGGCACGCTAAGCCACTTCATGGCGTCAACGCAAAAGGCAGGGCGAACGCTAGCGGCATCTGCCGTAACGTCCGCCCTGCCTTTGCACATGGACAGGGCTGGATTTTTACCTGGCTACTCAGCTGACAACCTTGACCAGCAGATGATCGCCGAACTGCTCGCGCAGACGGTTCTTCAAGACCTTGCCCGTAGCACCCAGTGGAATCGTATCGACGAAGACCACATCATCCGGCGTCCACCACTTGGCAATCTTGCCTTCATAAAAGGCCAGCAGTTCATCCCGCGTCAGGGCTGCCTGCGCTTTCCTGACGATGACCAGCAACGGCCGCTCATCCCACTTCGCATGTTTGGCCGCGATGCAGGCCGCCTGGGCGACTGACGGATGGCTCAGCGCAATGTTCTCGAGGTCGATGGAGCCTATCCACTCGCCACCCGACTTAATCACATCCTTGCTGCGATCGGTGATCTGCATGAAGCCATCGCCATCGATGGTCGCCACATCGCCGGTCGGGAACCATGTCTGGCCGGCGTGCTCGAGAAGCGGCGAGCACTCACCTTCGTTTCTGAAATAGTCGCGTACCACCCAGGGGCCACGCACCATCAGGTCACCCGACGTCGCGCCGTCCCAAGGCAGTTCCACGCCGTCCGTACCGACGATCTTCATGTCGACGCCAAACACTGCGCGGCCTTGTTTGGACTGCACGGCATTACGCTCGGCCGCGGACATGACCAGGTGCCTGGCCTTGAGGGTGCCGATGGTTCCGATCGGGCTCAACTCCGTCATCCCCCAGACGTGCAACACCGCCACGCCGAAGGTCTCCTGAAACCTGTGCAGCATGGCCGTGGGGCAGGCTGCACCGCCAATAATGGTGCGTTTCATGCTGGAGAAAGACTTGTCGGTTTGCTCCAGATGCCCCAGCAACCCTTGCCAGACTGTCGGTACGCCGGCGGAGAGGGTCACCTGCTCCGCTTCCAGCAGGTCGAACAGCGATTGGCCGTCCAGCGCAGGTCCGGGAAATACCAGCTTGGCGCCGACCATGCACGCGATGTACGGGAGCCCCCAGGCATTGACATGGAACATGGGCACAACCGGCAGGATGACGTCCCGCGCCGAGCAGTTCAGGGCATCCGGCAGTGCGGCGGCATAGCTGTGCAATAGCGATGAGCGATGACTGTACAGGACGCCTTTCGGGTTGCCCGTGGTGCCGGAGGTGTAGCAGAGCGTACAGGCGGCTTCCTCGTCGAGATCCGGCCAGGCATAGTCGCAGGCGCCCTGTTGCAGCAGATCTTCATAGCACAGCAGGTTGTCGATACCGGCGTCCGTTGGCATGTGGGCCTGATCGGTCATGGCGATGAACGCCTTGACCGTATGGCAGCGGCCAGCGATGAGCTTGATCAACGGCAGGAAGGTCATGTCGAAGAAGATGTATTGGTCTTCGGCATGATTGGCGATGTAGGTCACCTGGTCTTCATGCAGGCGCGGGTTGATGGTATGCACGATGGCACCCATGCCGCTGATGCCGTAGTACAACTCCAGGTGACGATAGCCGTTCCAGGCAAGCGTTCCGATGCGGTCGGCCGGCTGCACGCCCAGGCCGGTCAGGGCGCTGGCCATCTGGCGCGCGCGACGGTGGCAGTCACGGAAGGTGTAGCGATGGATATCGCCCTCCACCCTGCGGGACACAATCGGTGTATCGCCATGATGGCGGTCGGCGTGTTCTATCAGAGAGGAAATCAACAGCTGCTTGTGCATCATCAAGCCATGCATGGCATCGCTCCGTTCATGAGTCTGAGATCGGGGAGCGGACAGGGTTCTCTGTCAGATTCCACGTCAAGACCGCGAACCGGGACAGCCTGTTTTCCTCCCCTGGATGTTGGCGCTCAGGTAACCGACCCGGCTGCCCCGTGAATCGGGGCGTGCCGGGAGCGTTGCTGGAACCGGATCAGTTGAATGCCGTGAGATCTTTCGGCTCGATGTCATGCAGCTCGCAATAGTCGAGATAACGCTTGAGCCCGGACTTCCAGTTTTCCAGCGCGACGATGTTGTCGTTGTCATCGACAAACGCAAGATCGCCATTGACCTGGACCAGGGTCAGCACATAGCCGTCGCCATTGCCGGTGCTGACGACTTCCGGTGTGTGAGTCGACCCGGCCGTCTCGTAGACGATGCTGCCCGGACCTGCGACCCAGTCATGTTCCTTGTATTTCCACTGGCCTTCGAAGGTGTAGACCATCACCGTGCCCGTGTGGTGATGCTTGGGCAGCTGCATGTCGATCGGCGCCTTCATCATGACGATCCATTCGCCGCGGATCGGGTCGAGCTTGAAGTACTTGAGCAATACGTTTTCCGCATACGGGGTAAACGGAATCCAGGGCAGGGATTCGCCATCGATGACGGCGGTGTCGACGTGTTCGTAGAGCATAGGTATCTCCGTTGATTGTTGTTGTGATCGGGAATTTTTCGGCGGCCGGGATCGCCCGACCCTCACGGAGGGTCGGGTGTTCTGGCAGCCTGTCAGGCAGTCAGGGTCAGGTCAGCGGGGTGCCCGCCAGGGTCGCGCGCAGCATCTTGCGTGGTGCATTGCCGTAGTCAGCCACCGCGTAGTGCTGGACTTGCAGGTTGTCCCACATGGCAACGGTGTTGGTGCGCCATTTCAGGCGAACCTGATATTCAGGAATGGCGGCCTGGGAGATCAGGTAGTTCATCAGATGATGAGCCTCGGGCATGAAGTCCTGGCCGTAACGGATGTCGTCGAAGTTGAAGAAATTCGAGAAATGGGTGGTGAACGCCGAGTTGACGAACAACACCTTTTCACCCGTCTCGGGATGGGTCAGCACAACCGGGTGTTCAGCGCCGGGACTCTTCAGGGCCATCGCGTGACGTTCTTCGCGTGGCAACTGGGCGCCAAAGGTCTGCTCGGCGCCGTGCTTGGCATACAAGCCCTCGATCCGTTGCTTGATGGTGTCGGGCAGATTGTCGTAGGCCATCACCATGTTGGAAAACAGAGTGTCTCCGCCGGTTTCCGGACCCAGTTCGCAGCGCAACACCGCGCCGCGGGGCGGCGCCTTCTTGTAAGTGACATCGGCATGCCAGAGGTTCTCGCGGCTGGCCTTTTCGACATAGTTTTTAGGCTTGTTCGGATCGAGGTTGCGGTACAGCATCAGCAGCTTGTCCGCCTCCGGATGGCTCGGCGCAAGGGGATGGGCTTCCAGTTCGCTGAATTGCGCGGCGAAATGCTGTTGCTCCATTGGAGTGATGTTCTGGTCGCGGAAGAACAGCACTTTGTGCTTGAGCCACAGCTCCCGGATTTGCGCGATCAGTTCGGGGTCCTGAGCGGCGTCGACAAGGCTGACGTTGCTGAGCTCGGCGCCGATGGCGGGCGTGCATAGCTCCACCTTGATCGAATGCTGTCGCACCGACGACCGGATGATGTTCGGTGCCGAGGGAGAGGCTGGTGAAGGGGTGTCCTGGATTTCGGCGATTTTTGTCATTGTTGTCTCCAATCCGTGCTTGTACGGCGGTGCGCAAGATATGCGCCCGTTATAGGTAACTGGCCCCCGCTGATGGGGCGGAGGTAGTGGTCCTATCGTAGATATCCCGGGCACGAGGCTATGAGCGCAGCGGGACAGTTTCTTAGCATGTTGGGACAACGAGCCTAGCGGTCAGGACTCAGGTGAATGATGACCAATGCTCCGGCGCTGTCTTGCTTGCCAGATCGGAATTAGTTGAGATCGACCGTGTGCCTGTGATTGGCCGAATTGGCAGCGCAACCAGTGCGAGATCTGCTGCTTTCATCGAAGGACTTGTTGTTTCCCATGTGAAGCCTTGCGCTACTGCTGAGCACAGGCGGGGTACTAGATAAAGCCGCTCGCCTTGGCCGCCACGGCAGCCTGGGCGCGGCTGTCGACGTTGAGCTTGGCGAAGATGTTTTTCATATGGCTCTTGATGGTCTCGGGCGTGATGCCGAGCAGTTTCGCCATCTCCTTGTTTGACTTGCCCTCGGCCACCAGCTTCAACACATTGCGTTCCTTGCTGGTCAGGCTGATTGCCGTGCGTAGCTGGCTGGCCAGTTGCGTCGCGCTGACCGCGCCCGGCAATAACTGCTGCAATTGCGCTTGCTCGCTCAGGCTGATGTCTTGCTGCAGCGCATAGGCTGCAAGCTGCTGCAAGCGCTCGCAGGATGGCAGATCCGCGAGCAATTGCCTGGCGCCCGTGGCTTCGACCAGACTGCAGGCCTCCAGCAAGGACCTCACCGCACTGTCCGGCTGCTGGCGTTGCCAACTCACCAGAGCACGACTGGCAGCCAGGCGGATCTGCATCAATCGATGATTGTGCTGCATCGCCAGTTGGCCGAGGTGCTCGGCCTTGGCCAGATCGGCCTGGCGTGATAGACCGGCGGCCTCGCACCACAGGCTGGCAAGGCTGGCGAGGCACTGGTACTCATCAAAACTGTCGCTGGCTGGCGGCGGATGCCCGAGCTGCAATGCCTCGAGTTGCTGGGCACAGGCCAGCGCCTCGTGATGTTTGTGTTCAAGCAAACTGATGCGCGTGCGCTCCAGCAACAGCTGCGCATGCATGCGCGGCCACTCGCGGGTGTGCGCCAGCCGCTCGCCATCTTCGAGAAAACTGCGCGCACCTTGCAGGCTGCCACGGTTGCTGCTCAAACCACTGGCGGTGACAAACACGCTGGCGGCGCAATCAAGAAAGCCCCCCAGTTTTGCGATCTCGATGTTTTCCAGGCTGAGCCGGGCGGCTTCATCCAGGCGCCCTTGCATGTATCGAACATTGGCCAGGAAGCTGGCGGGCATTGCCCGCAGGACCGGCGCCTGGGTCTGCTCGCTGCCCTCCCGGGAGCTGCAACGCAGTGCCTCCTCAAGGATGGCCGCGGCTTGGGAAAAGCGTCCTTGCAAGATCTCGCCAAGCCCCATCAGCGTCAGCCGATAGACCTGGTTGGCCAGGTAGCGGCTGCGCTCCAGTGGTGCGCAGATCGTCGGCGGCACACTGTAGAACGCCTCCCAGCGGCAGGCCCCCAGATGACCATAACCGACCACGCATTGCAGGGTATTGCAGATCCAGGGGTGCTCCTTGAGATGTGGCAGGCACTGTTCGGCCAGGCGCCCGGCAATTTCCGCCTGATCGTCCAGTGCCAGCAACATGGCGTGCAGGGCCTGGCATTCCCAATAGAGGTCATCCTGTTCATTGAAGCGCTGCAGTTCGGTCCATTCGGCCTTGACCTCGTCGAGTAACTGGCGAGAGTTGCTGCGCGTCATCGCCAGGCCGGACGCCCAGGCCAGCGCCAGTTTCAACTGCGGCGGACTTTGCAACAGGTGGTCCTGCAACTGGCGTTGCCAGTCCAGCAGGATGATGAAGTCGGCCCTTTCGACCAGCATGATGGCGCAATGCGTGATCCATTCCTGGGCGCTTTCGTTGTCGCCGGCAGCCAATGCGCACCGCACGGCGTCGGTCCAGAGTTGCTCTGCGGCGAACCAATGCGCGGCGCAACGCAGCGCCGTGTTGAGTTCCCAGGCTTGCAACCGGCGACGCAGGTGTTCGCGAAACAACGGGTGGAAGCTGAACCATTCGCCGCTATCGTCCAGCCCGGTAAGAAACAGCTGCAGGCGTTCGATGTCTTCGATCAGGGCATGCCCGTCGGTATGGCCCGTCAGGGCTTGCGCCAGCGTTGCATTGAAGCGTTCCACGCTGGCCAGGTGTGGCAGTTGCCCGGCCAGTTCAGGCGGCAGGCGTTCGAGCAATTCATCGAGCAGCCCGGAAATGCTCTTGGGCAACCGAAAACTGCCCGCAGGTTGTTGGCGCAGGGACAGCAGGCTGGCGCGCAACGCTGCGATCCAGCCTTCCGTGGCCTTGTGCAGGTCCAATACTTCGCCAGCATCGACGGCTTCCAGGCCCGAACGCAGCAGCAGGTCGCGTGTTTCATCGAGATCGAAACGCAGCTGGCCGACGTCTATTTCAAGGCAGGCGTCGCTATAGAGGTGCGCGTACAAGGCGGGTGGCAAGTCGCTGCGCCCACAAAACACCAGGTGCAGGTTATCCGGGGCATAGCGAATGATCTTGTCGAAGGCGCTGATCAGGACCTGCGGCGGCACGCTGTGGTAGTCGTCGATAAACAGGAAACTGCTCTGCGAACTGCGCTCCAGTTCGTTGAGCAGCAAGATCCCCAGCTGGTCGCCGGGTAGCAGGAGCAGGTCCTTGATCAGGTCTTGTTCCAGATCGTCCTTGAAACCCCGTTGGACCGCCGCAGCCACATGCAACAGCAGGCGCTCGGGCGTGGCATCGGTTTCATCGAGCGTTAGCCAGGCGACCCGCGCGCCACGGGCCAACGCCGCCTGTGCCCAGGCGCTGGCGAGGGTGCTCTTGCCGAATCCGGGCGGGGCCTTGAGCACCGTCAGGGTGGCGTGGGCAATCTGTTCGATCAGTTGCTCCAGACGCGGCCTGGGCAAGGTTCCACGGCCGCGGCGCGGAGGAATGAGCTTGGTCGCCAACAGTGGCATTGTCGTTATGGCTGACATACTGACCCGTATTTTTCTTGGAGGAGGGCGTACCTGGGAATGACCCTTCGACAGTATAGGCATGCACACCGGGAAACCGGGTTGGGCGCACGACGCGGCGCAGGGCACCTCAGTTTGGGCCGGATACGAAAAAAGGCCACCGCTAGGGGTGGCCTGGTGCCGGGTATTCGGCGAACGGTTGCGCTTCAGCGTACGCCAGCGTTACGCAAGGCGGCGGTGGAGTAATCGGCCTTGCTGGCCTGGAAGTCGAAATCGTAGAAGCGTTTCTCCTGGTTGGTCATGCCCAGGGCCAGGTAGCGGCCCGACTGCAGGTCATACAGGGTCTCCAGTGCATAGAAGGGAACTTGGTGATCGTACAGTTGCATGGCATGGGCTTCGGCTACGCGCCACAGTTGGCCGCGGCCATCATAGTGATCAACTTCGGCGGCTTGCCAGGTGTCCTCATCGATGAAGAAGTGGCGCTTGGCATAGATATGACGCTGGCCGGGCTTGAGGGTCGCTTCGACTTCCCAGACGCGGTGCAACTCGTAGCGCGTCAGGTTCTGGTCGATATGGCCTGGCTTGAGAATGTCGTCATATTTGAGCTTGGTGGAGGCCAGTTTGTAGCTGTTGTACGGCATGTAGATTTCCTTCTTGCCCACCAGTTTCCAGTCGTAGCGATCGGGCGAGCCGTTGTACATGTCGTAGTTGTCGGAGGTACGCAGGCCATCGGTGGCCAGTCCCGGTCCATCGTAGGCAACCTGCGGGGCCCGGCGCACGCGGCGTTGACCGGCGTTGTACATCCAGGCCAGGCGAGGTTCTTTGACCTGGTCGATGGTTTCGTGCACCAGCAGCACATTGCCCGACATGCGTGCCGGTTGCAGGACGTTCTGGGTGAAGTAGAACATGACGTTGCTCGGTTCTTTCGGATCGTAGTCCTTGAGCTGCGTGCGATAGGTGAACTGATCTTCAAAGGTCACCAGGGTGCCGGCACCGTTGGCCTGAGGGGTGGCCTGGGTAATCACCCGGCGAAAGCTGCCGCCGCGGTAGCGCGTGATGTGGTTCCATATCACCTCCACACCGCTCT
The DNA here is from genome assembly GCF_035065025.1 of Pseudomonas sp. YuFO8. Taxonomy (NCBI): domain Bacteria; kingdom Pseudomonadati; phylum Pseudomonadota; class Gammaproteobacteria; order Pseudomonadales; family Pseudomonadaceae; genus Pseudomonas; species Pseudomonas sp. YuFO8. Next base: position 73,925 of record NZ_JAXDEQ010000003.1, on the reverse strand, counting down.
TCGGGATTGGAAAAGGTATCGCCGTGTCGAAGTTTTCCAGGCCGTTTCCGCCCTGGATCAGGTTCGTCGTGGTGGCGTTCTTTTTCACGGCGGCATACACCGAGTCCGGGTTGGCCGCACTGCGGCGCGTCTGGTAGACCGGCATTTTGTAGGTGTCGCCATAACGCTTGAACATTTCCAGCTGGCCCGGCGTCAGGTTGTCCTTGTACTGCGCCAGGTTGTCCTTGGTGATGGTGAACAAAGGTTTGTCCGAGGCGAAGGGATCGCTGAGGAATCCGTTGGCATCCACCGGGGCGGCGGTTGCCGGCAGGCCACCGGTCCAGGCTGGAATGCTGCCGTTGGCATTGCCGGCTTTCTCTGCGCCCATGGGCGTGAGTTTTGTGCCCAGTTGTGCAGCCTCTTCGGCAGGAACTGCCGCCATCGCCGCGGTGGACAGGGCAGTGAGGGAGAAAGCTCCGGCTTTGAGCCAGGTTCTTATTGTTTGCATTTCAACTTTCCTCGACAACGTAAGTGGGCCCGGACTTGCGCCGCAGCTCGCCGCAAGTCATCGGCCGAGCAAGAAAGATTGCTCTTGGAACACGCTAACGCACTGAGGCGGCGGGAAATCTCCCCCGTTTGGGGGGCGTCGAAAAGGCCGGGCAGGTATGAGTTTTTGAATCACTCTTTCGTCGCTTACGTTCGGGCGGGGAGAACTGATTAGCTGCGGCGACCAACAAAAACCCAACAGGGGAGCCGCATGAAAAAAACAATAACGCGCGCAGAATTCAAGCTCACGGGGCTTGCTGTAGCCATCGCCCTTGGCTGCGCGGCCCAGGCCCAGGCAGCCAGCTTCAATATCGGCGAAATCGAAGGTACGTTCGACACCTCCCTGTCGGTGGGCGCCAGCTGGTCGGTGCGCGGAGCGGACAAGGATTTCATCGGTTCGAACAACGGCGGCGATGGCCTGGCGCAAACCACCGATGACAGCCACCTGAACTTCAAGAAAGGCGAAACCTTCTCGAAGATTTTCAAGGGCATTCACGACCTGGAGCTCAAATACGGCGACTCCGGTGTGTTCGTGCGGGGCAAATACTGGTACGACTTCGAACTCAAGGATGAAAGCCGTCCGTTCAAGGACATCAGCGACAACGGACGCAAGGAGGGCGCCAAATCCGCCGGTTCGCAATTGCTCGATGCCTTCGTCTACCACAACTACAGCATCGCTGACGCGCCGGGTTCGGTGCGCCTGGGCAAGCAAGTCGTCAGCTGGGGTGAAGCACCTTCATCCAGAACGGCATCAACGCGATCAACCCGATCGATGTCTCGGCTTTCCGCCGCCCCGGCGCGGAAGTCAAGGAAGGCCTGATCCCGGTGAACATGTTCACCATTTCCCAGAGCCTGACCGACAACATCTCCGCCGAAGCGTTTTACCAGCTGGAATGGGACCAGACCGTGGTCGACAACTGCGGCACGTTCTTCTCCCAGCCGGACGTGGTGGCGGACGGTTGCAATCGCAACCTGGCGGTGCTGTCGCCTGGCCTCGCGCCCTTTGGTCCTGCGTTCGGTTACCAAACCACGTCGGAAGGGGTGATCGTGCCGCGCAGTGGCGACCGCGATGCGCGCGACAGTGGCCAGTACGGCCTGGCACTACGCTGGATGGTCGATTCACTGAATACCGAATTCGGTGGCTATTTCATGAACTACCATTCCCGTGCACCGATATTCAGCGCCGAGGTGGCGAACCAGGCCACCTATCGCGAATCGGCGGGTATCCTGGCCGGTGCTTCGTCTCCCACCGTGCCCGGCGCAGCGCGCCAGGGTGTGGCGATCGCCAATGTGGCGGCCGGCAGTCAGTATTTCATCGAGTACCCGGAAGATATTCGCCTGTACGGCTTGAGCTTCGCGACCACGTTGCCCACCGGTACTTCCTGGACCGGCGAGATCAGCTATCGTCCCAATGCCCCGGTGCAACTCAATACCACGGATGTCCTATACAGCGGCGTGCGTGGCCTGGCGCAGTTTGGCGGGCCGTTCTCCAGCTTCTCCAACTTTTCGGTCCTTGGGGGCGATCCGGCATCCATTCCGGGTAGCACCGTCCATGGCTATGAGCGCAAGGAAATTAGCCAGTTGCAAAGCACCTTCGTGCACTTCTTCGACCAGGTCCTGGGCGCCGAGCGTCTGACGGTGGTCGGTGAAGTCGGGGTGACCCATGTGGGCGGCCTGGAGAGTAAATCCCAGGCACGTTACGGGCGCGATGCGGTGTTCGGCCCGGGCGCCTTGCCCGCCGATACCTGCCAGGCCATCAACGCGGGAGCAGTGGGCGCCAACGGTAAAAACGTCGACAAAAACTGCAACAACGACGGTTTCACCACCGCCACCTCCTGGGGCTATCGCGGCCGTGCAATCCTCGATTACACCAACGTATTTGCCGGTATCAACCTCAAGCCGAGCGTTGCCTGGTCCCATGACGTCAACGGCTACTCGCCCGGTCCCGGCGGCAACTTCGAGGAGGGGCGCAAGGCCGTCAGCCTTGGCCTGGATGCCGATTACCTCAACACCTACACCGCCAGTCTGTCGTACACCGACTTCTTTGGTGGCGAGTTCAACACCTCCACTGATCGCGACTTTGTCGCCCTCAGTGTCGGGGTGAACTTCTAACAGTTCTCCGGGAAACATTGACTCAGTCCCAGGGCACCGGGGCGCGCACTTGAAAATGGCTCATGGCGAGTCGGCTATCCCCCATTGCGGGGACTAAAGCCTGCAAGGCCATCGACTAGCATGAGCGGCGATCAAGCTTGCGCCCCCGGGCCTTTGGCGAGACAGGAGAGCAGAGTGTCCAGAATGCCCCCCCTTCCTAACGGATTCATTCCCCGTGGCCGGCTGCGCGATGCGTTGCTTGAGGCGCGCTGCCGGCTACGCCTGATCTGGGCGCCGGCGGGCTGTGGCAAGAGCTTGCTGTTGCGCGAGTGCGCACGACAATGCCCGGCCGATGTCCCGCTGCTGTGGTTTGATCTTCAGGGTCGGCAACTTCAGGAGACGGCGTGGCTGGATTGCCTGGCTGCGGCCCTGGGTCTGGAACACGCAGATTTTCAATCGGTGCAAACCCACCTGCAGCAGCGGCAGACGCCTGTCTGGCTGATGCTCGACGGTCTGCCCGGTGCCATCGAAGGAAGTCTTGACGACTGTTTGAACCGGCTGATGCAGGCGTCGTCCTGCCAGGTTCAGTGGTGGATCGCCAGTCGTCGCCGGCCAGTCTTGCCTCTGACGCGCCTGTTGCTGGAGGGCGAGTTATTCGAGTTGGGCGCCGCGCAGATGGCCTTGACGGCCGATGAGTTGACAGCCGTTTTGCACAATCGCGGACAGACGGTACAACCCTGGGCTGTCGACGAACTGCTGGCCCGCACCGGGGGCTGGTACACCGGGATCCGCTTGCACTTGCACGGTGCCGGGCAGGGCCATGCGCCAGGCCATGAAACCGACGCCGCGTTGCTCCAGCGTTACCTTGAAGAAGAAGTGCTAGCCGCCTTGCCTGGGGCCTGGCAACAAACCCTTTGCACCCTGGCTTGCCTGCCTGGCTTCGATGCCGGGCTCTGCGAGCATCTGCTGGTATCGGTCGAGGGAGCCCCACCCATCGACCGGTTGTACGAGAGCGGTCTGTTCATTGAGGTACTGGACAACGGACATCAACGCTTTCGCGTTTGGCCGGCCATTGCAGGCGTACTCGCCAGGCAAGTGGCCGAGGCGGCGAAACAGGCGCTGTACCGCCGTGCGTGTGACTGGTATCGCAGCCAGCATCAGGTTCGGCCCGCAATTGAACTGGCCCTGTTGGCAAGCGACGGCGAGTTGGCTGCCGAGCTCTTGCAGCAATTGCCGTTGGAAAGCTTGTTCCAAGGCCGTGAGCTGGCCCGCGTATTGAGTGGATGCAAGATCCTGCCGCGCGACCTGCTGTGCCGTACGCCGTCGCTGTTGATCCTCGATGCCTGGGCACTGTTGCTCAGCGGCCGCCTCGAAGCGGCAGCGCAAAGCGCCAACCGGTTGCAACGATTCATGCCTCAACCCGGTGCCCGGCAGCAGCGCGAACTGCTCGCACAATGGCAAGTGCTGATCGCCATGATCGCCGCCCAACGTGGTCAACCCTTGCCGTCGAACAGCGACTTGGGCGAGGCACTGGCGTTAATGCCGCCAGCTGCCTGCGCGCAACAGCTCATGACCAGGATGGCCTTCATCGAACTCGCCCAGGTCGACGCTCACCTGGAAACCGCCCATGACCTCAACGGCACGGCCACCCGCCTGGCACGGGAACGCGGCAGCCTTGGTCTGGAGGCGCTTCTGGTCCTGCAACACGTACAACTGCTGGGCATTCGCGGCGAATTGACCCGGGCCGAGCGTCTGCTGCGCCAGTTGCAGGGCGAACTCAATGGCACCTGGGCGGAGCCTGACCTGCTGTGGGGCCGGACACAGGTGCGCCTGGGCGAGATCCTGCTCAAGCAAGGGCGATACCCGGAGGCCGCGAGGTATTTCCAGAATGGTTTGCACGCGGGTCTGGCCTGCGAAGACCCGCTGGTCATCGACGCCTACATCGGCCTGGCTGCGCTCGATGCCGCGGCCGACGATCTCGACCAGGCCTTTACTCGCCTGGCACAGGCCAAGCGCCTGATGCAACGGCGCAACATCGTCGAGCCGCTGTACATGGGGCCGCTGGTGCTGGCCTACGGCGAACTGTGGCTGCAGCAAGGACGGCCCGAGCGGGCAGGGCAGGCACTGGAAAAAATTCTCGCCCACTACCGCGGTGCCGGTGCTTGCAAGCCGCCATTTGGCAGTCCGGAGCTGGTCCAGCGCCTGGAACTGTTGTTCTGCCAGGTACGCACGGCGTCGGGGCAGGATGTGCGCGTGCAGCTGGAATCCATGCTCAAACGGGCCCTGGCCCAGGGGCGACGGACCCTGGCCTGCGAACTCTGGCTCAGTCTGGCCGAAGCCCAATACGCCCAGAATCTGCAAGGCAAAGCGCAAATGAGCCTGCTTGATGGTCTGGCGCTGGCCCGACAAATCGGCCTGAAGCACGCACTGCGCGTTTGCAGTCAGCGCAGCCCCGGCTTGATGCGCTGGGGCAAGGACGTCTTCAACGACGCCACGGTCTGCACCACGGCTGTCCTGCTCAGTCAGCGGGAACTGTCGGTACTGGAAATGATTTCCCGGGGCTTATCGAATCAGGAAATCGCCGAATCGCTGTTTATCTCTCTTCATACCGTGAAGAGCCATGCGCAGAAAATCAACGTGAAACTGGGTGTATCGCGCCGGACTCAAGCGGTGGTCCGCGCGAAGATGCTCGGTCTGGTGGCGTGACCCGGCAGCACCACAAACACAATCCTGAGGTGACGAATGAAAAACAAGCTGTTGATTTACGGGGCCAATGGCTACAGCGGCGAACTCATGTGTCGCGCAGCCACGCAGAGAAATCTCGATGTGGTGATTGCCGCGCGTTCCGACACCAGGCTGCGCCCATTGGCCGATGAGCTAGGCATCGAATATCGGGTATTCGCCCTGGAAGATGCCGTGGGCGCTCTGGACGACATCGCTGTCGTGCTCAATTGTGCCGGGCCGTTTTCGGCCACGGCACGGCCGCTCGTGGAGGCGTGCCTGGCCATGGGTATTCACTATGTGGACATCGCCGGCGAGCTGTCGGTGTTTCAGATGTGCCATGAGCTGGATGCACGGGCCAAAGCGGCCTCGATACTGCTCTGCCCGGGATCGGGTTTCGACATTGTGCCGACCGATTGCCTGGCCGCCAGCCTCAAGGCGCGCATGCCCGACGCCCAGCGTATTGACCTGGCGTTTTCGTTCGGCACGCGACCCAGCGCCGGCAGCCTCAAGACCCTGGTCGAAGGCATCCGCCTGGGTGGCCTCATCAGGCGCGACCATCAACTGAAAAAAGTTTCCAATGGCTATCGCATTCGCCGGGTTCCCTTCAAGGATCGCGCCCGCTGGAGCGTCACCATTCCCTGGGCCGACGTCTATACCGCGGGTGTATCCACCGGGGTGCCCAACGGCATGGTGTACACCGCGCTGCCGTTAGGCGTGGGGATTTTCCTGCGTCTGACTTCGGCCATCAACGGCCTGCTGGCAACCCCCACGGCGCAACGCTGGCTCAAGCATCTGATCGACAGATTCTACACGGGCGGGCCGAGCCACGCAGAGCTGGACAATCACCGTACCCAGTTCTGGGGAGAGGCGGTGGACACCGATGGCCGCAAACTCACGGCAGTACTTTCGGCGCCGAGTGTCTATCGACTGACCGTGGAAGCCGGGCTGGCCATCGCTGTGCATTGCCTGAAAGGGCCTGTCGCCGGTTTCCATACCCCGGCCATGCTGATGGGCAACGAGTTCATTCAATCGTTGCCCGGAGTGGAGTGGGAACACTAAGCGTCTGCGGGGCAGGGCGGTGCGATTATTGATCTACACTGCTTCGTGTCTTTCCTGACCTACCCCGGCAGTGCATTTCGTAGGCCACGATTTCAGTCAACAATTGATGTGCTCCCCAAGGCAGGATTCCTGGTGCGCGTGATTCATGGCCAGCCATTCTGCGGGAGCCAATGCAGGGAGACGCTCAATGCATCAACGCACACTTCTGGGGGCAATCATGGTTTCCGCCATCCTGCCCCTGTGTACGGTTGTCCAGGCCGCGGCGGCCATTCCACCCTCGATTGCCACGCCCGACCGGGTCGAATCCAGCCTCGGCCCCCTCGAATACAAGGATGGTGCACCGACTAAAGAGACGGTCACCAAGGCCTATGACTACCTGGACCTGATGCATGGCGTCGAAGCCTTCGTCAACGCCTACCAGGGCGCCTCGGTCGCCGCCATCTTCAAGGGTTTCCAGGAGGCCGGCATACCGAACAACACCGCCTTGATCTTCTCCGGACTGATGGACGCCAAGTCGCTGTTTCTCACGGCCAACGCCGATACCGTGTATTTCTGGGTCAACCTGGACGTCAGCAAGGGCCCGATCGTGGTCGAGACGCCACCGCTCTCGCTCGGCGTGGTCGACGACATGTGGTTCCAGTGGGTGACCGATTTCGGACTGCCCGGACCGGACCGTGGCGAGGGCGGCAAATACCTGTTCCTGCCGCCCGACTACAAGGGCGAGGTGCCGGAGGGCGGTTACTTCGTGAAGAAGATGGGCACCACGCGCGCCACGCTGCTCGGGCGTTCGTTCCTGGAAAAAGACGACCCGAAACCGGTGGTCGCGCGGATCAAGAACACCCTCAAGGTCTATCCCTACCTGCCCGGCGGCTACGGCACCAGCATCGGCACGGCCTTGCAGGGCAACGCAACGCTGGCGCGCACACCGGAGCACCAGCTGGACTGGTCGTTCCTGCGACCCAAGGAGCCAGTGCAGTTCACCGAAGGCACGGGCAAGGTCATGAACACGGTGCCACCGAGCGACTTCAGCTATTTCGAGTTACTCAATGATGTGGTGCAGAAGGAACCGGCGACGGCATTCTCCACGGAAATCATGGGTTCGCTGGCCGCCATCGGCATCGTCAAGGGCAAACCCTTTGCGCCCGATGAGCGCATGAAGAAGATCCTCACCGATGCGGCGCACATTGGTAACGCGGCGGCGCGCAGCCTGAATTTTCGCTTCCGGCCCTCGGACGGCGGCTACTACTACCCGGATTCCACTTCCTGGTTCAACCCGTTGTTCCTCGGCGGCTACAACTTCGAAACGCCACCGCCACAGGTCAGCCCGGAAGGCGCTATCAGCGTCAATCCACCGACCGGGGCGCGCACCCTCAATGTGCGCACGACGATGTTCTTCGGCTACACCTTCATCACCCCGGCGATGATCATGCGCCTCACCGACATCGGCTCGCAGTACCTGGTCGGCGTGGCGGATGCCAAGGGTGAGTATTTCGATGGCAGCAAGACTTACAAGGTTACGCTGCCGGCGAAGATCCCGGCCGGGAAGTTCTGGTCGTTCACCGTGTATGACAACCAGACCCGCTCGATGCTCGACACGCCGCAACGCTACCCGCGCGCAGGCAGCCAGAACTATCCGACCCCGGCTGCGGTGCCGAGCAGCGATGGCTCGACTACCGTGTACTTCAGCCCGAACAAACCCGACGGCGTGGAGGCGGGCAACTGGATTCAGACCGATCCGAACAAAGGCTGGTTCACCATCCTGCGACTGTACAGCCCGCTCGAAGCCTTTTTCAGCAAGACCTGGAAGCCCGGCGATATAACGCTGGTGCAGTAGCGAGTGCAACGGCGCGCGGGCTGCGCGCCGGGAACGCATGTGAGTTTTAGTTGACCCACATCATCAACCAGCAAGGGAAGTGAATCGTGAGAACAGCACCCACTACCATGGCCTTGAGTCTTGCGCTGGCGGCGATCATCGCCCCGCGCCTGAGCCTGGCGCAAGCGCCGGACATCCAAGTACCGATTCCTACCGCCGTCAACCAGGTGCCTGGCCCTGTGGCCGGCAACGTGATGACCCAGTCCTATGTCGAGATGGTCGGTCGCATGGCGTATGTATGGGGTTACCCCATGGTCAACGCCTATAACCGCCGCAAGGCCTTCTCCGAGGCACCGAAGCCCGGCTTGCTGGGCGGTATCATTCCGGTCGCGCCGGTCGGCCAGAACGCGATGCTGACCAGCTATGTCGAGCCCCAGCAACGCTTCATCGCCTGCCCCAACCAGGACGTGGTCTATGGCGCAGGCTTCACCGCGCTCGATACCGAACCGACGGTGATCCAGGTGCCGGACTTCGGCGACCGCTTCTACGTGTATGCCTTGTACGACGCTCGCACCAACGAAGTGGCGCGCATCGGCAAGCAGTACGGGACCAAGCCGGGGTTCTACCTGATCGCCGGGGACAACTGGAAGGGCACCGTGCCGCCGGGCATTACCGCCGTCGCCCGTTCTTCGACCGACCTGGTGTTCGTGATTCCCCGGGTGTTCAAGGATGACACGCCGGCCGACACCGCGGCCGTGCAGCCGTTGATCAACCAAGTGGTCATGTACCCCTTGAGTCAGTTCGACGGCAAGATGAAAACCGTGGACTACGCCAAGCTTCCGCATTTCCCGGCTCCGGCGGGCAGCGGCGGCGAGACCAAATGGGTGAGGCCGGCGAGCTACTACGAGGATCTCGCGGACGTATTGAAGCGCGTGCCGCCGCTACCGGGCGAAGAAGCCCTGTACGCGTGGATCCGCTCGGTGTGGGAGGCCGCGGCGAGCAACCCCGAGACCAAAAAACAGCTGGTGGACACCTTCGCCAAGGCCGATGCCGACCTCATCGACCCCCTGTTCCACTTTCGCTACAACGGTCGGCCCATCGGTCGCGGCTGGACCGCTCCGGCCAACGCGTCACAGTGGGGCACCGACTACCTCAACCGTACCGCCATCTCCAAGTCGAGCATGTACCAGAACACGCCCGAGGAGACCCAGTACCAATTCAAGGAAGACGACAGTCAGGGGCAACCCCTGGACGGCAATCATCAATACACGGTGACCTTTGCCAAGGGGCAGACGCCACCGGTCAAGGGCTTCTGGTCGTTGACGCTGTACAACGCCGAGCACTTCTTCCACGCCAACCCCTTGCAGCGCTTTTCGCTGGGCACCAAGAACAAGACGCTCAAGGACAACCCGGACGGTTCCCTGACCCTCTACCTCGGCGCCAAGTCCCCGGGCGCGGACAAGGAAAGCAACTGGCTGCCAGCTCCCACGGGGCCGTTCTCGTTGCTGCTGCGCAATTACTGGCCTGAGGCCTCGATCATCGACGGCAGCTGGACGCCGCCTGATGTGGTGAAAACCAACTGACCCTGATGCGGTTTGCCCGTGTAGCGACAGTCATTCACTTGCCTGCCCGGCAATCGGGCAGGCAAGGCCTGCACAGGCATCTACGTTTTCAGGCGGACATTCGGGATCCGCTGTTTTTTATGCCCATGATTTGAGGCGCGCTGTTTTTGATCAGCTATGGTAAGCCGGTACACAACCCACTTGGCAGATCATCCATGAACGCCTACCTCACACTGTTCTTCGGCATGTTCACTACCCTGCTGGCAATCATCAATCCGCTTGAGGCCATTCCGGTATTCCTTGGCCTGCTGCAAGACAAAGACGCTGTCGAACGGCGTCGAGTGGCGCGCAAGGCTTGCCTCTATGCGCTGCTGCTGATGTTTTTCTTTTTGATTTTCGGAAACCTGCTGCTGCGCCTGTTCGAGGTTCCATTGAGTATGATTCGGGTGGTCGGTGGGCTGATCCTGATGCGCATCGGCTTCGAGCTTTTCGCCCCTTCGCCCAACAGCAATCTGATTCCAAGCGCTGGCAAAGGCGACCAGGACGTATCCTTCATCCCCATGGCCATGCCGATCATGTTCGGCCCCGGCGCTATTGCCACCGTGATCGGCTTGACCAGCACCATAAAAGATTCCGACCGCGCCATACTGTCCTTCGCCGTGGTGGCACTGGCGATCTGTGCCACTATGTTCACAACCTACCTTTCTTTGGCTTACGCCAATGTCATCCTGAAAAAGATTGGCCCGCAAGGCATTGACGCAGCGACCCGCATCGTCGGCTTCTTCGTTTCGGCGATGGGCGTCGGCCTGATCTTCCACGGGACGGTGGAGTTTCTTCAGTCATATGGAGTGCTGCTTGACGGGGTAGCCAAGTAAGGCGACGCCTTGCGCAGCGAATGGCGAGGTCAAGAAGCGGCCGGTCAGCGCTGTCATAATCGCTTCACCTGACCGCTTGTGCGATATCTCCGCAAAAAATATCGACGCTGCCATCCTCGGGAGTCGTACGCACGACGATGGAGTACTTCCCGGACAGCAGTTCAGGGACGGCGACAGGCGCAGTTCGGTAATAAGTCCAACCGGCTTCAGCAGCACGTTGAGTGGTAATCCTGTTGTTCATGTCATAAGCGGCTGGGCCTGGCTGCTGGCAGCTGCCTTTGTTGACAAAAGTGTAGAGACGCAACGGCAGAGTGGTTCCGTCCGGGACACCAGAAATGTAGAAGTCAAAACTGGTTTCATTATCCACAGTGGTCAGAGTCGTACTGCCGATCTGGCCAGTATTCTGTTGGGTAGCGGTCAACGGCAGTGTTACCGGATGGCTGGAGGAACTGGTGCAGCCCAAGAGGCCTGCCGAGCCCAATAGCATTACCAGCGGGGCGCTGTATTTCATTGGCAATCTCCATCAATGAGTTGGCTGAGGCTCGAGCTGTTATCTACACCGTCGAGGGCATTGCAGTAGCGGTGAAACAGAAATTATTCCGGCCTGAATTAAATCTACTTTGGAAACAACAGCGTAAACGCTACCCGAAATCCCCAGCCTTCAGCACCGTCTTTCGGGCTGTCAGCCCAGTAGCGCGGTCCGGCCTGCAAGCTCATGGGTTGATGACCTACTTTGAACAACTGGGTCACGAACAGGTTGATCGGCACCGACCATTCGCGGGTTTGCCAGTCGTAGGTGGATTCGGTGTTGATGCCAAAGGTTGTGTAGGTATGGGTGGTGTAGCTGAAGAACGGTTGCAGGAACGTCTGGTTGATCTTTTCCTTGTCGTCGGGCGGGCTGCTTTCCACGGACCAGATGTGGTTGGCCAGAATACCGCGAGTCCAGCCATTACTTTGTTTAAGCGCCACCACCGTAGGCCCGGCGCCCCATTGTTCAGCGCTCAGCAGGTCATCACTGCCGGTCGGCACCAGAATCACCGGGCCGGCCCCCAGAATCCAGCCGCTGGCGGTGGGTTCCTTGGGTGAAAAGAAGAAGCTCTGAGTGATATCACCGATACCGGATTTGTCGGCTTGCCCGCCGGGTACCAGGCCATGTTGGTCAATGACCGGCAGGATGGTTCGGGAAATCAGGTTCCATTTCTCGTTGATGCTAAATGGCAACACGGGCTGGATATTGGTGACGCTTTGATAACCCTCGCCGCTGGGCCCGAGCTTCTGGTTCCAGTTGTATTGAATGGGCACGCTGTAGAGCGCCGCCACCGGGTTCAGCGATTGCTTGGCCAATTCCGCCTGGCTGTCGGCGGAGAACCCGAGGTGGGGCCAAAGGGTTGCCAATGTCATGACGGGCATGAATTGAAGAGCTTTATTCATACGTACACCTTTCCGATCTCGAAAACATGAACTACCACTTAGTGGTCTGTCCCCGGCTCCGTCCAGCGTAGTTCAGACTTTCTGAATCAGAACTAATTTGGGTGTTCGAGAAAGCTTTCTTGTCGAGGTAAGTCCATGCAACTAAGGAAGGCTGCGATTCCAGCTGTGCTTGTTCTGTTCTGCCATCAGGTGCAGGCGGGCGGCATCAGGTGTCGAACATCTCAGAAGCGCCGACCGGCTCAAAGCCCCTGATCATACGTGCGGCGGTCACCGGCGTGAGTGCCTCCAACGAAGGCATGAAATGGTATGAAGTGGTGCCCATCGCCGCCGTTGTCGGAGCCACACAGGCGGCCACCGGTCACCGGGATCAGGACACGAACCTGTTCATCGAAGCCGAACTCATCGATGCGAAAACCAATCAAACCGTCGCCAAAGTGGTTCGCAAGGTCTTTGGTAGCACCTTGGAAAATGAGCCAGAAAATTACCGCCCAGGACTTCAAGGCCGCCATCGATAAATTGAATGTTGATCTTTGGGCGTTCATTCGCAGTTGAACCTTAGCGTAGCCGTCACGGCGGCTGCTCGAAACCCTCAAGCAGAGGATTGCTGACATGCGTCTTTATTCATCGCTTCGATGCGCAAGCTTGCAAAGACCGTTACTAGTGGCCGCGCTGATGACCAGCGTGCTGATGCTCAGTGCCTGTGCGTCGGTGGATGCGCAGACAACCGCTTACGTCGGCGTCGAGCACCCCGCGCCAACCCTGGCCAGTGAGGTGCAGATCCTCCGTACAGCGCCGACGCGGCCCAACGTGCGGTTGGGCGAAATCCTGATCGATGCCAGTGTCGACCCGGCACCGCCCATCACCCAGGTCGAACAAAAGCTGCGCGAAGAAGCATCCAAGCTTGGCGCAGATGCAGTGGTTGTCGTTTATGACCAGATCCAGCCCGTCGCTGCCTACGTGAGCGGGCCACTCTGGAGCCGTGACATCGAAACGATTCAGGGACGCAAGCTCAAGGGCATTGCCATCAAATATCAATGACGAGGTACACCGCTATGAAAGCAATCATGTCCTGGCTGACGATCACATTGGCGGCTGTACTGATCAGTGCCTGTTCGGCCGTCAGCTCAACCGACGGCGGCGCCGGTGAAGTTGAAATTCGCTCAGGCACAATCGAGCAGATTTCGCTGACACAAATGCAGACCAATCACGACAGTGGCGTCGGTGCTGTCCTCGGTGGCCTGGGTGGCCTGGGGATCGGCAGCCTGATTGGCCGGGGCACCGGGCGGGATGTTGCCATGGTCGCCGGCGCGCTCGCCGGGGCGGTGGGTGGTAATTACGCCGAGAAGAAAAAGTACGATCAACCGGTAGAGGCGCAGCAGATTATCGTGCGGGTCAACAGTGGCGTGCTGGTCTCAGTGACCCAGCCGATCAATCCCTCCCTGGCTAAAGGGATGAAGGTGTATATCCAGGGCTCAGGCAACGATGCTCGTGTGGTTCCGCAAGGTGGTTAAGGTTCATCCGAGGTTTTTGAGCGCTGCACTGTTCCCCAGGCACTTGTAACAAGGACCTGGGTAACCGTAGTTATTCACTTGCCTGCCCGGCAATCGGGCAGGCAAGGCGGGCCCCTTGATCTGCAAGTCTGAACACCCCCCATCCCCCATCAAGGGGGTCAATCCCCGTCGTTCCTGCGCATACCATCCAGCTCGTCCTTGTCGCGACAGCCGCGCCTTGCGTGCGGCCCGCTGCCGCCATTTCCCGAGAGAAACAATAATGACTGGGTATGCCTTGCGAGTGGAACTTGAACCAACCGGCCTCGATGCCGACCTCAACGAGCTGGAATCGGCGATGCAGCAAAGTGCGCGGCGCTTTGCCTGCAATGTGATGCGACCGCTCGGCCAGCAGCTCGACCAGATGACCCCGGCGCAGGTGATCGCCACCGACTCGCCGTTGTGGCAGGTGTTCGAGGAGTTCGCCGGGCTCGGCCTGAACCTGGCCGATCTGCAGGCTTTGCCGGCGGCCGATCGCGCACGCCTGATGAGCCTGGTGTTCGAGGAATTGGGGCACGGTGACGGGGGCCTGGCCGTGGTGCTGGGCGCCGCCATGCTCCCGGGCATTGTCCTGGACCTGGTCGATCGGCAGGACCTGATGCAGCGCTACATCGACCGCCCGCTGGGCTGCTGGGGCATTACCGAACCGGACCATGGCAGCGACATGCTCGACAGCAGCGGCCACGTACGCCACCCCGGCGTGGGGCATGGCCGATTGAATTGCAACGCGAAAATCCAGGGCGAGCGCATCGTCATCAATGGGCAGAAGTCCGCCTGGGTGTCCAATGGACCGATTGCGCAAACCTGCATCCTGTTCTGCGGTTTCGACGATGGCTCCGGCCGCGACCAGCGCTGCGTGGTGCTGGTGCCGCTCGACAGCGCGGGTGTCAGCCGCGGGGCACCGCTGGACAAGATGGGCCAGCGTGCGCTGCCGCAAGGTGAATTGTATTTCGACAACGTCAGCCTGCCGCTCGACCACCTGGTGGCCGGGCCGGAAGACTACGCCAGGGTCGAGCAGGGCGTGCTCGCCGAGGCCAACGCATTGATGGGCGTGATCTGGACCGGCGTGGCCCGTGCTGCCTATGAGCTCGCCTACACCTACGCCCACCAGCGCAAGCAGGGCGGGGTGCCGATCATCGTTCACCAGAACGTGCGCTATCGCCTGTTCCACATGTTCACCCGCGTCGAGGCCTCCCGTGCCCTGGCTCGCCGTGCGGTGCTGTTCAACCAGCTGGCGCCACGCCCGGCGCTGCAAGGTTCCATCGCCGCCAAGATCACCGCGACGCAGACCGCCTTCGACGTGGCCTCGCAAGCGATCCAGCTGTTCGGTGGCAACGGCGTCACTCGCGAGTACCCGGTGGAAAAGCTGCTGCGCGATGCCCGCGCCTCGATGATCGAGGACGGTTGCAACGAAATGCTCGCCATCAAGGGCGGCACCCTGATTTCACGGATCTGAGAACCTCGACATGAAGATGAATGCATACGTTGCCGGTGTGGGCATGGTGCCGTTCGGCAAACACCTGGACAAGACGCTCAAGGGCTTGGCCGGACAGGCGATCCAATTGGCCTTGAACGATGCCGGGCTGGACAAGACGCAGCTACAGGCGGCGTGGATGGGCAATGCCGCCGCCGGTGTGGTGACCGGCCAGGAAATGATCCGTGGCGAAGTGGTGCTGCGGGGCATGGGCATCGGCAAGATTCCCGTGGTCAATGTGGAAAACGCCTGCGCCTCATCGTCCACGGCCTTTCAGCAGGCCTGCGCCATGGTCAGTGCCGGCTATTACGACATCGTCCTGGTGTGCGGCTACGAGAAGCTGTTTCACGAAGACAAGGCCCGCAGTCTCGGGGCGTTTTCCAGCGCCATCGACGTCGAAGACCCCGAAGGTGCGATGAACGTGGTGAAGAAACTCGCCGAGGCTGCAGGCGAGCCGTTCGACGTCGCCGGGGCGGGCAGCAGCCGTTCGGTGTTCATGGACATCTACGCGTTGATGGCCAAGAAGCACATGAAGCAGTACGGCTCGACTGCCGAGCATTTCGCCATGATCGCGGCGAAGAATTCCTTCCATGGCAGCCTCAATGAACGCGCGCAATTTCGTGACGTGCTGACTGTAGAGCAGGTGCTCGGCGCCCGCTCGATCGTCGATCCCTTGACCTTGCCCATGTGCTCGCCGATTGGCGATGGCGCGGCGGCCGTGGTGGTGGTCAGCGAGCGCAAGGCCCGGCAACTCGGCCTGCGCAATCCGGTGCGGGTGGCGGCTTCGGCGCTGGTGTCGGGCTGGGACTTCGAACAGGCCGGCGAAAGCGTCGGCGCCCTGGCGGCTCAACAGGTGTACGCCGCCTCCGGTATCGGCCCGCAGGACCTGTCCTGTGTCGAACTGCATGACGCGTCGGCACCGTCGGAGCTCATGGCCTACGAATACCTGGGCCTGTGCGCGCCCGGTGGCGGTACGCGATTGCTCGAATCCGGGGCGACGCATCTGGGTGGGCGCTTGCCGGTGAACGCTTCCGGCGGCCTGTTGCGCAAAGGCCACCCCATCGGCGCCAGTGGTTGCGCGCAGATCGTCGAATTGACCGAGCAGTTGCAAGGGCGCGCCGGCGCACGGCAGGTCGATAACGCGCGAATCGGTTTGGCCCACAACGGCGGCGGGGCCATCGGCCTGGATGCCGCGGCCACGGTTGTCACTCTATTGGTGCGGGAGAATCTGCGATGAGTCATTACAGCGATCTGAATCTGGCCGGGCTGCTCGGCAACCGGGTTGTGAGCGACCCGCAGCGCTGCGTGCTGACGGTGGAGAACGGCCCGGCAAGCCCGGCGCAGACCCGCACCTATGCGCAGCTGTGGCGCAATGGCCACCGACTGGCCTGGGGCCTGAGCCGGTTGGGACTGCGGCCCGGCGACTGCTTCGCCTTGCTGATGGCCAACCACGCGGAGTTTGTCGATGCGATGGTGGCGGCGGCGATCACCGGCACCGTCTTCGTGCCGATCGACCCGCGGGCCAAGGGCGAGAAGCTGGCGTTCTTTCTCAACAATGCGCGCTGCAAAGGAGTGATTGCCGCCGACTACGCACTGGGCAATCTGCTGGCGGTCCGCGAGCAGCTCGACGATCGCCCCTGGGTGCTGGTCTTGCCCAGCGACGAGGCCGCCGGTGAGTGGCGGAACAGCTCCGATGTGACGCTGTACGCCGATGTCCTGCAGACAAGTCTCGACGATCATCCGTTGGCGGATCTGGCCGACGATGCGCCGATGCAGTTGATCTTCACCTCGGGCACCACGGGCGATCCGAAAGGCATTGTCATGACCCACAGGCGCTATTGCGAGTCGGCCTTGATCACCGACCGCGCCTTTGGCTACCACGCCGACGACCGTCCCTACTCGGGACTGTCGCTGACCCACGCCAACGCCCAACTGGTCACCCTCGGTGCGTCGCTGGCATTGGGCATGCGCTGCGTGCTGTCGCGCAAGTTCACCAAATCTCGGCTGTGGGACATCACCCGCCAGTACGGCTGCACCAGTTTCACCCTGCTGGGCGGCATGACCACGGCGCTGTATGCCGAGGCGGCCCGCCCAGACGACGCCGACAATCCGGTGCGTTTCGTGATTTCCGCCGGCATGCCCAAGGCGATCTGGAATGACTTCGAGCAACGCTTCGGCGTCCAGGTCCTGGAGTTCTACGGCGCTGCCGAGGGTGGGCTGAGCATCAAGCCGATCGGCGTGGGCCCCGTCGGCAGTATCGGCAAGCCGGCGCCGAATCTACGCCATCGCATCGTCGACGAGGCCGGCCATGACTGCGCGCCGGGCGAGCCAGGCGAGCTGCTGTTCCAGCCGGTCGATGGCAGCCCCTACAAGGTCGAGTACTTCAACAACCCCGAAGCCTCGGCAAAGAAGTGCGCGGCCGGCTGGTTGCACATGGGCGATGTGGTGACCCAGGACGCCGAGGGCTGGCTGTTCTTCCAGTACCGCAAAGGCAGCGGCATTCGCCGCAACGGTGAGTTCATCAGCAGCGCCTTCATCGAAAAAGCCATCGCCGAGTGCCCGGAGGTCGACGACGTGTACGTCTATGGCATCCCGGCCAGCAGCGGTGTCCCCGGCGAAAAAGACGTGGTTGCGGCGGTGGTGCCCAAAGACCTGGCGGGCTTCGACCCACAGCGAATCTTCCGGGTCTGCCGCGAGCAGCTTGAGTCCAACTTTGTACCGAGCTACCTGCAGGTGTTGGCGCAGATCCCCAAGACCGCCTCGGAAAAACCCCAGGATCGTTTCCTGCTCGAAGCCCTCGAGCGCGATCGAGCCAACGTGCATCTCGAAGTCCGCTGACAGTCAATTCAAACAACAAGAGGAAAATTCACATGTCCCAAGCACGCAAAGTCCTGATCTATGGCGCCAGCGGCTACACCGGCAAACTGGTAGCCGAATCCCTGGCCCAGCGCGGCATACCGTTCTACATGGCAGGGCGCACCCAGGCCCGTCTGGAAGCGGCGTTGCAGGTAGTCGAAGAACGTCATGGCCAAGCGGTCGATGCGCAAATCGTCGTCGCCAGCAACGATCTGGAATCCTTGCTGCCGCTGTTCGCCGAGGTGGACGTGGTGATCAACGTGGCCGGTCCTTTCATGCAGATCGCCTGGCCGGTGGTCGAGGCTTGCCTGGAAGCGGGCTGCCATTACCTGGATACCACTGGCGAGCAGGACTGGACCGCCACCATCGGCGAGAAATTCGGTGCCGCCTTCGCCGCCAAGGGCCTGTTGCTGTGCCCGGCCAACTCCTTCATGTGGGCCGCCGGCTCCCTGGCCGCCGAAGTGGTGCTGGAGAATCCGCTGATCGACAGCCTGGACATCTGCTACCAGATCGACAACGGCCTGCCCTCGGAAGCCTCGACCAAGTCGTTCCTGCGCATGGTCTGCAACGACGTGTCCCAGTATTACCTGGAGCAGGGTGAGTACAAATCCTGGCCCAATGACGTGGCCTACCAGGTGTCCGTGCCTTACCGCAATGCGCTGCTCAGTGCTCACCCCTGGGGTGGCGCCTGCGAGCCGGTGTGGTTCAAGAACGATCCGCGCGTGCGTAACTGCAAGGTACTGACGGCGGTCGGCGAACACATGATCGGCCCGGTCATCCAGGCGATCAAGGCCTTCAACGCGGTCGCGCCGGGCCTGACCCAGCAGCAGCGTGAAGAGTGGACCAACCACATGGGCGACCAGATGGACACGGGCGAGCCGCCGAAGGATTCGCTGGACGTGCAACGCGGTGTGATCGTGGTGCACGGGCAGGGCCGGCAGATCACCACGTCCTACGTAATGAACCTGTCCGCGGCCTACACCTGGACCGGCGACCTCTGTGCCGAAGGAGCCCTGCGCCTGCTTGAGAACCGGCAGAAGAATGTCGGCTTCCAGTCGCCTGCCAAGGCCTTTGGTCATCGCGAGCTGATCCAGTTCTTCCACGAGCGCGGCTATTGCAGCGCATTGCCGGCCTGAACAGCCAGTTGCCCAGCCTGAACGGTTCATCGCAAGCGGAGAAAGATATGCCCCCAGTCGTCCTGGATAAACCAGCCCGTACGGTTCACGCCCCGCGCGCGGCAGCACGCGATGTGCGGCTTCACGCCCGCTGGCTGTTCGGCATCGCGGCCGCCTTCAATGTGGCCGTGGCCTCGGGCCTGCTGTTTTGCCAATCCTGGCTGGCACCCCTGTTGGGGCTGACGCCGGCCTACGGCAGCAATGCCTTGTTCCTCGACCTGACGGCGATGCTGATTGCGGTGTTCGGCTACGCCTATGCGCGAGTCGCCGGCCATCCGCAGCGTTTTCGCCCTTACATCGCCTTGGGCGTGCTGGGCAAGACGCTGGTGGTGCTGCTGGTGTTCGGTCATTGGCTGCTGGGAGACATTGGCTGGCAACTGCCGCTGCTGGCCAGCGCCGACGCACTGTTCAGCCTGCTGTTCCTGGCTTTCCTGCGCCGTTTACCGGCGTGAGCAAACACGAGAGAAAAATCACGATGAATACTGTATTCGAACGATTCGCCCTGGCCGGCAAGGTCGCCCTGGTCACTGGCGCCGCGCAAGGCCTGGGTGCCGAAACTGCGCACACCCTGGCCATGGCGGGCGCCAAAGTGATGGTCAGCGACCTGCAACTCGAGCAGGCGCAAGCCACCGCCGAACGTATCCGTGCGGCAGGCGGCGAAGCCCTGGCCATGGTGCATGACGTGACCGACGAAGCCCAATGGCAGCAGGTGGTCGCCGCAACGGTCGAGGCCTTCGGCGGGCTCGACGTGCTGGTCAACAACGCGGGCATCGAGAAGATGGCGCTGTTTACCGAAGCCTGCGTCGAGGACTTCCGCCTGATGCACGAGATCAACGTCACCGGCGTGTTCCTCGGCATCAAGCACGCCGCCCGGGTCATGCGCCCGGGCGCCGCCGCGGGCAAGGGCGGTTCGATCATCAACCTGTCGTCGGTGGCCGGCCTGGTGGGTATGCCGGCGCTTGGCGGTTATTGCTCCTCCAAAGGTGCGGTGCGCCTGATGAGCAAGGCAGCGGCCGTGGAGTTCGCTCGCCTGGGCTATGGCGTTCGCGTCAACTCGATCCACCCGGCAATCATCAAGACCGACATGGGCGTCAATGTGGTGCGTGGTTTTGTCGCCATTGGCCTGGCGCCCGACGAAGCCAGCGCCGACGCGTACGCCGAGTCTCTGCACCCGCTCGGCTACGGCCAGCCGCAGGATGTTTCCAGCGCCGTGCTGTTCCTCGCGTCCGAGGCGTCGCGCTGGAGCACCGGCAGCGAAATCGTCATCGACGGCGGCGCTTGCGCCTGCTGACTGTCTGAAGAAAGGAGAAACTCATGAGTCGTCTGCACAACAAGGTTTGCCTGGTGACTGGCGCCGCGAGCGGTATCGGCCTGGCGATCGCCGAAGCCTTCCTGCGCGAAGGCGCAAAGGTCCTGTTGACCGATATCGATGTGGCGAATGGCGAAAGCGCCGTTGCCCGCTTGCAGGAAGAAGGCCTGGCGGCAGACTTCCATGTTCATGACGCCAGTTCGCAGGAGCAATGGCAGCAGGTCATGGACGCCGTCCAGCAACGCTGGGGACGCCTCGACGTATTGGTCAACAACGCGGGCATCGCCATCATCGCCGACGTGGAAACCCTGACCCTGGCGCAGTGGCGCAAGACCAACGCGGTCAACCTCGACGGTGTATTCCTTGGCACCCAACAGGCCATCGCGGCCATGAAGGGGCAGGGCAGCGGGGCGATCATCAACATCGCGTCCATCGAAGGCATCATCGGCGAGCCACTGGTGCCGTCCTACAACGCCAGCAAGGGCGGTGTGCGCATCTTCACACGCGCAGCCGCCGCCCATTGCGCGCGCCTGGGCTATGGCATCCGCATCAACAACCTATGCCCGGGTTTCATCTCGACCGCGATGTTCACTGGCGGCCTGGGCACCATCAGCGCGGAACAGGCGCAACAGTTCCAGGGTTTCCTGCAGCAGCGCATCCCCATGGGCCGCGTAGGCGCCCCTGAGGAAATCGCCAAGGCCGCGCTCTTCCTGGCATCGGACGATGCCAGCTATGTAACGGGTACTGACCTGGTGGTCGACGGAGGTTATCTGGCGCAGTGACTGCGGGTCGCTGTGCTGTGTTTTTGGGGCGGAGCCTGGGTAATCCTCGGGGTTCGCCCTTTTTTTTTGCCGCCCGGTTCCCCCCATGTGGGGGATCAATGCGCGCCGGGGGAATTTGCATAGTCCTCCTGCCTCTCGACTGCCCAGAGTCGAGCCGCCCGATAACAACAATCACAACAATCGAGGACCTGCGCATGCGCTATCCGCTTCATTCCTGGCCACGGACCCGGCGATCTTCCGCGGTGACCGTGTGTCGCCAGCCATCCGCCGTGTCAACTGAACGCGGGGGACTCAATCATGGCTTCTGAATGGATGGGCAAGGTTGCGCGTGCCCTCGAACTGATACTGCCTTCGCTAGTGATCGCCGGGGCCATCGCCTTCGCCTCATACCCGCCCGCCTGGTACGCCGTACAGGACCAACTGCGCAGCCAGTCAACCAGCTGCGTCTGGTTTTGCTGGTTCTGGTCATTCTGACCCGAACACCCTCACAGAAAGGGAAGGCCCCTCCAATACAAGGAAAACACGCTAATGTTCTCGCTCCGATTTTCACCTATTGCGGCCGCCGTCGGCCTGGCCTTGTCGATAAACCTGGGGGCCGTGGCCCAGGAAAAAACGCCGCTCAACGCTGCTGAGTCGACTCAGGTTTACCAGAAGGCCCAGGAAGATTACGCCTACCTCATCGGCAAACAGGCTTACATCTGGGGCTGGCCGGCGGTCAACCTGCATAACCGCCGCGCCGCCATGCAGCCGGTGCCACGTCCGGGGCTGGTCGGCGGCATCATTCCGGTGGCCCCGGTCAATCAGTTGAGCATGTTGACCGACTACCTCGATGCCGGGCAGCGCTTTGTGCTGACCCCTAACCAGGACGTGATCTACGGCCAGATGTTCACCGACCTCGGCAAGGGCCCGGTGGTGTTCCAGATCCCCGACTTTGGCGCACGCTACTGGGTGCTGCATTGCATGGACGCCTATACCGAAGTGTTCGCGGCCCCCGGCTCGCGGATCAAGTCCAAACCTGGTTTCTACATGATCGTCGGACCGGACTGGCAGGGTGAAAAACCGGCCGGGGTGGTCGAGATGTTGCGCTCGCCGACCAACCTGGCCTGGGTGGTGCCGCGCATCTTCATGGATGACGACATTCAGGACCGGGAGGCCGTGCGCTCGCTGGTCAACCAGGTCAACGCCTATCCGCTCAGCCAGTTCGATGGCAAACCCAGGAACGTCGATTGGCACGCCCTGCCGACATTTCCGGCCCCGGCACACAGCAAGGGAGAAGTGCGCTGGGTCAAGGACGAAACCTTCTGGGCCGACCTGGCGACAGTCCTCTTAGAGAACCAGCCACGCCCGGAGGAGGCGGCACTGGTGGACACCTTCAAGCGCACGCTGGAGTTTGCCAAGACCAACCCGGCCATCCAGCGAGGCCTGGACCGGGCACTGGCGCATGGTGCACTGGTGCTCAATGCCGGGTTTTCGTTCAGCATCCACCCCAACAAATTCGGCAACCAGTGGGCGGCCGACCTGACTGCTGGCGCAGCAGGCAGCAACTACTTGCGCCGTGCCTGGGTAGCCAAGGCCTACATCGCCACCAACAAGCCGGACGACGCGCTGTATCTGGGCACCGACTACGATGGCCGCGGGGAACGGCTTGAGGGCTCGAAGCCGTACAGCCTGACATTTGCGGCCGATCAACTACCGCCGGCCGAGGCGTTCTGGTCAATATCGGCGTACGACGGTGAGCACTTTTTCGAACCCAACCCGATCAATCGCTATTCAATCGGCACCAAGAATCGGGACCTGAAGAAGAATGCCGACGGTTCGCTGACGATTTACCTGCAACACCCTTCGCCAGGGGCTGACAAGGAAAGCAACTGGCTGCCGGTACCCAAGGGCGACTTCAGCTTGTTGTTGCGCCTGTACAGCCCGGGACAAAGCGTGGTCAAGGGTGAGTACATGATGCCGCCTGTGAGCACGATCATGTAAACGTTGATGGCAGCAATGTCCTGATCTTCTTGGCATCGGCAGCCAGGTGCTCGTTCGCTTCACTCACTGGGAGCGCGCCGGTTACCGCAAACATTATTAGCGCCTGAAATCGGCGGTTACTTCGTAACCCTGGGGTGTCAAGCAGTTTGTGATATTCTTGCTTCTCAACAGGAGCAACACCGTGACCAAGCAAGCAGAAAACAAACCACTGCCACCGACAGGCAGCAAGAAGGCGCATTTCGACGTCCGACTCGGCGACGATCGCATTGTGGTTGTGTCCTCGCGTGCAAGCGAAGTGGTTGAGCGACAAGCCGCAAAGGCTTTTGCCGGCAGTGGTCTGAGTCAGTCGGGTGTATACAAAGCCCCTCGTACTCCACGAGTCCCGCACCTTCAGAATCTGGAGCGGGAGCTTCGCGACCTGAAAAAAGTCGTCGATGCCCTCGCGGTCCGCTCCGTTGTGCACGATCAGTCGGCCCAGGTTTCTGACTCTGTTGATTTCGAGGGCATGACGGTGCTGGATGCTGACACTGCATACCAGCTGCTCGACAATCCTCCCGAGCCTAATCAGGCGCTGCGCAATCTGCTTGCCTTACGCTAAGGGCTTTTAATGGATTTCATCACCGTCGACTTTGATAAGTCGATAGATCGCGCTGCGTTAGACTGCGGAGTTCATCCAGCCCTCAACACATATATTGCCCAGCACGCTGGTCAGGACGAAAAGCGTAACATTTCCCGGACGTTCATGTATCTGCAGGACGGAGTTCTGCTGGGCTACTACACCCTGGCCAACACCGCTGTGGCGCTCGATCAGCTCAGTGATGAGATGAAAAAGAAGTTGCCTCGGTATCCGATGCCGGCAGTGCTGCTGAGCAGGCTTGGCGTTGACAAGCGCATGCAGAAGAAGGGGTTGGGTCAGCGGTTGATGGCTGATTTCTTTCGCCGCGTGTACGCGGTATCGAAGCACTGTGGCGTGGCTTTCATCGTTGTTGATGCAAAAGACGAGGCTGCTGCAGCTTACTACCAGAGCCTGCAGTTCATGCCCTCCAAGGACAACCCACTTCGCCTTGTTTTGTCTGCGTCGACGATCATCCAAGGTATGCGCGAGCAGGAGGCCCGGCATGGCTGAGTTTTGTTCGAGTACTTCACTAGCGCTTCGGCGAACGTTGATGTGAGATACAGGCCTTGAAGAGCTCTTTTAGGAGCCCAGCGCTCTAACTCGTGGCTTGCGCCAACCACTGTCGCAATACTGTAATAATTCAGTCATAGAATTGACACGACTTCTTACAGTTTCCCTCAGTCGGCCTCTGGCCTTTTCATGGATGAGCAAGTCCCATGCGTCGTGTCGTATTCAATCAGAAAGGCGGTGTCGGAAAA
This sequence comes from Pseudomonas sp. YuFO8, assembly GCF_035065025.1. NCBI lineage: Bacteria > Pseudomonadati > Pseudomonadota > Gammaproteobacteria > Pseudomonadales > Pseudomonadaceae > Pseudomonas > Pseudomonas sp. YuFO8. Next base: position 49,348 of record NZ_JAXDEQ010000003.1, on the reverse strand, counting down.
TCCAGCATTGCCTGCAACCTCGCCGCCGTCAGTGCTGCCGAAGGTTACCGGACGCTGCTGGTTGATCTCGATCCCCAGGCTAATTCGACCCACTATCTCACCGGGCTGATGAACGAGAACATTCCTGCGGGGATCGCCGATTTTTTCAAGCAGACCTTGTCCAGCGGGTTCGAGGGCAGGAAGAATCGCGTGAACATCACCCGCACGCCTTACGCCAATCTCGACCTGGTGACGGCCAGTGCCGAGCTGTCCGAGCTGCAGTCAAAACTGGAGAGCAAGTTCAAGATCAACAAGCTGCGCAAGTTGCTGGTCGCACTGTCCGAGGACTACGAGCGCATCTACATCGACACACCGCCGTCACTGAATTTCTACACCTTCAGCGCGCTGGTGGCGGCGGACCGTTTGCTGATTCCGTTCGATTGCGACAGGTTTTCTCGCCAGGCGTTGTATCGTGTCATCGCCCAGGTGGAAGAGTTGCGCCTTGATCACAATGAATCACTGACAGTGGAAGGGGTGGTGGTCAACCAGTTCACCGGTCACACCGGCTTGCACCAGATGCTGGTGGATGAGCTGATGGCCGAAGGTTTGCCGGTGCTGCCGGTATACCTGAGCAGCTCGGTGAAGATGCGCGAGTCTCATGAGGTGTCGGTTCCCCTCGTGCATTTCGCCCCTCGGCATAAGCTGTCGCTGGAGTTTGCCAACTTGCTGGATGCCTTGGAACGAGCTGCTTAGGGAGCTCCCGGAGATCAAGGGTTTGCGGACTAAAGCTAATGCAAACCCTTGTGTGTTCGACTTCGTCTATTGCTGTCCTTTGCGTCGTTACTCCTGTTTGTGTTCAGCGTTCAGGTCTGCCTTGCGTCGATCGCTGCCGTTGGGATTGCCGACATCGATCAGTCTTCTTTCCAGCAGAATGGTTTGCAGGGCCTCGCGGTCCGACGGGGTCATTTGATGTTCTCGCTCCTTGAGTTCAAGCAGGATCGGGCTGGACCACTGGCGATAGGTTTGTTCGGCATTACGAGTGGATGACATCGCTTCCTCCATGGGCTGACTTCTGCCAATCAAGACGCCTTGGTTCGATACGCAAAGTGACCCTAGCCGAGGAAGGCCATTGTTGCCAATGCCTCACATCGGACGGTTCCAGGCACCCGTCGCCGCAGTGCGCCGGACGTAGTCGCTGAAGTCCCGCGCCGGACGCCCAAGCGCGTGTTGCACGCCGTCGGCGACCGCTGTGTTTCGGCCGTCGAGCACGGTGGTGAACAGGTACATGACCAGGTCGATCAGGGGCGGTGGAAGTTGTTGCTGTTCCAGCGCCTGGCGATAGTCATCGGCCGGTACGGACAGGAAGCCGATGTCGCAGTTGGTGGCTTGGGCAATCTCCGTGACGGCCTGCGCGAATGTCAGCGCGCGTGGTCCGGTCAGTTCATAGAGCTGGCCTGAATGTCCGGGTTGAGTCAGTGCCGCGACCGCGACGTCGGCGATGTCTTCTGCGTCGACAAAAGGCTCCGGGATCGGCCCGACGGGGAGGGCCAGTTCACCTTCGAGGATCGGTTCGAGAAAGTGCGCTTCGCTGAAGTTCTGGCAGAACCAACTGGCCCTGAGCAGGGTCCAGTCGACGCCACTGTTCTGCACTACGCGTTCGGCCTGTTGCGCCTCGACCTCCCCGCGGCCCGACAACAACACCAACTTGCGCACGCCTGATTGAACAGCCTGGTCGGTGAATGCCTGGATGCTCTCCAAGGCGCCTGGAACCGCAAGGTCGGGTTGATAGCTGATGTAGGCCGAGTGGACGCCTTGGAGCACCGCGGCCCAAGTCGATCGATCCTCCCAGTCAAAGGCCGGGGTCGCCCCTCGGCAACCCTGGCGAACGGGCAAGCCAAGTGCTTGCAGGCGTTGAACGATGCGCCCACCGGTTTTGCCGGTCGCGCCGAGAATCAGCAGGGTTTCTTGAGAGGTTATCATCGCGTTCATCTCCAGCCACTAATGTGAGTGATGCTCATGTTTTAAAGATGATAAACCCTCATGTTTTTCCGTCAATCGACCGAAGTGCAAAAACCGACGTATGGGCACGCCTTCACACAATGCTAAGGTGAGTCATCGTCATGTTATAGAAAAGGGGAGGAACCCAAGTGACAGACAAGGCCACTGAAACGCCCCAACAGGCAACGATTCGACGCGTCCCTGCGCAACAACGCAGTCGCGAGCGTCAGGAGCGCATACTTGCCGTGGCGACGGACTTGATTTCGAGCAAAGGCAGCGACCAGGTGAAGATGAGTGAAATCGCCGCGCTGTCGCAGATTTCAATTGGCTCGCTTTATCAATACTTCCCCGACAAGAGCTCGATCATCCGCACTTTGGCCGAGCGCTATAACGCTGAAAGTCGTCGCTGCATCGAACAGGCGCTGGGGGAGGTCGAGGATGTGCAAGGGTTGCAGGCGGCCTATTCGACGTTGCTCGACCAGTATTACGACATTGTCCTGGCGACACCGGCGATGCGTGACATCTGGTCCGGCATGCAGGCCGACAAGCAACTGCTCGAGCTGGAACTGCAGGAGAGTCGAATCGCTGGCGACTTGTTGGCCCAGGCCATGTTGCGGGTAACACCAGGCGCCGACGCCCAGCAGTTGGCGGATGCGGCTTTCTTGATCTGGCACCTGGGCGAAGCGACGATGCGGCTGGCGGTGTCGTCCGGGCCAGAGGAAGGGTGCAGGTTGGTGGAGTCCTTCAAGCGCATGTCACTGCACGAAATCCTCGGGCTGGTGTGCCATTGACCACTAAGGATCGGAGTCGACAGGATCGACCCCGATCCTGTTGCCTCTAGACAAATCCCTGCCCATGAAAACCCCGCGGCAGCCGTTGCAGGCCTGTCATGGCGGACAGTCGCTCGATCCAGTCCTGGCGCCAGTCTATGAGCACATGAGGGGTTCTTGCCTTGCGTGCGGCGCGGCGGGCGGCGTTGCGCTCGCTCTTGCGCGCCTCTTTGTAAGCGTCGGTGTTGCGACAGCTTCTGCATTTGACCCGATTCAGTTCCCGGGTTGAGGTGAGGTTGTTGCCTGTGTGTCCGCAGGCGAGGTGCCCGCTGACTTTGAAGTGGGTAACCATCTGAACGCCTCCTTCGTGGCGAGGTGATCATTGGACAACCCAGGCTTGCTGACGTTCGCCGCTTGAGGGCGTAAAAAATCCCAGCGCCGGGCTGGGTTGGGGGGCCAGAATCGCAGAGACACACACACGCGGTGACGATAGTGTCGCCGGTCATGTGTCCCGCGTCAGGTCGTGTCTGTGCAGCGGTATCCGAATCGCAATTATCTGAACCGTGGCAGCGGCGGATCGACTGGCCGCAGCGCCGACAGGGTGTTGCGGATCAGCGGCGTATCCTTTTCGATATCGTTCAGCCGGTCACGGATCCTGAGCGCAGTCGGGTGTCCGCCTTGATGATCGACCCAGTCGGCGATTTCCTTGCACGCGGCAGCCAGGCGAACCTGACGGGAGTCGAGCAGGGTGAGCAGGGTGGTGATGGACTCTTTTTCGGACATGGGGAACACCTCCGTTAAGAAACCTGAAGATTGGCAGTAAAAAGCCCGCCGCCAGCGAGCTTCCACCGATGAGGCGCTGATCCTTCAGCACTGTCTCAGTATAGACCGTAACCGCTTGGCGAATGCTCGTCAGCCTTGCCGGGCCGTCATTTGTGATCGGGCGTTGAGCTCTCGACATACGTATTGGGCATCGCGTTCAAGATCGTAGCCGTCGCCGATGAAGCCATTGGTGCGAGTATCGGCGATGCGGTACCAGACGGCGGCGTCAGCGGGTTGATGCACGGTTTCTCCAGCCCGGCGTCCATGGATGATGATCTTGTTGCAGCGCTTGACGACAAAAATGTCTTCCATGGCTTCACCGCAGCTGATTCGTGTACAGATCTACTATAGAAGCCATTTGCAATCGTGCAAAAAATAGGCAGGTCAGTTCGTCGGTTCAGACGCCATTTTCTCAAGCAGCATCGCCAGCGCGACTTCCTCGGCCCGTAGGCCTTTGCGCACCCTCGGCCTTGGCAATTGCGCCAGGGCGCCGAGGGGAAAACCCTCGAGCACCGCCGGGTGGATGTAGCACTTGCGGCAGACTGCCGGGGTGTTGCCCAACTGCCGGGCGACGTCCTTGACCATCGCCACCACATGCTGCTTGGCCTGTGATTCGGGTTGCCACTCAAGCTCGCGCAACACCGACAGGGCCAGGGCGCTGCCGGCCCAGGTTCGGTAATCCTTGGCGGTGAAGTCGGCGCCGGTCAGGTCTTGCAGGTAGGCGTTGACGTCGGCGGAAGTGATGGTGTGTCGCTCACCGTTTTCATCGAGGTACTGGAACAGGTTTTGCCCGGGAATCTCCTGGCAGCGCTTGACGATCCGCGCCAGTCGCCGGTCCTTCACGGTAATTTGATGTTCGATGCCACTCTTGCCGCGAAACTGGAACAGGATCGCACTGCCGTTGACCTCCACATGCCGGTCGCGCAGGGTGGTCAGGCCATAGGAGCGGTTGTCCCGGGCGTACTGGGCATTGCCGACACGGATCAGCGTCGCGTCGAGCAGGGTGATGACCGTGGCCATGACCTTGTCGCGACTGAAACCCGGCGCCGCCAGCAAGGCTTCCAGCTGTTTGCGCAACTTCGGCAGGGCCAGTCCGAAATCCCGCAGGCGTGAGTATTTGTCGCTGTCGCGCACTTCTCGCCAGCGCGGGTGATAGCGGTACTGCTTGCGCCCACGGGCGTCGCGGCCGGTGGCTTGCAGGTGGCCGCGCGGGTCGGTGCAGATCCACACGTCGGTGTAGGCCGGTGGGACCGCCAAGGCATTGATGCGCTGGATCTCCTCCGGGTCGACGATGCGCTGGCCCGAGGGCTCGAAATAGCAGAATTTGCCGCGCAGTTTCCGGCGGGTGATGCCCGGCTGGGTGTCATCGACGTAATGCAGGTCACGGGGCAGTGCATCGGGCATGGCGGTTGTCCTGGGCGAGGGATCGAGGGGCCGTTACAGCCATTGACCCCAGGCCGCGCCAGTCGTGCCAACGACGTTACGCCAACACGGCCACGGCCTTGATCTGGGCCCAGAGTCGTTGGCCCGGGTGCAGGTTCAAGTGATCCCGGGAATAGCGGGTGATGCGCGCCAGCAACGGGCTGCCCGCGGCATCCAGGCGCACCAGTACATGGGCGCTGTTGTCGGCGGCCATTTCACTGACCACCGTGACCGGCAGGCGATTGAGGATGCTGCTTTGTTCGTCGCCGTGCAGGCTCAGGCTGACGTCCCGCGCCTGAACCTTGCAGCGCAGCGCCTGGCCCACGGCCATCGGCGTGTGGGCCACGCGGATGTTCAGGTCGGTGTCGGGCAGTTGCAAGGTCAACAACTGGTAGTGGGCGTCATAGGCCGCGACATGCCCCTGGATCACCACGCCGGCGTCGTCCCCCAGCGCCAGCGGCAAGTCGAGGCGGGCCAGGGTCTGGCCGATGGGGCCACTGGCCAGTGCCTTGCCGTCGCTGAGCAGGACGATGTGGTCGGCCAGTTGCGCGACTTCGTCCTGGGAGTGACTGACATACAGCACCGGGATGTCCAGCTCATCGTGCAGGCGTTGCAGGTAAGGCAGGATCTCGCTTTTGCGTTGAGCGTCCAGCGCGGCCAAGGGTTCGTCCATCAACAACAGCGTCGGGCTGGTGAGCAGCGCGCGTGCCATGCCCACGCGCTGGCGTTCGCCGCCGGACAGGTGCTGCGGATGGCGATCGAGCAGGTGGCTGATGCCCAGCAGCTCGGTCGCATGGGCCATGTCGACCCGGCGCTGTTGCCGGGGGATGCGCTTGAGGCCGAACTGCAGGTTGGCCAGCACCGACAGGTGAGGAAACAGACTGGCTTCCTGAAAGACGTAACCCAGTGCGCGCTTGTGCGGCGGGACGAAAATTCCCTTGTCGCTGTCTTGCCACACTTCATCGTTGACCTGGACAAACCCCTGGTCGGCCCGTTCCAGCCCGGCGATGCAGCGCAGGCAGGTGGTCTTGCCAGACCCGGAGTGACCGTACAGCGCCGTGACCCCTCGGCCGGGCAACTGCAGGTCGACATCGAGGGCGAATCCCGAATAGCCCAACTTCAGACGCGTGTGAATCATCGATCAGCTCCAGCCTGCTTTGGTTTTACGGCTGGAGTACAGCGCCAGCAACACCGCAAAAGAGAACACCAGCATGACCCCGGCCAGCCAATGGGCCTGGGCATATTCCATGGCTTCGACGTGATCGTAGATCTGTACCGAGACCACCCGGGTCTTGTCGGGGATGTTGCCGCCGATCATCAGCACCACGCCGAACTCGCCGACGGTGTGGGCGAAGCCGAGGATGGCCGCCGTGATGAAACCGGGGCGGGCCAGGGGCAAGGTGACGCTGAAAAAGCTGTCCCAGGGACCGGCGCGCAGGGTCGCGGCCACTTCCAGAGGGCGGGTGCCAATGGCGGAAAAAGCGTTCTGCAGCGGCTGGACCACGAACGGCATCGAGTACAGCACCGAGCCGATCACCAGGCCTGCAAAACTGAACGTGAGGGTGCCCAGGCCCAGGAATTGGGTGAACTGGCCGACGAACCCGTGGGGGCCGAGCGCCAGCAACAGATAAAAACCGATCACCGTGGGCGGCAGCACCAGGGGCAGGGCGACGATCGCCCCGACCGGGCCGCGCAACCAGGATTGGGTGCGCGAAAGCCATAACGCCAGCGGAGTGCCAACCAGCAACAGGATGACGGTCGTCAGGGACGCCAGTTTCAGGGTCAGCCAGATGGCGGAAAAGTCGGCACTCGTCAGCGACATTTAGATTTGGTAACCGTAGGATTTGATGATGGCAGCGGCTTTTGGCCCCTTCAGGTAGTCAACCAGTGCCTTGGCGGCCGGATTGTCCTTGCCTTTGTTGAGGATGACCGCGTCCTGTTTGATCGGGTCGTGCAGGTTGGCCGGAACGATCCACGCCGAACCGCTGGTGATCTTGCCGTCCTTGTAGATCTGCGACAGGGCGACAAAACCCAGTTCGGCGTTGCCGGTGGACACGAACTGGTAGGCCTGGGTGATGTTCTGGCCTTCGACGATCTTGTCCTTGACCTTGTCGGTCAGGCCCTGCCTGGCCAGTACCTGGGTCGCTGCCAGGCCGTAGGGAGCGGCTTTCGGGTTGGCGATCGACAAATGCTGATACGTGTTATCGGCCAGCACTTTGCCCTTGTCATCGACGTAGCCTTCCTTGGCCGACCAAAGCGCCAGGGTGCCGACGGCGTAGGTGAAGCGCGAGCCCTTGACAGCGTCGCCTTCGGCTTCAAGTTTTTGCGCGGTGGTGTCGTCTGCCGAGAGGAACACTTCGAACGGCGCGCCATTCTTGATCTGGGTGTAGAACTGGCCGGTGGCACCGAACGCAGTCACCAGCTTGTGCCCGGTGTCCTTCTCGAAATTGGCGGCGATGGCCTGGATCGGCGCGGTGAAGTTGGCAGCGACAGCGACCTGCACCTCGTCCGCCTGGGCGGAGCCGAAGGCAAACACGGCAAGCACGCTCGCCAGGCAGGTGGGGGCAAAACGTGAGGCGCGAAGGGTCATGAAACGGCTCCGTCATGGGCAGGTGTTGCGAGGGGTGATTCGTTATATAGATGAATATATAGCGAAATGCCTGTAAACGGAATGCGTTGCAGCGCGGTTATGGCGAGTGAGGTTGTCACTCGCCACAAACCCTCAGCGATGTAGCAATTTCGCCAAGCCTTCTTCGGCCAGGCGCCGGGTCAGTTCAGCGCTGCTCAACTCGACGCCCAGGGTAAACGCCTGCCCCGCCCAGAGGTTACTGAAGTCTGCCTCGCCTTTGGCGCGCAACGGCATCAATGCACCGCCCGCGAGGGGGAAGCGCGGTGCCTGGGCGCTCATCGGTCCGAGTTCGCGCATCACCCGATTGATAATCCCTCGCGCCGGACGCCCGGTGAAAATATTGGTGAGCGCCGTCTCGCTTTCCCTGGCGGTGCGTAACGCCTTGTGATGCGAGGCACTGACCTTGGCCTCCGGCGTGAACAGGTACGCGGTGCCCACTTGCACCGCTGAAGCCCCCAACATGAACGCCGCCGCCACACCTCGCGCATCGGTTATGCCACCAGCGGCAATCACCGGCACTTTCACCGCGTCGACGACCTGCGGTACCAGGGCGAAGGTGCCAACCTGACTGCTCAGGTCATCACTGAGAAACATGCCCCGGTGTCCGCCCGCTTCGTAACCCATGGCGATGATTGCGTCGCAGCCATGCTGCTCGAGCCAGATGGCCTCTTCGACCGTGGTGGCCGAGGACAGCACTTTTGCTCCGGTGGCTTTCACTCGATCCAGCAGGGATTTTTCCGGCAGGCCAAAGTGGAAACTCACCACCTCGGGGCGTAATTCTTCAACCACTTCGCAGGCGGCCTGATCGAACGGCGCGCGGTTGGACACTGGCGTCGGCGCATCGAAGTCGACACCCAGTTCGCGGTAATAAGGTTGCAGCAGGTTCTTCCAGTCCCGGGCGCGTTGCTCGTCCACCGCCGGTGGTTGATGGCAGAAGTAGTTGACGTTGATCGGGCGCTGGCATTCTTGACGGATGCGCTTGAGCTCTTCACGCAATTGCTCGACGCTCAGCATGGCGGCAGGCATCGAGCCGAGGCCGCCGGCGTTGCTCGCCGCAATGACCATGTCCGCGGTGGTGGCGCCAGCCATGGGGGCCTGGATGATCGGCAGTTCTATCCCGAGCAGGTCAAGCAGGCGGGTATCTGGCCATTGGCTCATTTCAGCAGTCCTCCGTCGTTGATAGCGGTCCATCATATTGGCTTAAAGTCGAGTACGGTATTTTTTTTGCGATATGGTATTTAAATCCCACCACAACGGGTGATCTCACCAGGAGGCAGCAATGTTCCAAGGTATTTTGATCGACAAAGACGACAGCGGTTACCGGGCCACACTGCAACAGATCGAAGAAGACCAGCTGCCCGAGGGCGACGTGACGGTACGTGTGGCGTACAGCACGCTGAATTTCAAGGATGGCCTGGCGATCACCGGCAGCAGCCCGGTAGTGCGAAAATTCCCGATGGTGCCGGGGATCGATCTGGCAGGGACCGTCGAAGCCAGCGGGCATCCGGACTACAAGGTCGGTGACAAAGTCCTGCTCAATGGCTGGGGCGTGGGCGAAGGGCATTGGGGTGGCCTGGCGCAAAAGGCCCGGCTCAAGGGCGAGTGGCTGATTGCGCTACCCGAGGCCTTCACTGAAGCACAGGCAATGGCCATCGGCACGGCGGGCTACACGGCGATGCTGTGCATCATGGCGCTGGAGCGCAACGGTGTGACGCCCGATCAAGGTGAAGTACTGGTTACCGGTGCCAACGGCGGTGTCGGCAGTTTCGCCATCGCCTTGCTGAGCAAGCTCGGCTATCGGGTGGTCGCTTCCACCGGTCGCCTGTCGGAGCACGAATACCTCAAGCAGCTGGGCGCCAGCGAAATCATCGACCGCGCCACCTTGTCCGAGCCGGGCAAGCCCTTGGCCAAGGAGCGTTGGGCAGCGGTCATCGATTCGGTGGGCAGCCACACTTTGGCCAATGCCTGTGCCAGCACCAAGTCCGAAGGCACCGTGGCCGCCTGTGGTCTGGCCCAGGGCATGGATTTTCCGGCCTCCGTCGCGCCCTTTATCCTGCGTGGCGTGACGCTGGCCGGGATCAACAGTGTGACTCAGCCGAAAGCCCGGCGTGTAGAGGCGTGGGGGCGTTTGGCCAGGGATCTGGACTTCGACCTGTTGCCATTGATCAGCCATGAAATCGGATTGAGCGAAGCGATCGAGGCTGCACCGCGCCTGCTGGCGGGGCAATTGCGTGGGCGGGTGGTGGTGGATGTGAATCGCTGATTGGAAGATCGCCGGCTAGCGGCCAATACAAAACATTGTAGGAGCCCGGCTTGCCGGCGAAGGCGTCCGCCAAATCGCCTTCGCCGGCAAGCCGGGCTCCTACAGGTCTGCGGGCGGCCACACCACATCAACCGCCATTCACGGTTTTTCCCGTTCCAACAATTGCCGCTTGCGCTCCACCCCCCAACGATACCCCGACAAATTGCCATCACTGCGCACCACCCGGTGACAAGGAATCGCAACCGCCAGGCTGTTCGCGCCACAGGCTTGTGCCACGGCGCGAACAGCCTTGGGAGCGCCGATGCGCTGGGCGATATCGGCGTAGCTGGCGGTGCTGCCGGCGGGGATTTCCCGCAGGGCTTGCCAGACTCGCTCTTGAAACGCCGTGCCGCGCACATCCAGCGGCAAGTCCAGTCCCAGGGCCGGCGCCTCGATGAAGCCCACGACCCTGGCGATCAACTGTTCGAACGCGTGATCGGCACCTATCAGGTTGGCTCGGCGAAACTTGTCCTGCAGGTCGCACACCAATTGCTGCGGATCATCGCCCAGCAGAATCGCGCAGACGCCACGCTCGCTTTGCGCCACCAGAATCGCGCCGAGGGAACACTGGCCAACCGCAAAACGAATGTCATTGTTTTGCCCTGCACCACGGTAATCCGTGGGTTTCATGCCCAGCACCTGATCCGCCGCCTCGTAGAATCGGCTGTTGGAGTTGAAGCCGGCATCGTACAGCGCATCGGTGACCGAGCGACCATCCACCAGCCGCTCGCGCACCCGGCGCGAGCGATGGGCCGCGGCATAACCCTTGGGCGTCAGGCCGGTCACGGACTTGAACACCCGATGGAAATGAAAGCTGCTCAAACCTGCCGCTTCAGCAAGCTCGTTCAACGCGGGCAGCGCCTCGGCGGCTTCGATCTGGCGGCACGCGGCAGCGACGGTGGCGGCATGTTGCGCGGCGACCGCGCTCTGATCTTTTGCCGCGCGCTTGCTGGGGCGATAACCCGCGGCCTGGGCCAATTCGGCGCTGTCGAAGAATTCGACATTCTGCGGTTTCGGCAAGCGCGAGAGGCTGCTGGGGTTGCAGTAGATCCCGGTGGTTTTCACCGCATAGACAAACTGCCCGTCCGCCTGTGGATCGCGGGCGAGAACCGCGGCCCAGCGTGGATCGTTTTCGGTGCTGATGATTGTCGATTGGCTTGTCATGGCATTACATCCTTTGACCCGTTTGCCGCAGATTAATCGCCGGCCCCTGTGTCCACACTCCGGCGCTTGCGGTCAAACTCCACGGCGTCAGCGCGCGGTCCGAAACGTGAAGTTGATCCGCTGTTCGCCCAGGCGCGGGTGCTGGCCATCCTTGATCGGCAGGACGCCGTGATAACGCAAGCGATCGACGCCGCCCCAGACCACGATGTCGCCATGCAGCAGCGGCAGCCGTTGGCTCTTGTCGCTGCGTTCGAAGCCGCCGAACAGGAACATCGCCGGCAACCCCAGCGATACCGAAACGATAGGTGCAGCGTAGGATTTTTCATCCTTGTCCTGATGCAGGGACATTTTCGCCCCAGGCACATAACGATTGATCAGGCAGGAGTCCGGCACGAAATCTTCAAATCCTGCCTCCCGGGCCGCCGCCTGCGCCAGCTGGAAAAAAACCTCGGGCATGGGAGGCCAGGGCAGGCCGGTCTGCGGGTCGTCGCGGGTATAGCGATAACCACTGCGGTCGGTGGTCCAGCCCCAGGTTCCGCAACTGCTCAGGGCGACCGACATGGTGAAGCCGCCAGGGGTGACCATTTGCCGGAACGGTGCGGCCGCCAGCACGGCTTCCAGTGCCGGCAGCAAACGTTCCAGCCAGGGCAGGGCAAAGCCCCTGAGGACGTAGGATTGTTCGCCGATCTGCTCGCGCCGGCGCTGCTGTTCGGGCTCGAAGTCGGCAAACAGGTCTAGGGTGGTCGGGTGCATGGTGCTCATGATGCGTCGTGAAAGATGATCCCAAGGGTATGCCGTTGTCCGCTGTGCAGGCGACTGACGCCGTGGCGCAGGGTCACCCGATAGTAACCGCGCACGCCTTTGACCGGGCGCTGGTTGACCGCAAAGATCAGGCCGTCGCCTTTTTTCAGACCGATGACCTGCGGGCGCGACTGCATGCGCGGACGCTGCTCGGTGAGCACGAACTCACCGCCGGTGAAGTCTTCCCCCGGTTCTGACAGAAGAATCGCCACCTGCAGTGGGAAGACATGCTCACCATACAGATCCTGGTGCAGGCAGTTGTAGTCCTGGGGGCCATATTGTAGCAACAGCGGTGTAGGACGCTGCTGGCCGGCGGCATGACAACGCTCGAGGAAGGCCGGGTGGCTGTCGGGAAAACGGCTCGGCAGGTCCATCTGCTCATGCCAGCGATTGGCAATCGGAACCAGTCGCGGGTACAGCACACTGCGCAGGCGGGCCACCAGCGGCGGCAAGGGGTAGTCGAAATACTTGTACTCGCCACGGCCAAAACCGTGGCGGGCCATGATCACCTGCGAGCGAAAGGGTTCGGTTTGGCCGTACAAGGCGCTGATCCGGTCACAGGCCTTGTGGCTCAACAGCGACGCGATGACCGCGCAGCCGTCCTGATCGAGTTGCTGTTCCAGCAGGGGCCAGTCCAGCTTGTCCAGATATTGCTCGCTCATTGCCGAGGCCCTCAGGTCATTGAGGTGGCGAGACTAAGCGGCATTGCCGATTTGAACACTCCGACACTTGCGGTCAAATGTCGGCGGGGAGCAGACGTCCATGTTCGCTGGGAACAATGTTACAGCGCTTTGCTGACGCTGATGTCGCTGATGACGTCTTCCTGGCCATGCAGGGCGTCCAGCGCGGCTTTGGCTTCTTCTGCCGTGCCGTTTTCCAGCTGGGCGAATTCGAAGCGGCGTTCGCCATTGAGTTTGTACTTGATGACGTATTTGGTCGTCTGGGCCACGGTCATACCTGTCTGTCTGCGTAGTGAGTCGCTGCTCAGCTCAGTTTCGAGCTGGAGCGGCGGATGATCTTGATGGAGTGCGTCAGGGTCGGTTTGCGCGTCACACTGATCGGCCGGCGGTTGACCGTGTCGATGGTGATATTCCAGAACCCGGTGCTCGGCGCGGTGATGCGGGCCGGGAAGGTGTCGAACGCGCCGCCGTGATAGGTGTGACGGCCGCCATTCTTGAAGCTGCGGAAGTTGGCGTCGTTCATCAAGCGTATGTTGCACGTTTGCGAGCATTGAATGACGACGATGTCGTCTTCGTTGAGGTGCTCGCGCTGGTGGATAAATTTCATGAGGCGCCTCCAGAAGGGCTTTTTCTACAAAATCAAAACGATAGCATGGTCGATTGGCGCAGTTTATCAGCCCTGAGGCGTTATTATCCGGCTGTGCGGGCCCGGTGGAGCAATAAAAACGCAGATTGCGCGCACCCGGGAAGAAAAAAGCACTGCGCCTTGGAGAAAACCCGTGTTTGAGCTGTCGGAGGGTCTTTAACGGAGGTTTCATATGAAGTGGGGCATTTTTGGCTTGTCGGTCTTGGCAATCAGTGGTTGTGCAAGCGTCTCGGAGATCAACCAGACGTTGCCGACCATGAGTGTGATTTCAGGCAAGAAGCCCCATGAGTACGCGCAGTGCCTGAGCGAAAAACTCGCCGAGAGCCGTGGTGCCTTGCAAATCGAGGAGCAGAAAGACGGGGTGCGAGTGATCGTGCCGCAGAAGCTGTCATCCGGCCCGGCGGCGGTGTTTGATATCGAGGATCGCTCCGGCGGCAGCAGCATCAAGCTGCATGAGCGCATCTCCAACGTGCCAATTCGCCCCTTCGATGTTCGCGATGCCGCCACGGCGTGTATTTCCGGCTGATAGACTGTCGACCGTCAGCACCGATGCCGCCAAAGCAAGGCTTTTGGCGGCATTGTCATTTCTGGAGTCGAGCATGAAGCGAGAGAAGGTACGGGAGCGGCACGCAGAGGGCCACATCTGCGCCACCCATGTGATTCAGAACCCGGCGAATCCGGGTGAATGGATCGTGTTTTTCAAGAAAAGCGCCGGGCGCAGTTTTTTCCTGGTGGACGATAGCGACGAAGTCGAATCCTTCGGCAGTCTCGACGAGTTGGTCGAGACCGTACGCGGCCTGGGGATCAAGTTCGCGGAAATCCACATGTAGGGCACGCGGCCCTATTTGCAGACCACCACCACACTGCGGTTCTTGAAGTTGCCAACGTCGACGCCCAGGGTCTTGTCGCTTTCCTCAGGGGAAGGTGTGCCGTCAGTGCCGACGATCCGGTAGCCGGTACCGGCGCAGGAGGCATCGGCCTTTTCGTAACAGGTCGCCCAGGAATTGGCCTCGCCGGAGCAGTCGATCGCCAGGCCTTGTTCGCCATTGTTCAGGTAAGTGGTTTCGGAGGTTGCGCAGCCACTGAGGGCCAGCACCGCAATCAGCGGCAAAAATTTGGTCATGTCGTTGTCGTCGTCAGGAAGAGAGGGCAAAGCCTGTGACAGCGTGGGCGGCAAAAGGTTATAGCGAAAGGCCACTTCTTCCGGCATTCGCAAAAAAAGCCCTGCACAAGGGCAGGGCGTCGGGCCGGATCAGTTCTTGTCCTTGCCCCGTCGTTTCGGTGCCGGGTGTTCCAGTTGCAACACCGATGCCACTTCGATCGCCATGGCTTCGGATGGGAAAGGTCCGGCAATGTTCTCGCCGCCAACGCCGGCTACCCACCACTGGCCGTCTTTGGCCTTATTGATCAAGTACCCGTTGACGCTTTTTGCTTCTGACATCTATTTGCCTCGCTGGCTGGTTCAATGGCGCCATGATACCGCCAAATGCACCGTTCGGGTGCCGATGGGCGCACGGTGGTGCGCTTGCCCGTTGGTTGACTTGTCGTGCAAGTCTGGTGGACTCTGCTATCAATAACAGGCTGCTGATCCATTCGCGGTGCTCGCTGCGGAACTAACAGCGAGAATATTTCTCTATGATGGCATCGGTTAGCCAGTGCGGGGCATTGTAAGGTGTACGCCGCCTGATTAGACTGCGCCGAAACTCGTACACACAGCCCTTTCAAGGACTTATATGATCAAGAAATGCTTGTTTCCAGCAGCCGGTTACGGCACTCGCTTCCTGCCAGCGACCAAAGCCATGCCCAAGGAAATGCTGCCGGTGGTAAACAAGCCACTGATCCAGTACGGCGTCGAAGAAGCACTGGACGCTGGCCTGACGGAGATTTCCATCGTCACCGGTCGCGGCAAGCGCGCCTTGGAAGACCATTTCGACATCAGCTACGAGCTGGAAAACCAGATCAAGGGCACCGACAAGGAAAAGTACCTGGTCGGCATCCGCAAGCTGCTCGATAACTGCTCGTTCTCCTACACCCGCCAGACCGAAATGAAAGGCCTGGGCCACGCGATCCTGACCGGCCGTCCGCTGATCGGCGACGAACCCTTCGCCGTTGTACTGGCGGACGACCTGTGCGTCAACCTCGATGGCGACGGCGTATTGACCCAGATGGTCAAGCTGTACAAGCAGTTCCGCTGCTCGATCGTGGCCATCCAGGAAGTCGACCCGCAAGAGACCAACAAGTACGGCGTGATCGCCGGCGAGATGATCCGCGACGACATCTACCGCGTACACAGCATGGTGGAAAAACCAAAACCGGAAGATGCGCCATCGAACCTGGCCATCATCGGTCGCTACATCCTGACCCCGGACATCTTCGACCTGATCGAACAGACCGAGCCAGGCAAGGGCGGTGAAATCCAGATCACCGACGCCCTGATGAAACAGGCCCAGAACGGCTGCGTGATGGCCTACAAGTTCAAGGGCAAGCGTTTCGACTGCGGCGGCGCCGAAGGTTACATCGACGCGACCAACTTCTGCTTCGAGAACTTCTACAAGACGGGCAAGGCTTACTGATAGCGCCCCGGCCGCTTGTATTGAAAAGCGATCTTCACAGGCTTTAATCAAGCTGAAGAAGGTTTAAAGAAACGCCCCGACTTGATCGGGGCGTTTGCTTTTGTGGGAGCTGGCCTGCCGGCGATGGCGTCCTGACAACCCACCAACCTTTCGTTGCTGCACCCGATCCCCTGTAGGAGCTGGCTTGCCAGCGATAGCGGAGTGACCGCCGAAGTATCTCTCGCAGCAGTACTCGATCTACTGTGGGAGCCAGCCTGCTGGCGATGGCGGCCTGAAAGTCGACCTGGATTTTGTTGACCGAGTACATATCCATTCCTGCGGTAACGGCCACTTATGGTTTCGCTCCTACAGCGAGTCACTTGGAAAAGCCTGAAGGAGCAGCCGGTCGACGCTCGATTGCTCGCGAAGAACATGAGATCACCGCGTGGTGTCAGGATCCCCGCGTCATCGTTGACCTCCATCGCGAGCAAGCTCGCTCCTACAGGGGGATGGAGGCAGCTAAAAGTAAGCGTATAGCCAACACACGTTCACATGATTGAAGGTGTGTGGTTCAGTCCGTCGGCATCCAGTATTTGCCGTACCCGATCTGTAACGGATATGTCCCCCTCAAGCTTTAAGACACTACAGGTAAGCGTAGACAGCCATTCCTGATGCCTGGCCAAGCTACGTCCAGGGACGCCCCCCTCATCATACTGAGCTGCCCAAGCCAGAAACTCCGGCTTTGCTTGACCGAAGCGTTTTACCTCTCGACGTTTTAGTCTCTCTAATCTGAGTTCAACAGGAAGATAAAGGAACACCACAAGATCAAATTCGCTCTCAAGCGGTTGACCCCAGCCCATTACAGATCCGGCAACCACTGCACGGCTATGAGAGCGCATTTCTTGTAGCAAGCGCTCTCCTCGTTGCGTTTTGTCTGCCAGATGCTGATATGGCGGGTTACTGGGCAGCCACAAAAAATCATCTGCTTCCAGGTGAGTTGTGCTCAGTTCCTTTGCTAAAGCAGCCGCTAAGGTCGAGGTGCCGGTACCAGCCGCGCCTGTGATCAAGATGTAATGTGCAGTCTCTTTTGTCATTTTGCTTTCGGCCGCTCTAAAACGAGTTTGCTATCTCCGATAAATTAACAATGCCCCACTGATGCGGCGGCAGTCGAGCGATCTCACTCGCCCGCTGCGTTGGCAACCGAGTCAGAACATCTTTGAGATTGGCATGCGGATCATGCCCTTTCACTCGCGCCGACTGGATCAAACTCATGATCGCAGCTGCCCGCTTGCCGCTACGAAGCGATCCGGCGAACAACCAGTTGGAGCGGCCAAGCGCCCACGGCCTTATCTGATTTTCGACCGCGATATTATCGACGGGCACAGCGCCGTCCTCGACATATCGAGTCAGTGCCGTCCAGCGCTAGACGCTGTCCGGCGCCTATCATGTGGCTGCAGACTTGTCGGGTGATCAAGCAGGGGAATTGATGGCGCAGGCGGGAAGGGCATTCGAAGGTGGAATCGGTTTGGTTTCGTGGGTGACGTCCGGCTTGGCACTCATGGCAATTTTGATTGCGTGGCGCACTCTGCGGATACCGAAAACACAATCTGCAGAGAAGCGTTGACCGAAAACGGAGATTGGGCTGCGCATTTCAGCACAACGCTTGCTCAGCGGCCGTCCGCAGGTATGCTATTGGCCTGCCGAGGAGATTGAAAATGGCCTACGATTTTGACCTTTATGTGATTGGCGCCGGTTCTGGCGGTGTGCGGGCGGCTCGGTTTGCTGCCGGGTTCGGGGCGAAAGTGGCCGTGGCCGAGAGTCGCTATCTGGGCGGCACTTGTGTGAACGTCGGCTGCGTGCCGAAGAAACTGCTGGTTTATGGCGCGCACTTTGCCGAGGACTTCGAGCAGGCTTCGGGGTTTGGCTGGAGCCTGGATGAGGCGCAGTTCGACTGGGCGACGCTGATCGCCAACAAGGACCGCGAGATCAATCGCCTCAACGGCATCTACCGCAACCTGCTGGTCAACAGCGGCGTAACGTTGCACGAAGGTCACGCCAAGATCGTCGACCCGCATACCGTCGAGATCAATGGCGAGCGCCACACGGCTGAAAACATTCTGATCGCCACCGGTGGCTGGCCGCAGATTCCGGAGATTCCCGGGCACGAGCATGCGATCAGTTCCAACCAGGCGTTTTTCCTGAAAGAGCTGCCTAAGCGCGTGCTGGTGGTAGGCGGCGGTTACATCGCCGTCGAGTTCGCCGGGATCTTCCACGGCCTGGGTGCCGAGACCACGTTGCTGTATCGCGGCGAGTTGTTCCTGCGCGGCTTCGACGGTTCCGTGCGCAAGCATTTGCAGGAAGAGCTGACCAAGCGCGGCATGGACCTGCAATTCAATGCCGACATCGAGCGTATCGACAAGCAAGCCGATGGCAGCCTGAAGGTGACGCTCAAGGATGGCCGGCAGCTGGAGGCCGATTGCGTGTTCTACGCCACCGGTCGGCGGCCGATGCTGGACAACCTCGGGTTGGAAAATACCGGGGTGAAGCTCGACAAGAAAGGTTTCGTCGAGGTGGATGACCTGTACCAGACGGCCGAGCCTTCGATCCTGGCCCTGGGCGATGTGATCGGCCGGGTGCAGCTGACGCCCGTGGCGCTGGCCGAAGGCATGGCGGTGGCGCGACGCCTGTTCAAGCCTGAGCAGTATCGCCCGGTGGACTACAAGATGATCCCGACGGCGGTGTTCAGCCTGCCGAACATCGGCACGGTGGGTCTGACCGAGGAGGAAGCGCGGGAAGCTGGCCACGAGGTGCAGATTTTCGAAAGCCGTTTCCGGCCAATGAAGCTGACCCTGACCGAATGCCAGGAGCGCACGCTGATGAAGCTGGTGGTGGACGCCCAGACCGACAAGGTGCTGGGTTGCCACATGGTCGGTCCCGAGGCTGGCGAAATCGTCCAGGGCCTGGCCATCGCCTTGAAGGCCGGCGCCACCAAGCGCCACTTCGACGAAACCATCGGTGTGCACCCGACGGCCGCCGAAGAGTTCGTCACCCTGCGGACACCGGTCGGCGCTTAATCGCCCTTGGCGACGCCTGGCGCTACTGCAACGGCAGCGGCCAGGCGTACGCTTTCTTCCAGCTCTGCCTGGGTTTTCAGCAGTTCGATTTCCAGTGACTTGTTCGCCTGCGTTTGCTCCTCGACGCTCTGTTTGAGCGCCTGGCTTTCCAGCATGGCGACACGCAGGCGTTCCTGGAGGAGGGTGCGTTCGCTGTCGACCCGGTTGGCCTGGTCGAGCAGTTGATCCTGGCGGGTATTGCTTTGCTTGAGCTGCTCTTGCAATAGGCTCAGCTCGCGCAAGGTGCCGCGGTTCTCCGTCAGCAGGCGTTCGTTGTCGCGGTGCAACTGGGTGATTTCGTCCTGGCGCACCAAGGCACTCTGCTGAGCCTGGCGTAACTCCATCTGCAGTTGCTGCACCTGACCTTCGTGGCGGCTTTGCTCCTGCTCGCGCTGCTCCTTGACCGCGTTGCGGTAGTGCTCCAGGGCGTCACGGCTGTGCAGGTGTTTCTCTTCGAGCGAGCGAATCTGCTCGTCCTTGTCTCGCAAACGCAATTCGAAATCAGCCAATGCCTGGCTCTGTCCGGCATTGCGGGTCTGTTCGCCCTGAAGTTGATCGCGGGTGCTTTGCAGTGCCTCGGATTCCTGGGTCAGGGCCAGGCTTTGCAGTTCGTAGTGTTGCTGCAATTGCGTATTGGCTTGCTCGGCCTGTTGCAGCTGCAATTCCAGCGCCTTGCGTTGTTGCTCGTACTGCTCGCGGGCCTGGTCGATCGGTTCCTGCGCCTGCTCTTTAAGGCGCTGTGCCAGGCGCGTCACCAGGGCCAGCAACTCGTCGTCGATCGGCTCGGACGGCGCCTCGTCAGGGTCCGGGGTGCTGTCGTCGAGCTCTTTCATATAGCGGTGGATCGTGGTTTTCGAACCGGTATTGCCCATTTCGATGCGCACGGCATCGATGCTGGGGTTTTCGCCACGGGCAATGATCGCCAACCGCGCCGCTTGCACCACTTGTTTATTCACGCCGACACGGGCCATGAGAACTCCTGCGTTTTTACTGTGTGGTACGTACCACGTATATACACATTGTACCATTCATTTGATGAAGCTTGATATCTGATTATCCTGATACGGGATATACTGGTATTACCCCGTGTCATATCGATTTTGAGGCGTTCGCGCCTCCAGATCCGTACACAAACACCGGCACCGCGTACATCCACCTGGCCAGCGTCATCGTTAACGTCCATCGCGAGCGAGCTCGCTCCTACAGTTGAAGCAAGGTTATTTACATGAGCGAGCTGGATCGTTACCTGCAAGCCGCCACGCGCGACAACACCCGCCGTAGCTATCGGGCGGCCATCGAGCATTTCGAGGTGAGTTGGGGCGGTTTCCTGCCGGCAACCGGCGACAGCGTGGCGCGCTATCTGGTGGCCCACGCGGGTGTGCTGTCGATTAACACCTTGAAGCTGCGCTTGTCCGCGCTGGCGCAGTGGCATAACAGCCAGGGGTTTGCCGACCCCACCAAGGCGCCGGTGGTGCGCAAGGTGTTCAAGGGCATTCGGGCGCTGCATCCGGCCCAGGAAAAACAGGCCGAGCCGCTGCAGCTGCAGCATCTGGAGCAGGTGGTGGCCTGGCTCGAGCTGGAAGCGCAAACCGCCCGGGCGCAAGGCGATCGACCGGGGTTGCTGCGGGCCAGGCGCGACACGGCGTTGATCCTGCTGGGCTTCTGGCGTGGTTTTCGCAGCGATGAGTTATGCCGCGTACAGATCGAGCATGTCCAGGCGAGCGCGGGTTCCGGCATCACGCTGTACTTACCCCTCAGCAAGAGCGATCGGGAAAACCTCGGCAAGACCTACCAGACCCCCGCGTTGCAGCGGTTGTGTCCGGTGCAGGCCTACATCGACTGGATCACCGAGGCCGCGCTGGTTCGCGGGCCGGTGTTCCGTGGCATTGATCGCTGGGGGCATTTGAGCGAGGAGGGCCTGCACGCCAACAGCGTGATCCCGCTATTGCGCCAGGCGCTGGAGCGCGCCGGCATACCCGCCGAGCACTACACCAGCCACTCCCTGCGCCGTGGGTTTGCCTCGTGGGCACACCAGAGCGGATGGGACTTGAAGTCATTGATGAGCTACGTCGGCTGGAAGGACATCAAGTCCGCCATGCGCTACATCGAAGCCAGTCCCTTTCCCGGCATGGCCCGTCTCGCGGAAAAGCCAATCGAGGCGTAAATTCGCTTTTCTTCTATTAATACTGTTGGCTAATAGCGAAAGCCAATCAGCGGCATGAGGTTTGCCAATGAGCCAACCGTCCGTCGAGTGGGTAAAGTCTCTCCATCAACTTCTTAACCCCTGACGGAGAGTCAACGATGCCTATCATCAACAGCCAAGTTAAACCATTCAAAGCTGACGCATTCAAAAACGGCGACTTCGTAAAAGTTTCCGACGCCGACCTGAAAGGCAAGTGGTCCGTGGTGTTCTTCTACCCGGCCGACTTCACCTTCGTTTGCCCGACCGAACTGGAAGACCTGGCTGACAACTACGACGCTTTCCAGAAACTGGGCGTCGAGATCTACAGCGTTTCCACCGACACCCACTTCGCCCACGCTGCCTGGCACAACACTTCGCCAGCCATCGGCAAGATCCAGTACACCATGATCGGCGACCCAACCCACGCCATCTCCCGCAACTTCGACGTGCTGATCGAAGAAGCTGGCCTGGCTGACCGTGGCACCTTCGTGATCAACCCTGAAGGCCAGATCAAGATCGTCGAGCTGAACGACGGCGGTGTAGGTCGTGATGCTTCCGAGCTGCTGCGCAAGATCAAGGCGGCCCAGTACGTCGCTGCTCACCCGGGCCAGGTCTGCCCAGCCAAGTGGAAAGAAGGCGAGGCCACGCTGGCGCCGTCCCTGGACCTGGTCGGCAAGATCTAAGTCCGTGACGCGCTTCATCAGGGCGGACTTCCGCACCTTCTAAGCAAGCTGCACCGCCCACTAAAAACGCCCGGGCGAGATTCGCTCGGGCGTTTTTTTATGCCACACATTCAAGGAAATCGCCCGTATGTTGGACACCAATCTTAAAACCCAGTTGAAATCGTACCTGGAACGGGTCACCCAGCCGATCGAGATCGTTGCCTCCCTCGACGACGGTGCGAAATCCCAGGAAATGCTCGCACTGCTGAAAGACGTAAGCAGTCTTTCCACCCAGATTACCTTGCTCGACGACGGTGATGACGCCCGCAAGCCATCGTTCTCGATCAACCGCCCGGGCGCGGATATCAGCCTGCGTTTCGCCGGCATCCCGATGGGCCACGAATTCACGTCCCTGGTGCTGGCCTTGCTGCAAGTCGGCGGTCACCCCTCCAAGGCCAGTGTCGAAGTGATCGAACAGATCCGCTCGCTCAAGGGCGAGTTCAACTTCGAGACTTATTTCTCGCTGTCCTGCCAGAACTGCCCGGACGTGGTCCAGGCGTTGAACCTGATGGCGGTACTCAACCCCAACATTCGCCACGTCGCCATCGACGGCGCGCTGTTCCAGGCAGAAGTCGATGAGCGCCAGATCATGGCGGTACCGAGCATCTACCTCAACGGCGTGAACTTCGGCCAGGGCCGCATGGGCCTTGAAGAAATTCTCGCCAGGATCGATACCAGCGGCATCGAGCGCCAGGCCGAGAAGATCAGCGCCAAGGAAGCCTTTGACGTGCTGGTGGTCGGCGGTGGCCCGGCGGGCGCTGCGGCGGCGATCTATGCTGCGCGCAAAGGCATTCGCACCGGTGTCGCGGCCGAGCGTTTTGGTGGGCAGGTGCTGGACACCATGGCCATCGAAAACTTCATCTCCGTGCAGGAAACCGAAGGGCCAAAACTGGCTGTCGCCCTGGAAGAGCACGTCAAGCAGTACGACGTGGACATCATGAACCTGCAACGCGCCGACAAGCTGCTGCCGGGAAAAGACGGCGAGCTGCATGAAGTTCAGTTCGCCAGCGGCGCGAAGCTGAAAGCCAGGACCGTGATCCTGGCCACGGGTGCGCGGTGGCGCGAAATGAACGTGCCCGGTGAGCAGGAGTACCGCAACAAGGGCGTGGCCTACTGCCCGCACTGCGACGGCCCGTTGTTCAAAGGCAAGCGCGTGGCGGTGATTGGCGGCGGCAACTCCGGCGTCGAAGCGGCCATCGACCTGGCCGGTATCGTTTCCCACGTCACGCTGCTGGAGTTCGATGTACAACTGCGTGCCGATGCGGTGTTGCAGCGCAAGTTGCACAGCCTGCCGAACGTGACCGTGATCACCAGTGCGCAAACCACTGAAGTGACGGGCGACGGGCAAAAGGTCAACGGCCTGCGCTACAAGGATCGTCAAACTGACGAATTGCGCAGCGTGGAACTGGAAGGGATCTTCGTGCAGATCGGTCTGTTGCCCAACACCGATTGGCTCAAGGGCACCATCGAGCTGTCACCCCGTGGCGAGATCATCGTCGATGCCCGTGGCGAAACCTCGGTGCCGGGCATCTTCGCCGCTGGCGACGTGACCACCGTGCCGTACAAGCAGATCGTGATCGCAGTGGGCGAGGGCGCCAAGGCTTCCCTGAGCGCATTCGACCACTTGATCCGCACCTCGGCCCCGGCATAAACCGGGCGCTGAAAACACAAAACCCCATGAATGATCATGGGGTTTTTTGTGTCCGACACATTTCCAAATGTGGGAGCGGGCTTGCTCGCGAAAAGCGGTGTGTCAGCCACCATCACTGCTGAATGACACACCGTTTTCGCGAGCAAGCCCGCTCCCACAGGGGGATAGGCGGTGTGCGTTAGAGTGGGGCTGGCTGGATGATTTCAACCCAATAGGCATCCGGGTCCTTGATGAACGCCAGGCTCTTCATGCGGCCGTCGTTCAGGCGCTTCTGGAAGTCGCAGCCCAGCGCTTCGAAGCGCTCGCACGCGGCGACGATGTCCGGCACGGAGATGCAGATGTGGCCGAATCCGCGCGGGTCGGTATTGCCATTGTGATAGGCAAAGTCCGGATCGTTTTCGGTGCCGTGGTTATGGGTCAGCTCGAGAATGCCGGGGATCGATTTCATCCACTGCGTACGCGCGGCGGCATCGGCCGGAATCTGGCTCTTGTCGACCAGGGCGAGGAAGTAGAGGCTGAATTCCGCTTCCGGAAAATCGCGTTTCTCCACCAGCGAGAAACCGAGGATGCGCGTGTAGAAGTCCAGGGACTTGGTGATGTCCTTGACCCGCAACATGGTGTGGTTGAAGACGAATTGCCGGGTGGCGGTGTCAGGCTGTGCGGTCACGCCGGGGAAGGTGTTCAGTTCGTGCAGGCTCATGGGCCCTCCGGAAAATAATTGGGGCTGACGAATGACGACAATGATACGCATGGACGGCGTCATCACCAAACTCGAAGCGCCTGCTATTGCCTGACCGCCGGTCGAGGATCAGACTTCAGGGCTAACTGGCCGGGTGTTGATTGCAATGATTGGTTTGTGCAGGGCGTTGATTCTCTTGAGTGGTGTGCTTTCAGTCGCGGCGCAGGCTGATACCGATGAGCCGGTGGTGACCTGGCCGCCAGGCTGGCAGGTCGAAGAGGTTGCCCAGGGCGATGCTGGCGCCAGTGTCAGTCGCCAGCGTGCGGTCAAGAATGATGCGCAAGGCACGCCGGTGATGGTGATGGAACTGACCATGACCCGGGTGCAAAGCGGTCATCAGGTGAACCTGGAAGCGGTGTTGCTGGAGATGCGCAAGTCGGTGCAGAAAGACTTTTTCCAGGGTGGTTATCAAAGCGTTTGCAACCGGATTCACTCGACCACCTTGAGTCGCCTGGCGGCCCTGGAAACCACCTGCACCATCACCCAGAACGGCCGGCATGTGCTGTCTCAAACATTGGTCGCGGCGGTGGATGCCGATAAGGCGTACGTTCTTTCCTACGCCGGGCAGGCTGAGGCTTATAAGGCCAGCCAGAATGAAATAGAGGCGGCTCGTAACGGCTTGCAACTTTAGTTGAAGGCTTCAATGAGCGCCGTTTTCATGCAGTGCCGAGAGTGTTGGATAGCCAAAAGGATTAAGCAGAAAGTTGCCCGGAAAGTACCGGTTGATCGGCCGAGATGCTTGCATTTAGATGCTATCAATGAAAAAAGCCCTGCATGTGCAGGGCTTTGTTTTTTTTCAGTACGAAGGTTTAGCCACGCAGCCAGGAATCGACGGTGGCGGCACCGTATTGTTCCTTCCAGGCCTTCAGCCCGCGATGGTTGCCACCCTTGGTTTCAATCAGCTCGCCGGTATGCGGGTTCTGATAAACCTTGACCACGCGAGCGCGGCGAGTTTTCGGCGCGGCCTGTTGCAGACCGGATTTTGCCGGGTTCGGGTCGAGGATGGCGATGATGTCGCGCAGGCTCTTGCCGTAGGTTTTCATCAGCCCCTGGAGCTTTTCTTCGAATTCGATTTCTTTCTTGAGCCCGGCATCGTTCTTCAGGGATTCAAGCTGCTTGAGCTGCTCTTGAAGGGCCTTTTCAGCTGCACGAAATTCAGCGAGTCTGGACAATATCTTTACTCCAATAGTGTGTTTGGCTGATACCAACCGCAAACAAAGCTATAAGCCAAGAGCCTTGAAGCGACTCGGTGATAAATGGCTCACCTGCCAATCTAGCGCAGGCATGAAAAATTGTAGTAGTTAATTGATCAAGAGTAAATCATGTCTTTTTCTTCATGTAACAAGAGTTGTGCCTTGATACATTTTGGAGAGAGTGGTTGGCTGCTAAAGGCCACTAGTTAATGATCACTTAATGCGTTAATGAAGTCTGCCGCAGGCATCGGTCGGCCAAATAGATAACCTTGCAGGTAGTTCACATGGTGGGCGGTCAGGTAGTCACTTTGTTCCGGGGTTTCCACCCCTTCGGCAACCATGGCCAGATTGAGCTTGGCCGCCAGCTCGATGATGCTGTCCAGGATGTGGCTGGAGAGGGTGTCGACGCCGATCATGGCGACAAAGCTCTGGTCGATCTTCAGGAAGTCCACGTTGAACTGGCGCAGGTATCCCAGGCTCGAGTGGCCTGTACCGAAGTCGTCGATGGCGATCATCACGCCAAGGTCATGCAACTGCTCGAACAGTTGATGGGTAATGGCCGTGGGCTCGATCAGCTTGCGCTCGGTCAACTCCAGGACCAGGTGGATGGAGCCGGGGGCAAACGCGTCGAGGAACTGGCGGCAATCCTCGACCAGTGCAAGATCACGGCAATGATCGGCGGTGATATTGATGCCGATGTGAAACGGCTCGGTAAAGGACGCCGACCGCGGTGCCAGCAGCCGGGCGGTCTGTTCCATGATCGAGCGGGTCATGGGCACGATCAGTCCGCAGTGTTCGGCAAACGGAATGAACAGATCGGCGCGCACCAGGCCTTCCTTGGGATGGTTCCAGCGCATCAGCACCTCGACCCCCTTGCACTTTTTACTGTGCGCCTGCACCACCGGCTGGAAATATGGCACGAACTCTCCCGCGTCCAGTGCGCGTTGCATCTCAAGGGTCGGGGACGACGAACGTTTCTGGATGACATGCGCGATAAAACCGGAGATCACACCGAAAAACAGCAACAAGCTGAACAGTGGCGGATATTCACTGCTCATGTACCGCCACACTTCGCCTGCGGGGAAACCGGCCTTCACACTGAAGGGATAACGCGAAGAGGTCAGACTGTTTTCTGCGACGGGGAACTCGGGTGGGTCGCCAACGTGAAAACTACCGTCGGCGGACAACCAGTTAGGTCCTACTTGCAACAACAGCAGTTTCTGTCGCCCGATCAGGCGCAAGAGATTACTCAGGTGGTATCCGTCCAGCGTGCTCATGGCGCCCCGTTTGCCGTCGCTGATTCTATAGACCAGTAAGGCGGTGTCGGGCGTTACCGGGTTGCCCTTCATCAGCAACAGCTGGCCGTTGGCAAAGTCTCCCGAAGCGATTTTTTCGTGATAATCGCCGAACAGGGAACTGCAATAGATAGTGTCGTCCCACAGCAGGTTGGTTGAGCGCACGAATGGACGCTTTGTTACCTGCTCGCGCAATGCCAGGTTGACGTCAATGCAACTCTGGCCGGCCAACGGCAATAATTCGCGCGCTGCCTGGGCGGTGTTGTCGAGCATCAGTTCGAACTGGCGAAGCGCTTCCTCGGCGGTGTGCTCGGTACTGTGCCGGAGTACACGTTCGGCCTGCATATGCAGAATGGCAAAACCCAGCAGGATCGGGAGCAGTCCACTCAACAGGGTCACGGCGACCCTCATGCGGCGTTGTCGGGCTTTGGTTTTCAGTGGCATTCGCGAAACCTGTATCGATGAAGTCGGGCTCTCAAAGGCTGGCGGGGCGTGAGGCCTCCCATGAAGAGTTCAGGTACGGGGCAGGATAGTTGGCCCTTCAGGAAAAAACGATGTCTACGCGTGAACAGGGTGATCCTGGCGGGGATTTACCTGTGCAACAAACCCCTTGCACGGTGAGGGAAAAAGGGGATTTGATACAGGAGGCGGACAAATTGATTTACGCTGTGTAGAATCAGGTTACGCATACAATAATAATCGTCTTCTGGCAGCAGAAGCCTCGCCCTCAGAGCCTCGGGTCGACAATGAAGATATTCGGGTTTCAATTGATCTACGGTGACTTCCTCGCCCGCAGCGTGCGGGGCATCTCCTGTGCGCCACCCACCGGTCTCAGCATTGCTGGCAACTAACCTTTGTTAATTCCAAAAGCATGATGAGGCGCCAACCATGGCAGATTTATACGAAAACCCAATGGGCCTGATGGGCTTCGAGTTCATCGAACTGGCATCGCCGACCCCCAATACCCTGGAGCCGATCTTCGAGATCATGGGCTTCACCAAGGTCGCGACCCATCGCTCCAAGGACGTGCACCTGTATCGCCAGGGCGCGATCAACCTGATCCTCAACAACGAACCCAACAGCGTCGCCTCGTACTTCGCCGCCGAGCACGGCCCGTCGGTGTGCGGCATGGCGTTCCGCGTCAAGGATTCGCAAAAGGCCTACAACCGCGCCCTGGAACTCGGCGCCCAACCGATCCACATCGAGACCGGCCCGATGGAGCTGAACCTGCCGGCGATCAAGGGCATCGGCGGCGCGCCGCTGTACCTGATCGACCGTTTCGGTGAAGGCAGCTCGATCTATGACATCGACTTCGTGTTCCTGGAAGGCGTTGACCGTCACCCGGTCGGTGCTGGCCTTAAGATCATCGACCACCTGACCCACAACGTGTATCGCGGTCGCATGGCTTACTGGGCGAACTTCTACGAGAAGCTGTTCAACTTCCGTGAAATCCGCTACTTCGACATCAAGGGTGAGTACACCGGCCTGACCTCCAAGGCCATGACCGCCCCGGACGGCATGATCCGCATCCCGTTGAACGAAGAGTCGTCCAAGGGCGCCGGGCAGATCGAAGAGTTCCTGATGCAGTTCAACGGCGAGGGCATCCAGCACGTGGCCTTCCTGTCCGATGATCTGCTCAAGACCTGGGATCACCTGAAAAGCATCGGCATGCGCTTCATGACCGCGCCGCCGGACACTTACTACGAAATGCTCGAAGGCCGTTTGCCCAACCACGGTGAGCCAGTGGGCGAGTTGCAAGCGCGCGGCATTCTGCTGGACGGTTCGTCCGAGTCGGGCGACAAGCGCCTGCTGCTGCAGATCTTCTCGGAAACCCTGATGGGGCCGGTGTTCTTCGAATTCATCCAGCGTAAAGGGGATGACGGTTTCGGTGAAGGCAACTTCAAGGCGTTGTTTGAGTCGATTGAGCGGGATCAGGTTCGTCGTGGTGTTCTTTCCACCGACTAAACCGTTACACCGAAAAACTGTGGGAGCTAGCCTGCTAGCGATTGCGGTCTGTCAGTCAACATCAATGTTGAAACTGAAGACGCCATCGCCAGCAGGCTAGCTCCCACATTTGTGTTGGATTTAAGGTCGGCGATGCCGAACGAGATGCTTGAACCCTTCAAACACCAACACCACTACCGCCATCCAGATCGGAATATAGGTCAGCCATTCACCGGGCTTGATACTTTCCCCCAGCAACAACGCCACCCCCAGCAACAACACCGGCTCGACATAACTCAACAGCCCGAACAGACTGAACGGCAGCAAGCGACTGGCGATGATGTAGACCACCAGCGCCGACGCACTGATCAGACCAAGCAATGGAATCAGCCACGCCAGCGCCGGATGCTGATCGAAGACACCGAAACCTTGCTCGCCACCGTGCACGAACCAGTAGGCGATCGGCAGCATCAGGGTCATGTCCACCCAGAGCCCGCCAAGGTTGTCGGCCTTCAGCCATTTGCGCAGCACGAAGTACAGGGGATAGCCGATGACCACCACCAGTGTCGCCCAGGAAAATCCGCCGACCTGATACAGCTCGTTGACCACGCCGAGGCTGGCGAAGAACACCGCGACTTTTTGCAGGTAGGACAGCCGTTCGCCGTAGGCGATACGCCCGGTCAGGACCATGGCCAGCGGCAACAGGAAGTAGCCCAGGGACACATCGAGGCTGTAGCCATTGAGCGGGGCCCACATGAACAGCCAGAGTTGAACACCCAGCAGCGCTGCCGACAGTATCAGGCCGCCGATCAGCTTCGGGTGCGCGCCAATCCTGCGCAGCAGGTCGATCACCCGCCGCCATTCCCCGGATACGAGCATGAACACCGTCATGCACGGCACCGTCAACAGCATGCGCCAGCCGAAAATCTCCACGCCGCTCAAGGGCTTGAGCAACGAAGTGTAGTAATACATGACGGCAAACAGCACCGAGGCTGACACCGATAAAGCGATACCTTTAGACAAGCTGTCCTCGCGAGGTTGAACGTAAAACGGGGTGCGGAGGATACGTGGTTTTTGTGCTGAATATTGGCCGGATGATCAATATTTACAACGACCCTGTAGGAGCGAGCTTGCTCGCGATGAGCGAATGGTCACCGCGGGCATTCAGTCTCCCCGCGTTATCGTTGACCACCATCGCGAGCAAGCTCGCTCCTACAGGGGTGTTTAATTATGGGGTTTACGGCCGGACACGAAGTGGCTCACATCATTGAACCCCGGCGTCGACGCATGCCCCGGCGTCACCAGCGAATCGATGAACGCCTCATCCTCAGCCGTAATCTTCACCGCCTGCGCCTTGGTGTAGGCATCCCACTGTTCTTCGGTGCGCGGCCCGACGATGGCCGAGGTCACGGCGCTGTTGTTCAGCACCCAGGCAATCGCAAACTCGACGATGCCCACACCGCGTTCCTGGGTGTATTGCTGGATCTGCTGGGCGATGCGCAAGGACTCGGCGCGCCATTCGGTTTCCAGGATGCGTTTGTCCGAGCGACCCGCGCGGCTGTTGGCGTCCGGTTTTACGTCCGGCGCATATTTGCCGCTGAGCACACCGCGGGCCAACGGGCTGTAGGGCACCACCCCGAGACCATAATTTTGCGCGGCAGTGATCTGCTCGGTTTCGGCCTGGCGGTTGACGATGTTGTACAGCGGCTGGCTGATCACCGGCCGGTCGACACCGAGCTTGTCGGCCACGCGAATCACTTCGGCGATGCGCCAGCCACGATAGTTCGACAGCCCCCAATAGCGGATTTTTCCCTGGCGAATCAGATCGCCAATCGCTGAGACCGTAACCTCCAGCGGCGTGTTGTGATCCTCGCGGTGCAGGTAATAGATGTCGAGGTAGTCAGTGCCCAACCGCGTCAGGCTGGCGTCGATGCCATTGAACACATGCTTGCGGCTCAAACCGCTGCGGTTCGGCACACCGTCCGCCGGGCCGAAACCGACCTTGGTCGCCAGCACCCATTCGTGGCGGTTGCCGGCGATTGCTTCGCCGACGATTTCTTCCGAGCGCCCACCCGTGTAGACGTCGGCGGTGTCGATGAAGTTGATGCCCTGGTCCCAGGCCTTGTCGATGATCCGCAGGGAATCCTCGGTGCTGGTCTGTTCGCCGAACATCATGGTGCCCAGGGTCAGGGTGGACACCTGCAAACCCGACTGACCCAGTGTGCGGTAGCTCATGAGGAAATCCTTTTGCCGCAGGGAAGGGCTCAAACAAATACCAGAACCCGCCTGTGGATCAAACTGATTTATCGAACACGGTGCAGCAAAAATGTGGGAGATTCTCTGGAACTACCTGTCCCATCACGCTTTTCAGGATTACCGCTATGTTCGAACTCGATCACGACCTGGCCCAGGACATCGTCGACCGGGCGATGGCCATCCTGCCGTACAACGTCAACGTCATGGACAGCCAGGGCCTGATCCTCGGCAGCGGCGAACCGGAGCGGGTCAACACCCGGCATGAAGGCGCGCAACTGGTGCTGGCCAACAGTCGCGTGGTCGAGATCGATGCGCAGACCGCGATCCACCTCAAAGGCGTGCAGCCGGGCATCAACCTGCCGCTGATGCTCGACCAGCGCTTGATCGGCGTGCTGGGCATCACCGGCGAACCCGAGCAATTGCGCACCTACGCCGAACTGGTGCGCATGACCGCCGAGATGCTGGTGGGCCAGCGCAACCAGCAGGCCGAGCAGCAATGGCGGCGCCAGCGTTGCGATGACTTGCTGGCGCTGTTGCTCAGCGAGGCCGGCAGTTCGCCACGGCTGATCGACGAGGCGCAACAGCTGGGGCTCAAGCCGCAGATGACGCGGGTGCCATACCTGTTCGAACTGGGCACGGAGCACGGTCCTGGGCACACCGTCGAGGCGCTCAGCGCCTGGCTGATGTCGCGCTATCCGGATAGCTGGTGCGTGAGTCCGGCCAAGTCGTCGTTGCTGTGGTGCAGGCCTGCCAGCCAGAGCGTCGAAAATGATCGGCTGCTGGAGAAACTCGATGGCCTGGGCTGGAACATTCTGCGCATCGCCGTGGGCGGGCAGGCCGATGGCTTGCTGGGGTTGCGCCGCTGCTATCGTCGGGTCGGTGACTTGCTTGCCTACGGGCGCGAGGTGTTGCCGCAGTCGCGCTTGTTGACCCTTGATCGCTACCGATTGCCGGTGATGCTCTGGCGTCATCGCAACGACGATGCGCTGGACGAGCTGCTCAACCCGTTGCGCCAGGTCATCGCCAGGGACAATAACGGCCAACTGCTGGCGACCCTGCGCAGCTGGTGTGAACACGATGGGCAAAGCCAGGCCTGTGCCGACGCCTTGGGCATTCACCGCAACAGCCTGCGCTATCGGATGGAGCGCATTGCCGAACTCAGCGGCGTAGATCCACTGAAGCTGGACGGCATGCTCGCGCTCTACCTCGGCGTGCAACTGCTCCCCCAAACCGAAGCCCTCCCGTAAAGAAACGACCAGCCCCCGTAGGAGCGAGCTTGCTCGCGATGGACGTTAACGATAACGCGTAATACCTGGATAAACGCGACGCCCTTGAATCCTTCGCGAGCAAGCTCGCTCCTACAGTAGGCAGCGGGTTTGTGTGAATGAACAATAATCCTCAGTGCCGCTTGTGCAGCAGCCCGGCGTTATTGTTCCGGCCGGCTGGCAGGATGAGCGCATTGGAACTGGAGAACGCCCATGAAAATCGTCATCGCCCCCGATTCGTTCAAAGACAGTCTCAGCGCACAAGGCGTAGCCGATGCCATTGCCCTGGGTTTGGCCGAAGTCTGGCCCGATGCACAATTGATCAAATGCCCAATGGCCGACGGCGGGGAAGGGACGGTCGAGTCAGTGCTCGCGGCATGCGATGGCGAGCTGCGCCGAACCGACGTTCGCGGGCCACTGGGCGAAACGGTCAATGCCGCCTGGGGATGGTTGCCCCATAACCACACCGCGATCATCGAAATGGCCGAGGCCAGTGGTTTGCAGTTGGTCCCTCTGGCTCAGCGCGATGCCTGCATCAGCAGCACCTTCGGCACCGGCGAGTTGATTCGTGCGGCACTGGATGCGGGTGCGCAGCGGGTGATCCTGGCCATCGGCGGCAGCGCCACCAACGACGCCGGCGCAGGCGCCATGCAAGCCTTGGGCGTGAAGCTGCTCGATGCACAGGGCCAGCAATTGCAACCCGGTGGTCTGGCGCTGGCGCAGGTGGCCCGCATTGATCTGACCGGCATCGATCCGCGTCTGGCCGAAGTGCGCTTCGACATTGCAGCGGACGTGAACAATCCACTCTGCGGTCCTCACGGAGCCTCCGCCATTTTTGGCCCGCAAAAAGGCGCAACGACTGCACAGGTCGAACAGCTGGACCGAGCCCTCGGGCACTTTGCCAATCACTGCGCAAACGCCTTGGCACAAGACGTACGCGACGAACCGGGCAGCGGTGCGGCGGGCGGCCTTGGGTTTGCCGCCAAGGCGTTTCTCGGGGCGCAATTCATGGCAGGGGTTGAAGTGGTGGCGGAGCTGGTGGGTCTGGCCGAGGCGGTGGTGGGTGCCGATCTGGTGATCACCGGTGAAGGTCGTTTCGATGCGCAAACATTGCGCGGCAAGACACCGTTTGGTGTTGCCCGCATCGCTCAAGAACAGGGCGTTGCGGTCATCGTCATCGCCGGCACACTGGGTGAAGGCTACCAGGCGTTGTACGAACATGGCATCGACGCCGCGTTCGCTTTGACGAGCGGGCCAATGACACTGGAGCAGGCGTGTACCGAGGCTCCGCGTTTGTTGCGTGAACGGGCGACAGACATTGCTCGGGTCTGGCGGACGGCTACCGGCCAGCGCTGACTCAACCTGTGGCGACCGGTCGTTATCTAACTTGAACGTGCTTGGGTATCGCCGGTTGTCACGGTTTTGCAGATCCCTGTATTAATCCCCACCTGTCAACTTTGACAGTTTCGCTTTTTCTCTCATCAGCGCTTAATTCGCCCAGAGGTCAGTTCGGCCAGCTGTATGGCGAGAGTCATCCGCTTATCCGCAGCCCCCATGTTGTCGACCGACGCAGCGCCATAGCACCGTCTATGGCATCAATGGCATGGCCGGAGAGCGTAAATGACGACGCAAACAAACAAACTGCAACGACATCAGGCCAACGCGGCCTACTTAAAAAAGCGCACTGAGCATCAGGCGAACCTTGCCGATCTGGTGATTGAGATCAAGGATGAGGATTATGCCGACAAGGCGAGCGGCCTTCTCAACGGTCCCAGGCTAAAGGATGGGCTAAAAGTTTACATTCCGCTGTGGGAAAATCTGCCCCCGCCGCGTATCAGTGACAAAGTCGAACTTTTTCTGGATACCGGATCGGGGCGGTGGGATAAGGTCGCTGAACACGAGTTCACTCGCCCGGCTGACGGAGGGCCTTTTCCGGAAACCTTCCCGTATCTCATGACAATCGATACCAATTTTCTGCCGGATGATGCGACGTGCCGCCTGCAGTACGTCATTACCGATTACACCAATTACGAAACTCCTTCAGTAGTGACCACGGTGATTTGCGATCGCTTGCCGCCGTACAAGCACGCGCCGCCCGACGCATTGAAACTGATTGCCGATTATCTGGATGATTCCAACTTGCCGGTAGGGGGCAACCTGACACTTACGCTCCCCGGTTATGTGGATTGGAAAGCCACCGATAAGCTTGCCATTTACCTGGTGGATGCCGCAGAGATTCCTGACGATCCGACAAACGCCCCGTTGGTGTTCTTCGGCACTGTTCCTTCGCCCGGTGTGACCGATACACCGGTGCAGATCCCTGCCAAGACGATCCGGGACTTCGGTGATGCGGAATGCGTATTTCTTTATGTGTTGCTTGATGCGGCACAAAACCCCAGTGCAGTGTCGGTGCATAAAACCGTCGGCCTGACCTTCGGTCCGCTTCCCGATAATTTGAGACCACCGAAAGTTCCACAAGCTGTCCCCGGGCCGTTGGTGAACGAGCATGTTCGGGTGGGCGTGAGTGCCTGGATCGATATGTACGATAACTGGAAAGCCGGTGACAAGGTTCGTTTGCATTGGGGCAGCACTCGCGTACAGCCGGATCTCGACTTTCTCAACATGCTCACCATGGAAGTTAAGGTGTTACCTGCCGTCCTGATGTTGCAAGAATACGGACAAGCCACCACCGGTATCAAACCGACCGCGGTCAGTTATCAGATTATTCGCAAGGGGCGCCCGTTCGGTCCGCAATCCGCCAACTTTCCAGTCAACTTCGAAGTGCCCATTCCATGGGTGCCTTGGCCTCCCATCGACTGGCCTGATCCTGTTCATCCGGCCCTGCCCGCAGGAGAAGTCAAGAACTTCGACGAGAGCAGAACCAATGAGCTGACGAGGGACGACAAGGGGCATGACGCTAAATTCACGTTCCCCTGGTTCGCCACTGCACACAACGATGATGTCGTCGACGTTTTCTGGAATGGGCTGCGGGTCGTCGAGGCGCAGGTCATTTTTGACGATACAACCCACGTTCCTGGTGAAGATCACATCGCTGACATCCCCTGGAAATACATCAAGGCGGGAAACAACGGTGATGCCATTCCTGTGCACTATCAGGTCCACAGACCCGGTGTGGAAAATGATCTGCATTCAGAGGCTATCGAGGTTGACGTCGACGCGGTAGCGGTTGAACTGCCCCCCGCGAGCTTCCCGAAAATTCCCAATCCCACTGGGTATCCGGGTTGCCAGTCGCTGGAACCTGATGGATCGCTGAAGGTTCGGATACCCGACTTGACGGGGCTTCTGAAGGACGGAGATACCATCAGCTTCGAGTTCATCCCCATGATAGGCGACGATCTTACAAGCCCCGAGGTGCCGATTCCAGATGTGAAATTCGAGAAGGATTTTACATTGGGAGATCCGGGGTTGCCCCTCACCGGTTTCGAATTTGTTGTCACGCCTTACAGCACTTATATCCAACCACTTTATGACCAGAATCCAAATCGCAGGGGGCGCGCCAAGATCCATTATTTCTTCAATGACGGAACGGAAGATGTCTTCTCCGAGCCGTTAGTCACCCGTACGGCGTTCCATGGTCCGAGCGATCAGTGCCCGATTACCCCTTAGTTACACCTCCAGAGTCGACACAGACGTTTTCCGTCCGTGTCGAGTTCTGTTTCAAACAGCGCTTATGCACTGGGCACCTAGTTACCAGGGAGAATTCCCGCGCTCATTCGGATAAGTCCTACATCTCGGATGTAGGAAATTTCATAGGATCGCGGGCCCTTCAGACACAGATCTGAAAGATTCCGCTAGATGGTGATTTTGCCTATAGCCAACAGACTCAGGAGAGACCCATGTACGTCAGCCATTCTTTTTCAGTGTCACCGCTTGCACGGATGCTAAAGCTTTCGATACTGGCGCCGGCGCTGTTGATGGGGCCGTGTGCGCTGGCGCAATCGGTGGTTGAAAATGGTAGTTCAAAGACGATCAATGCCGAGACAGTTGGAGACAGTTGGCTGGTGCGTGACGGTTCAAGCCTGACGGCCAATGGCGCTACCACCCATCAGATTCGCGCGCAGGCGGGATCAAGTCTTGTGCTCAACGGCGCAACTACAACTGCTTTAGGTACAAGCAATGGCGTTGAGTTGTCCAACAGTGATGCAACCATTACCAATAGTCGTGTCGTCAGCGATCGCACGGGCTTGCGCCTGATAGCGACGGCAGTCGGTGGGTCCACCGCGAGGGTCGGCAACAGCCAGATCACCGGCGGCCAGTTTGGTGCAAGCCTGAGCGCACAATCGCGCTTGACGCTGGACTCCGGCACCACCGTTACCGCCACCAATGCCGATGGCATCGGCGTACAGACTTTCGGCGGCCAGGTCCTGGCAACGGGCAGCAAGATCGTCGGCGGGCTCCATGGTGTCAGCGTGTTCACCGCCAACAACCTGCCCGCGGACAATGCGCTGGTTCTCGATAGTACCCATGTCGAAGGCCTGAGCGGGTCGGCCATCATTGTCGATGGCCTGACCCAGACCAACACCGAGCGGGCCAATATTGAAGTGAACAACGGCTCCACGCTCAAGGGCGGCAACGGCACGCTACTGGAGGTCATCAACGGTTCTTCGGCGAACTTCAACGTCAATAACAGTCACCTGGTGGGCGATGTCATTGTGGCGGATGACAGCAATGCCAGCGTCGCACTCGACCAGTCTGCAACCCTGACCGGGCGCCTGGAAAACGTCCAGAACCTGTCGATCAGCAACGATGCTCGCTGGGTCATGGTCGGTGACGGTCAAGTGCAGAACCTGACGTTGAATGGCGGGGGTGTGCAGTTCGGCAATCCGGGCCAGTTCTTCAATCTGTCGGTGGAAACGCTCGCGGGCGAGGGCGGGACCTTCTACATGCACAACAATTTCACCACGGGTGAAGTGGATACCCTCACCGTGACCGGCAATGCCAGTGGCAACCATCTGGTCGCGCTCGATAGCCAGGGTACTGAGCCGGTGGGGGCAGGTTCGAAGTCCGTGGTCCATATCGGTTCGGGTGACGCCACCTTCGCCCTGGCCGGAGGCTCCGTGGATCTGGGCGCATTTTCCTATGACTTGATCCAACAGGGTAACAACGACTGGGTCCTGGACACCGCCAGCCGTGTGATCAGCCCGGGTACCCAATCGGTGATGGCGCTGTTCAATGCCGCGCCCACCGTCTGGTACGGCGAACTCAGCACCCTGCGTTCGCGCATGGGCGAAGTGCGAATGGATCACGGCAAGGCCGGTGGCTGGATCCGTGCCTATGGCAACAACAACGTCAGTGAAAGTTCCGGGGTTGCCTACAAGCAAACCCAGCAGGGCATTTCGTTGGGTGCCGATGCGCCGCTGCCCATGGGCGATGGGCGATGGCTGGTCGGCCTGTTGGGCGGTTACAGCAAGTCCGACCTGGACCTGAGCCATGGCACGACTGGCGAAGTCGACAGTTACTACCTGGGTGCCTACACCACGTGGCTGGATATGCAGAGCGGCTATTACTTCGACGGCGTGCTCAAGTACAACCGGTTCCAGAATGAATCAACGGTTCGTCTCAGTGACGGCCAAAAAACCAAAGGCAATTACGACACCAACGGCATCGGTGCATCGCTGGAGTTCGGGCGAAACATCAAATTGGCGGATGACTACTACGTCGAGCCTTATGCTCAACTGTCGGGCGTGATGATCGATGGCGCGAGTTACGACCTGGATAACGGCCTGGCCGCCGACGGGGATCGTGCGCATTCGTTGTTGGGTAAAGCCGGCGCGACTGTCGGTCGCAATTTCACCTGGGCCGAAGGCAAGACGGTACAGCCGTATTTGCGCGCCGCCTATGTCCACGAGTTCGCCAAAAACAGTGACATTGAGGTCAACGACAACCGTTTCCGCAGCGACCTGTCGGGATCTCGCGGCGAGTTGGGCGCGGGCGTGGCCATGACGGTGACTGACAAGGTTGCCATGCACCTGGACGTTGATTACAGCAATGGCGACAAGATCGAGCAGCCTTGGGGCATCAATGTGGGTGCCCGCTACAGCTGGTAACTGGCTGGCTTGATTTCTTCGAACCCTTGGCGTTGCACCAGCAGATCAATGTTCTTTTCATGACGCCAGCAAGGGAAGCCGGATTCCGGTTTCCCTTGCTGGCTTTAATTCGAGGAGTTCTGTTCATGGTCCAGTTCAAAGGTACCGGTTTTTCCAGCACTACGTTACCACCGCCTGAGATTGTCGGCTTGCTCCCGAATGTGCCAGGTGGTCAAACCAATCTGTTGCCGGAGGCATTGACCCATGCCGATCTGAAGGTCTGGTTTACAGTGCCGCTAAACTCCAGCCCCGAACTGGCGGAGGAAACCGTTGAGCTGTTCGTTGATGGTAGCGTCACTGCGTTGGTCACCCGTAAGTGGAACAAGCCCATTGAGGACTCGGACCGGTATCTTGCAGTGCCCCAAGCCTGGTTGCGCAGTAACGATGGGGAACGCCGGTTCAAATACAAGGTGACGATTTACAATGACGAAACAGAAGAATCATCCGATCTGGTGATGACGCTGGATACCCAGGCACCGATGCTGCCCACCAATAGCAAGTTGATCTTTCCTCCCGAAGTTCTCCCCCCCAACCAGATCACCGCTGCCTATCTCGCCGACCCCGCTCACCAGGACCAGGTAGTGGTAACACTCCCCGATTACAGCCCAAAAGTCGGGGATGCCATCACCACGTACTGGGAGCGCTCCCCGGGTGGACGGGAGATAGCCGGTACCAGGACCCTCGAGCCGGGTGACATAGGCAAGCCCGTGCAAGTCTTTTTCAAGGGCGACTTGCTGCGTAACAGCACCAATAATGTGGATTATTACGCGACCTATCGGGTGCGCGACAGAGCCGGTAGTGAGTCGACCCTCTCCGTTGACGAGAAACTGAGCGTCAATATCCGCCCACCCACCCCGCGCAAGTTCCCCACCATCAAGCAGGCGACCAATTCGCAAAACGGCACGGGCGTGTTGAAT
Source organism: Pseudomonas sp. YuFO8 (assembly GCF_035065025.1). NCBI lineage: Bacteria > Pseudomonadati > Pseudomonadota > Gammaproteobacteria > Pseudomonadales > Pseudomonadaceae > Pseudomonas > Pseudomonas sp. YuFO8. The sequence goes on along the minus strand of NZ_JAXDEQ010000003.1, from coordinate 10,199 downwards.
CCTTTCCTGGGTATATCAGGTGTGACTGTGGTGGTGGCTGGCTCGGAAGTCGATCCGGGTGAAGAGGTGACGGTGGACTTTATCGGCCTGGGCGGAGAGGGGGGTATAGGTTCTGCAATGGGGGTAAAGCCGACCACGCCGGGCGGCCTGGAGTTCGCCATTACCGCGTCGGTCGTCGCGGCCAACATTCCCGTGGGGGGAGATGGACGCACGTCAGAGGTGAGCTACCGCGCCGGACGCGACATCCAGCCCTCGGCGAAATATACGCTGGCCATCACCGAGCTCGGCGGACAGACGTTTGGTTCGGTGGGCTGCCCCGAGGCGCAGATCGGTTCACCGGCGACACTCTCCAGGAACAAGGTTGAACAGTCCGGTGCAACCATAGAGATGGAGAAATGGGCGTACCATGAGGACACCCATCTCATAAACGTGTGGGCAGTGGCGTCCAGCGTTCGAAAAGATTTCCTCGAGGGTGCACCCACACCTCTCAATGCCAACCGAAAATTCACCACGCCATTGCCCAAGGACTATGTAGCGGCACTGCCCCTCAACAGCACGTTTACCCTGCACGCCAGTGTCAGCTTTGATCAGGGGCAGAGTTATCGTGCCTTCAAACCGATGTCGATCAAGCTGGTCACCTAGTCGACCCTCTCCACTGGCTTCCCGGCAGGCCCCCCTGCCGGGCGAACAGATCTATTTATAGGTAATGGTAAACGCCAGCGACCCATCCGCGGAACCGGCCACGACATCCTTCGTGGGCGCGGTCTGATAGTAGCGAGCGTTGAACTTCAACTGCATGCCGCCGGTGACCGGAATGACGCCTTGGGCGACATCAGCCTCCAGTTCGACAGGGGTTTGGGCATCATCTTTGAGTATCTGAATGCCAATACCTTTTGCGGTGGAACTGCCGCCCAGGCTAAACAAACCCCTTCTAGTGTCAACTGTCGTCGAGCCCGCGGTGGGCTCCAGGCGAATGTGCGCGGTCGTCACTGTGCCGCCCGGCAGCGGGTCGGATATGCACGAGTTCAAATTGATGCTGAACGGCACCGGATCGGTGGTTTCGCCTTCGCCCTTGAACCGTGAGGTTGGCCAGTCTCCCAGCTTGACGGGGTCGGCGCTCACCGGAAGGGCCGACAGGCTGCACTCCGCCTGGGTGACGGAGCCGCTCAGCGCAAGGCCGAAGGCATTGGGAACACCGGTGAACGAGGCCTTGACCAGTTCGTTTCCTGACTCCAGCGTGTGCGTGCCTCGCCCGATCGTCGCGGTCTTGACCAACGTGACAGTGCCTTGCAACACAGAGTGCTGCAGGACAAAGGGGGTGCTGAAATCGATGTAGCCCTCGAAGGGGACTGTTCTGTCGGGGCCGCTCAGTTTCCAGAATCCGTTGGTGCGGCCATCGTAGGGAGTGCCGAACGTGATCTGGGCGCCGACTCCGGGAATGTTGGTCTGCAGCAACGTGCCTCGCATGTCCATGCCATTCAATCTGGGGATTGGCCCGGATACTGGCGCGGCATTGGCCGAAGCCTTGAACGTCAGTCGCCCGTCTGTGTTTTCGCAGTGGATCGTTAACCCTGAGCCACCTTGCCTGAATGATCTCTCAATCGGGCCTATCGGATCACCGACCTTGGCATCTCTGGGAATGTACAGTGCACCCACATCGGCCACATACCGAATAGGCCCCGAAGCGCCCCCCCAGTAACAGGTATTGGAGGCGGCATACGCGGCACCGAACGGCGTCAGTCCGCTGGCGGCGAGCGTGAACAGAACGCCCGGAAATAATCTGATCGACATGCTGTGTTCTATCCTGGCAAAAACAGCTCGACGCACCACGGGGTGCATCGAGCATGAGTGAACGAAGCGTTGGGTCAGCGGCAAGTCAGGTCCTGGACCCGATAACCTTGCTCCAGCGGCATGCTCGGGACATCGAGCTGCAACTGGCACTGCTCGGTGGAGGCGTTGCCCCAGCGCACATTCAGGACTTGCCGGGCATCGACAGTCCCCAGCAGTACCTGCCCGGCCTGGCCGACTATCCCGAGTACTTCCTCATCGTTGTTGCTGACCTGGGCCCCAAAGGGCAAAGGTGCGCCCTGGCTGTCACGGGTGGTCAGCACCAGCCTTTGTACCTTGCGTGCGGGGAATGTGGCCTTGACTACTGCACCGCGACGCGGAACCACCTGGGTCACGCCGTTATCGATCTCTATGTTCGGATCGAGCTGGTCGGTATCGAGGACTACCCGGTTGACCCGATAGGGTTGCAGGTAGGGGATCAGCGCATAACCACGGTCATTGGTCCTGGCGCTCGAGGCGTTGATCACCCCAACGCCGGCGATGTCCGGCACATGGGCCAGGCCACTGGTTTCACCCATATAGGGGCCGAACTCAAGGCCGTCGCCGTGGAGCAGCAGCGCACCGCTGGCGTTGAGCGAAACATTGTTGTAAGTGCTGCCTTGAGCGATACCCGCGCCCAGGCTGGCAACGGGTGTCTGGTAGGCCAGCGCCAGTTCAGCGGATTTCTGCTGGCTTTCATTGTTGGACAGGGACGCTCGATAGTTGAGTCGATCTCCCTCGCCCCGGCCAGACAAAGACGCGCGTTGATCGAGCTGGCCATGGTTTTGCCTCAGGTCGAAGGTGGCGGTGGTCGAGCGGCCGAAGTCCAGCGGCACCGAGATACTCAGGCCGATCTGGCGGTCGTTGGATTGTTTTTCATTAAGTGATTGTGATGCGTACAGGTTATAGCTGACGGTGTTGTGGCGGGTGCTGAGATTGAACTGGAATTGGCGCTGCTGATAATCGGTGCGCCAGTAGTCTTCCTGGGACAGTGTCAGGTTCAGCGAACTGTGGGTCCCGATGTTCTGGAACACCGAGGCCTCCAGCAGGCTGCGTCGACTTCCGCGATAACGCTGGTCGGCGCTGCGCTCGCGCACCGCTTCGCTGAAATCGCGATAACCCTCGGTGGAGTAGCGATAACCGGCAAAGCGCAAGTTGGTCCGGGTTTCGAATGACTTGCCGTATTTCGCCGCGTAGCTCATGCCCTGGACGCTGCGGCTGCTGTCATGGGGGTCGATATCGGCTGCGGAGCGCGTGACGTCGAACGAGAGTGCGCCGATCGCGCCGAGATTCTTGCCGATACCGAAGGTGCCGGCCTGATAGAAGTCATTGGCCATCAACCCGCCGTACAGGGTTGAGTTCCACCCCACGCCGGTGGCGAGAGTGCCTTGCCATAAAGAGGAGTCATCGCTGGCAAACGACGGGGAGTTATAACGCCCCAGGCTGGTGCTGTAGCGCCAGACGCCTTCGCGCAGCAGGTTGCTGAGGGTTGAATAGGGTTGGGTGAAACGTCGCACCTGGCCATCGGCTTCGGTCAGGATGATTTCCAGTTCACCGCTGCCACCGGCGGTCGTCAGGTCGTTGATCTCATAGGGACCGGCACTGACATAGGTGGAATATATGGGGTAACCGTTCTGGCGGATCTCGAGCCTGGCCCGGGTCTGCGCAACGCCTCGAACGATCGGCGCATACTGTTGCAGCGAGTCGGGCAACATGCTCATGTCGGAAGCAATTTGCACGCCCTTGATGGGAATGCTCCAGAATACATCGCCAGGGGTGTAGGTCTCGCCCAGTGTCAACTGCGAGTGTGTACCGGGAAGATCGCGCTGGACATAGGTATAGGCGCGCGTCCATGTGCGTTCGCCCTGTGAGTCGCTACGAAAGGCATTGTTGCTGCGCAAGCGCCAGGCGCCCAGATTCAGGCCGCTGTTCAAGTACAGGTCCTGGCTGCTGTTGTGGCCTGACGAATTTCGACCCTGTTGCGCCGATACCTGATAGTTCACAAAGGCCGAATTGATGCCATAGTCCCACAATTGCGGATCGACATAACCGGCAACATCGCGACGCATGGCAATCTGCGGGATGGAGAGCGCCAGCGTCAGCTGACCGGCATTGAACTCGATTTGCGCACCGGGAATCAGCTGCTGCAGATCGATGCAACTGTTCAGCGAGGCCTCAGTCTCCTCCAGGCTGTCGAGTTTTACGCCGATCTCCTCGATCAATTGCAGCGACAGGCAGGGGGAGAGTCCATCGCCTTGGGCATGGGGGCTGAACTCGATTTCCCGGCGGTCAAAGAAGGTGCGATTGACCTCGATACTCACCAGGTAACGTCCGGGCGCCAGATCCTGGCCACTGGACAGTGTTTTCAAGGCCAGCGCACCGGCATCGCTCGCATGGTTTTGCAGTTGGCGCATGAAGGTTGACTGAAACTCCACCGGGTTGGCGGCCTGGGCCGGCTTGGTTTGCAGCAATACAATGCCGCCGCCGGTGAATACCAGAAGGTGAAACAGACGCTGCGCGCAAGTCGAACTCTGGTGCGGGAAGAAAGGCATGGTGATAGTCCGCGCAATGTTAAAGATCAAGGCCGACGGGCACGGTCATGGGGGTCGTAAAGCCGCCGTAGTCGGTGATCGCGGAAAAACTGACCTGCATTCCCGGCACAGGCTTCAAGCCGTCCAGCTCATAGGTGCTGGAGTCCAGGGGAAGTGCCATCGGAGTGTCTTTGAGGCTGACTTTCTGCCCGTTTGCAAGGAGTTCAATGCGTACGAAAGACACGTGAAAGGGCGTGGGATTGGTCACCACCAGACGGCTTTTGCCGTCGATTGTTTTTATTGACCAGTTCAACTCTTTCAGGCTGTCCAGCGCATTGGTCTTGAGTTCCACAGGTCGGTAGAACAACTTGATGCGCGTGCGCAATGCGATATTCAACTGGTTGGCTTCATTGGCTTCCAGTTGCGGTATTTCCTGAACGTTGAAATAAAACAGCGATTCGCGGTCTTTGGGCAACTTGTTGGGCAAGCCGTTGATCTGCACCTGCTGTTCTTTACCGGCGTTTAAGCGAAACAGCGGCGGTGACGCGATAAAAGGCACGGCAGTGGTCTGGTCGTCGGCTGCGGTATTCACCCAGGTCTGCACGGCGAAGGGTTTGTTGCTGGGATTGGAAACAGTCAACGAAACATTGCGCTTGTCGCTGTCGAACACGACTCGCGTGCTGCTGATGGTTAACGCCCCGTAACTAGTTGGCAACCATGTAATAAGGGCGCCAAACAACACGCAAGACAGTGCGCCGCTCCTGACTTGGGCAGGACGTTTAATCAAGCCAAACATAGTAAAAAAATCCCTGTGTCGAGGAATCGTTCTCGAACAGCAGGCGGTGAACCTGCTGTTTTAAAACGCAGGAGCGTGATCAGTTGATGCTGAGGGTGAACTCGACATCAGAATCGGCGGGGCCCGGGGTTACTGTCGCCGCAGTGGCGATGTACATGGCGGTGAAGTCCATGAGGGTCGGTTTGGTTTCGTCAAGTTTGTAGACGGTGGAGGTCTCGCCATTCTTGATGAAACCACCGGTAACGTCCTTGATCGCCACGGCAATGCCCCTCGCGGGGTTGCCGGTCGGCTTCAGGCCGTAATGATCACCACCACCGCCGTACACCGAGTTGAATGTCACGGTGGCGTTAAGTTTGGTAGGGTCCAGGACGCAAGCGGTGCCCGGTGTAATGCGCATCTGAAAGGCCCGTTCGCCGGCAACGGCGCCGACGCTCGGGAAGGCGCTGGAATCAACCCAGCCCAGGGAAACCAGGTTGCCCACGGCACCGTTTTCCGGGTTGACGATTTCAACGGGGCAGGTGGCGCTGCTGATCTTGCCGGTGAAGTTGATCCGGCCATCGGCCGCGAAGGCCGAAGTGGCCGCCAGGCCCAGTGCCAGGCCTAACGGAAGTGCGAATAGAGATTTCTTCATGTAACAAATCCTTTGATTGATTTAATCCGGCGTTTATTTAACGAGACGGTGCCGGGATACTCACGATCGATGCGAGTGGGGGTAGTTGAGTTGTCTCGGAGGCGGGAGTTTAGAGGGTAGGGGGGGAGGGAGATATGAGATAACTCTCAGTTCTGAGTCAGGTTCGCGCAGAGTGGCAGGGCAAATAAGTCAAGAAAATGTTCGGTTGGGGGCGAATCTGTTTTGTATAAAGGCAAACTATAAAGCCCCGAGGCAATTTCGATTGCGCCCGGGGCAATCCTGTTTATGTAGATAAAGATGTGTGCATAAGTTGTTGGAGCTCTTTGTTAACCCGTCCTCCCGATGGGAGTGTTGTATCTACCTTTCTGACATTTGAAGTTTCTTGAATTACATTGGTAACGTTGGGACTCCCAGCCTCAGGTACAGGTGGGGATGGCGAACGAGGTGGAGTTGGACTTGGAGTTGTAGTCTTGGATGACGCTGGACTCCAGCCCTCAGTTGAAGATCCCGAAGAGGTACCACCGCCCTCTGAAGCAATTGAACCTGCTCTCGAGTTTACTGTTGCACCATCCCCCGTGGAACCTCGACGGGCAGTAAATAATTGCATGTCATCAGTTATTGAGCTTCTACTGGAGCCCGAAACCACAGATCCCCGACCCGAAGCCGCTTCAACCCCATTATCAACTACGCTGCCGGAAGCACGATCGACAGTACCCTGTGCTGCCTTTAGCTCGTTTACGTCAGTAACACTGCGATGTATAAGCCCATTTGTCAGGGCCGCATCGGTCGCACTTTTTTGCGTCTTCCGGACCATATTGATTGCCCTTAAAAAGAGCAAGGCGTTCACCGCCAGATCTATACCACCGCCAATCATCGCTTGTTTACCACTGGCTTCCCGATCCTCCGCTTTTACTGCCGTCGTCGCCTTTAACCCTTGGTCGATGTTCATGATTGCGAATATTAAGCTTAGAAGCTCCAGCATTATGGTAAAAAAGATTGCGAACGGCCCCGTAGGCGCCGCCAAAATCGCTGCCCAAATCGACATTGCCAGGGCACCCGCGGTCATCGTGATCCCACTGGCGCCCTCCCAGTTGACCCCCCGATTGTAGTGTCCAGTCGGGTCGACTTTGTTGATCGGATCGCTGGAGCAATACACATAGGGGTTTATCCCGCCAGCTTCGAACGGGCTGAGTGAATCCGGGCTATGGAACCGCATCAACGTCGGGTTGTAAGCCCGGTGAGCCCGTCCCAACAAATACCAGCCGCTGAGTTCGTCGCGGACTTCGCCGTTGAACCCGAGCAAGCATTGCAGTTCATCGTCCGGATTACGTTCACCGTAGGCGTTGTACACGGCTTTGCGCAGGGTACTCTGACCATTTTCCTGGCCACTTTCTGCCAATACGCTGTTTTTGCCATCGGCCATCAGCAGCAGGGTTTTCTCAGGAGCGTCTTGCTCCTGTTGGCCCAGGGGCTGATCGACGAGATACAGGTAGTGGATTTTTCGGTCGTTCTGTTCCGTACTGCTCAAGCGTTCGTTCTGATAAAAACGCAAGGTTTCGGCCTGGGCGCCACGGGTGACACCCAGCAAATGGTTGTGTGCATCGTATCGGTACTGGCTGACGACTCTGCCATCGGTGCCCGTAACGCTCATTAGTCGTCCCTGGCTGTCATAATTCAAGGTCTGGCCGTACTGATCGTGCAACAGATGGCCATCCTCGTCGTAGTCCAGTTGAAAGCTGGGCGGATAGGCGGCATGAGTGTGTTGCACTTCGATGAGCTGGCAAGGATCGTCGAGCGAGAAAGTACTTTGGGCTTCATCAAAGCTTCCATCGACAAAAAAGGTGTACAGCGTTTGGACATTGTCGAGCGCGTCGTAGATAAAGGACTGCTCACGGATCTCGTTACCGTAATGATCTTTGGGTGGCTTGGTGCCCTCGCAGTTGTACTGGACCATTCGACCGCGCATGTCATAGTCGAAGGTCTCCCGCAGTTCAGTGACGCTGCCCACCTGCAGGTGACGAGTCTTCAGTTTGCTGTCGGCACGATAGTCCTGGGTGATGGTCTGCGCCGGGTGACCATCCAGTGCCATATGCCGGGTGATTTCCCGGCCCAGATCATCGAAAGTCAGGGTGGTGACAAGTTTTTGCCGGGCGTGGTGATTGACGGTGGTAATGACGTGCGCACGTCCCAAGGCGTCGTAGTCGAAAGTGGACAGTAGATGACCCTGGCTGATCTGTTTGACCCTGGCCTGGTCGTCATAAGCATGACTACAGATCAACCCGTCGACAGTCAGGCGGGTTATCGGTCGTCCGTTCAGGGTGTGGGTATAACGGGTTTCCCACTCTTTGCCAGAATGTTGATCCTTCCAGGATTCCCTGCGCAGTTGTCCGTTATAGCTGTAGTCGAAACGATGCTCGCCCTGTGTGTTCTGCGAACGGGTGATCTGGGCGCTCTTGCTATCGTAGTTGAAGGAAGACTGCTCATCCGGCGCGGCGCTGCTCACCGGAGTGTTTACCAGCTCCGGGCTGTATTCGTAAGTGATCGTCTTGTTACTGGCGGTGATCATTTTGGATACACGGGACGATCCGCCCTGATACTCGAACTGCTGAAGCCGTGGCCCGACTTTCAATGCGGTTCGACGGCCAAGTCCATCGTAGCGCTGGATGCCCACCGTGGTGGTCGTTTGGCTATCGGTAACCTTCAGTTCGACCGGCAAATCACCGGGACTGTGGGACGCATAGGTACGATGGATTACGATAGAGTCGGGCAGGGTGGTGGTCTGCAGGCGGGAAAACAAGTCGTAGTCAAAACGCGTTGAATCGCCCATTTCGTTGATTTGTTCAACGCAGGCGCCCAGACCGTCATACAGGAATTGGCGTTCGCTGAGGACATTCCCTTGGGCATCCAGTGCCTGCGTCCGGTCTTCTTTGCCAAACGAGTTGAGAAATCTACGGCCTCTGCCGCTGATTTCTACCTGCGGCCCGGGGCTTTCGGCCCAGGTAAGAATGCGCTGACGGGACGGATCGATCTCAGTGACGTGCGCCACACCATCGGGTCCAATGACTTTGTATTGCTCACCCCAGACGTCGTACTCGAAAGTGCTGGTCAGGTGGACATCTTTTGGGCCTTCCCAATCAGTCATGGTTTCGCTGATCAACTGGCCAAGGTTATTGAACATTGCCTTGTAGGTTTGCCGGTATGCCTGCGGATCGCCACCCAGCGCATCGGCATCACGCCGGGTGATCTTGATTACCCGGTTATGGCCGTCCAGCCAACTGACGGTTTCGACGCCATTGACGTCCTTTACCGTCTGCGTCGCTTGCTGGCCGACCCCACCATTGGTGAGGGTATAGGTAAAATAGCGGCTGGCTTTGTAGTCTTTGGAATTGGGTGACACGGTTTCGATGATGGTACGGCCGAGCTTATCGTGTTGATAGTGGGTTTCGAGGTCGTCACCATCGTTAACGAGCCATTTGGCACCGTTGAACAGGTTGTGTTCCTGAGTGACGACTTTGCGTACCGGTCTGATCGGTGTGTCATCAACGCCGATCATGGTACTGACGGTGCGCAGCGCCATTGCGTTGGCACGGGCGTTAAGCGCGAGGCTATAGCTGTAAGTCGTGGTATTGAGCGTTGATGCCTGACCAGAGAACGTCTGCAGTGTCTTGTTCATCAGCCCGTGTTGTTGAGGGTTTGACGGGTCGTTGATGTATTCATGGGCAATGCATCGCAATTGCGTCTGAACGCGGCCGCCGACTAGCTGCGACAGGGTTTCGTCGCGCAATGCCAACCACGGCCCGTGACCTGTCAGGCCCGGCTGTTCGCTGTAGCGATAATGGGTTATCAACTCCGGGGCCTTGCCGTGTCGGGAGGGGGCAGGGGTCACGGTCTTGCTTTTGAGATTTCGCACAAACCCCTGAGGGTCGGGCGGGCAGCCCACCTCACCTTGCGCCTGGTACCACTCGTAGGTTTCGGTCACGCCGTCGGCGTTGACCTGGGTCAGCAAGTTGCCGAAGTCGTCGTAGGTGGTGGTTACGATTTCCTCGTGGCGTGGATTAGTGGTATTGAGCTCACGCCAGGTGCGGGTCACGGTTTTCGGCAGCTGGCAATAGGGCGGCTGGTCTTTGAACTCCAGGCCCGGGACCAGATGGTATTGGTTCTCGGTCACCAAAAGAGTGTGGTCTTTCGTGGGGTCAGTGCTGTACTGGGTCGTTGCCTCCCTGATCAGCAGATGAAAGCAGTTGAACACCCGTTCGGTTTCATTCACTGCCTTTGCGATAGTGGAGTCCCAAATTGTTTCACGAGTTGTGTACTCATAGTTGAGCGGGGCGTTGTAGAGGTTGTCCAGGCCGTCGTCGCGGAAGGTTTGGCCGCTGCCATTGCCCAGGAAGTTGTAGCCACCCTTGTCGTACGC
>NZ_JAXDEQ010000039.1:0-56532 GCF_035065025.1 Pseudomonas sp. YuFO8 | reverse complement strand
TCTGTTGATCTTGATTTTCAAGATCAACAGATCGCAGCCTGCGGCAGCTCCTACAGGGGTTTGACCCGCTCCGCCGGCCGCCTTACACCCGCCACAATCTTGTCCACCGCCTTGGTCGCCGCGACCATGCCGAAGGTCGCCGTCACCATCATCACCGCGCCAAAGCCGCCGGCACAATCGAGCTTCACGCCATCGCCGACAAAACTCTTCTGCAAACAAATGCTGCCATCCGGTTTCGGGTAGCGCAGTTGTTCGGTGGAGAACACGCACGGCACGCTGTAATGACGGGTCACGGTGCGCGAGAAGCCATAGTCGCGACGCAAGGTGGAGCGTACTTTCGAAGCCAGCGGGTCATTGAACGTGCGGTTGAGGTCGCAGACCTGGATCAGCGTCGGGTCGATCTGCCCGCCCGCACCGCCGGTGGTGATGATCTGGATCTTGCGCCGCTTGCACCAGGCGATCAGCGCCGCCTTGGCGTTGACGCTGTCGATGCAGTCGATCACGCAGTCGATGTTCGGCGTGATGTACTCGGCCATGGTTTCGCGGGTGACGAAATCCGGCACCGCGTGCACCGTGCAGTCCGGGTTGATCCCGCGCAGGCGCTCGGCCATCACCTCGACCTTGGGTTTGCCGACGGTGCTGTCCAGCGCATGCAACTGGCGGTTGGCGTTGCTGACGCAAACATCATCCAGATCGAACAGTGATATCTCGCCCACACCGCAACGCGCCATGGCTTCCGCCGCCCAGGAGCCGACGCCACCGACACCGACGATCGCCACATGCGCCGCTTTCAAGCGCTCAAGGCCTTCGATGCCATACAAACGGGCGATGCCTGCAAACCGCGGATCTTCTGTACTCATGACCATAACCCCAAAAACCGGCGGGCATTATATGGCGATATGAAGACAAAATCAGTTACATGAAAAACTGAAAGAACTTTAACGAAATCAAACTGCCCAATATCGGGTAATTCCCTGTCCGCTGTACGTTCAGAGAATGCCCAGTGTAGGATGCGCGCCCCTCGGCGGTCCGACCGTTCCTTCGTTCCACAGTCTTTGGAACCCGAAATAACTATGTCATCGCGTAAATTTGGACTCAACCTGGTGGTGGTGCTCGCCATCGCTGCCTTGTTTACCGGCTTCTGGGCGCTGATCAACCGCCCGGTGACCGCCCCCAACTGGCCCGAACAGATCTCCGGCTTCTCGTACTCACCTTTCCAGCAGGGTCAATTCCCGCAGAAAGAGCAGTACCCGACCGACGATCAAATGCGTCGTGACCTGGAGATCATGAGCAAGCTGACGGACAACATCCGTACTTACTCGGTCGACGGTACGCTGGAGAATATTCCCAAGCTGGCGGAAGAGTTTGGCCTGCGCGTGACGCTGGGGATCTGGATCAGCCCGGACCAGGAGCGCAACGAGCGCGAAATCACCCGCGCCATCGAAATCGCCAATACATCACGCAGTGTGGTTCGCGTGGTGGTCGGTAACGAAGCGATCTTCCGCAAGGAAATCACCGCCCAGGAACTCAGCGTCATGCTCGACCGCGTCCGCGCTGCCGTGAAAGTGCCGGTGACCACGTCCGAACAGTGGCACGTCTGGGAAGAGCACCCGGAACTGGCCAAGCACGTCGACCTGATCGCCGCCCACGTGCTGCCGTACTGGGAATTCATCCCGATGGACAAGGCCGGGCAGTTCGTCCTCGACCGCGCCCGCGACCTGAAAAAGATGTTCCCGAAAAAACCGCTGCTGCTCTCCGAAGTGGGCTGGCCGAGCAACGGCCGCATGCGCGGGGGCGCCGATGCGTCGCCGGCAGACCAGGCGATCTACCTGCGAACCCTGGTCAACAAGCTCAACCGCCAGGGCTTCAACTACTTCGTGATCGAAGCCTTCGACCAGCCGTGGAAGGCCAGTGACGAAGGCTCGGTGGGTGCTTATTGGGGCGTGTTCAACGCCGCGCGCCAACAGAAATTCAACTTCGAAGGCCCGGTGGTCGCCATTCCGCAATGGCGCGTGCTGGCCGTGGGTTCGGTGGTGCTGGCCCTGCTGTCGTTGACCCTGTTGATGATCGACGGCTCGGCGTTGCGCCAGCGTGGCCGCACCTTCCTGACCTTTATCGCGTTCCTCTGCGGTTCGGTGCTGGTGTGGATCGGTTATGACTACAGCCTGCAATACAGCACCTGGTTCAGCCTGACCGTGGGGTTCCTGCTCGCCCTCGGTGCGCTCGGGGTGTTCATCGTGTTGCTGACCGAGGCCCATGAACTGGCCGAGGCCGTGTGGGTGCACAAGCGCCGACGCGAGTTCCTGCCGGTGGAAGGCGACTCCAGCTACCGTCCGAAAGTGTCGATCCATGTGCCGTGCTACAACGAGCCGCCGGAGATGGTCAAACAGACCCTCAACGCCCTGGCCAACCTCGACTATCCGGACTTCGAAGTCCTGATCATCGACAACAATACCAAGGACCCGGCCGTCTGGGAGCCGGTGCGCGATTACTGCGCAACCCTCGGCCCGCGCTTCAAGTTCTTCCACGTCGCGCCCCTGGCCGGTTTCAAGGGCGGCGCGCTGAACTACCTGATTCCGCACACCGCCAAGGATGCCGAAGTGATCGCGGTGATCGATTCCGATTATTGCGTGCACCCCAACTGGCTCAAGCACATGGTGCCGCACTTCGCCGATCCGAAGATCGCCGTGGTGCAGTCGCCGCAGGACTACCGCGACCAGAACGAAAGTACCTTCAAGAAGCTCTGCTACGCCGAGTACAAAGGTTTCTTCCACATCGGCATGGTCACCCGCAACGACCGTGACGCGATCATCCAGCACGGCACCATGACCATGACCCGCCGCTCGGTGCTCGAAGAATTGGGCTGGGCCGACTGGTGCATCTGTGAAGACGCCGAGCTGGGCCTGCGGGTGTTCGAAAAAGGCCTGTCGGCGGCGTATTACCACGACAGCTACGGCAAAGGCTTGATGCCCGACACCTTCATCGACTTCAAGAAACAGCGTTTCCGCTGGGCCTACGGCGCGATCCAGATCATCAAGCGTCACACCCGCAGCCTGCTGCGCGGCAAGGACACCGAGCTGACGCGCGGCCAGCGCTACCACTTCCTCGCGGGCTGGCTGCCATGGGTGGCCGATGGCATGAACATCTTCTTTACCGTCGGCGCGCTGTTGTGGTCGGCGGCGATGATCATCGTGCCGCAACGGGTCGACCCGCCGCTGCTGATTTTCGCCATCCCGCCCCTGGCGCTGTTCGTGTTCAAGGTCGGCAAGATCATCTTCCTCTACCGTCGCGCGGTGGGCGTGAACCTCAAGGATGCCTTCTGCGCGGCGCTGGCCGGGCTGGCGTTGTCGCACACCATCGCCAAGGCGGTGTTGTACGGTTTCTTCACCAGCAGCATTCCGTTCTTCCGCACGCCGAAGAATGCCGATAACCACGGCTTCTGGGTGGCGATTTCCGAGGCCCGCGAAGAAGTGTTCATCATGTTGCTGTTGTGGGGCGCGGCCCTGGGGATCTACCTGGTGAACGGCATGCCGAGCAACGACATGCGCTTCTGGGTGACCATGTTGCTGGTGCAGTCGCTGCCGTACCTGGCCGCCCTGATCATGGCGTTCCTGTCGTCGCTGCCCAAGCCGTCGGTCGAAGTGCAAGCGGCACCCGTGGTCTAAATAAGGCCGGATACACTAAACGGCGGCCAATGGTCGCCGTTTTGCTTTAAGATAACCGCCATTTTGCGGGGCTTGGCGTGATATCCATCCCTGTGGGAGCCAGCCTGCTGGCGATGGCAATGTAACAATCACCGTTTATGTTGACTGCCACACCGCCATCGCCAGCAGGCTGGCTCCCACATTCAGTCCGCGCCCATATTCATGATCTCCGGAGTTTTCCATGACGGCCCACGCCGACCTTTCGCCGACCCTTCAACTCGCCATCGACCTGATCCGCCGTCCGTCCGTGACCCCGGTCGACGCCGATTGCCAGAAGCAGATGATGCAGCGCCTGGGCGATGCCGGTTTTGCCCTGGAACCGATGCGCATCGAAGATGTGGATAACTTCTGGGCCACCCACGGCAAACACGACGGCCCGGTGCTGTGCTTCGCCGGCCACACCGACGTGGTACCGACGGGCCCGGTGACGGCCTGGCAGATCGACCCGTTCAATGCGGTGATCGACGAGCACGGCATGCTCTGCGGCCGTGGCGCGGCCGACATGAAAGGCAGCCTGGCGTCGATGACCGTGGCCGCCGAGCGTTTCGTCGCCGACTACCCGGATCACAAAGGCAAGGTCGCCTTCCTGATCACCAGTGATGAAGAAGGCCCGGCGCATCACGGCACCAAGGCGGTGGTTGAGCGCCTGGCTGCGCGCAAGGAGCGTCTGGACTGGTGCATCGTCGGCGAACCGTCGAGCACCACCCTGGTCGGTGACGTGGTCAAGAATGGCCGTCGCGGCTCACTCGGTGCCAAGCTGACCGTACGCGGTGTGCAGGGCCACGTGGCCTATCCGCACCTGGCGAAGAACCCGATCCACCTCGCCGCCCCGGCCCTCGCGGAACTCGCCGCCGAGCACTGGGACCATGGCAACGATTTCTTCCCGCCGACCAGTTTCCAGATTTCCAACGTCAACTCCGGCACCGGCGCGACCAACGTCATCCCGGGTGACCTGGTCGCCGTGTTCAACTTCCGCTTCTCCACCGAATCCACCGTCGAAGGCCTGCAAAAGCGCGTCGCCGACATCCTCGACAAGCACGGCCTGGACTGGCACATCGACTGGGCATTGTCCGGCCTGCCGTTCCTCACCGAGCCGGGCGCGCTGCTCGATGCGGTGTCGTCGAGCATCAAGGACATCACCGGTCGGGACACCAAGGCGTCCACCAGTGGGGGCACCTCCGACGGCCGCTTCATCGCGACCATGGGCACGCAAGTAGTCGAACTGGGGCCGGTCAACGCGACCATCCACCAGGTCAACGAGCGCGTACTGGCGGCTGACCTCGACGTGCTGACCGAGATTTACTACCAGACCCTGATCAAGTTGCTCGCCTGATGCTCGCGTGTCCGATCTGCAGCGAACCGCTGGGCGCGGTGGACAACGGCGTGGCCTGCCCCGCCGGGCATCGTTTCGACCGCGCGCGCCAGGGTTACCTGAACCTGTTGCCGGTGCAGCACAAGAACAGCCGCGACCCTGGGGATAACCAGGCAATGGTCGAAGCCCGCCGCGACTTCCTCAACGCCGGCCATTACGCGCCGGTGGCCAGGCGCCTGGCGCAGCTGGCTGCCGGCTACGCGCCACAGCGCTGGGTCGACATCGGCTGTGGCGAGGGTTACTACACCGCGCAGATCGCCGACGCCTTGCCGGAGGCCGACGGCTACGCCCTGGACATTTCCCGGGAAGCGGTCAAGCGTGCGTGCAAACGCAATCCCGGGCTCACCTGGTTGATCGCCAGCATGGCCCGCGTACCGCTGGCGTCGGGCAGCTGTCAGTTCCTCGCCAGCGTCTTCAGCCCGCTGGATTGGGACGAAGCCAAACGCCTGCTCAGCCCCGGCGGCGGCCTGATGAAAGTCGGACCGACCAGCGGCCACCTGATGGAATTACGCGAGCGGCTGTACGACGAAGTGCGCGAGTACATCGACGACAAGCACCTGGACCTGGTGCCCGAAGGCATGGCGCTGGCGCACAGTGAAACCCTGACCTTCAAACTGACGCTAACCAGCGGCCAGGACCGGGCGAACCTGCTGGCCATGACGCCCCACGGCTGGCGTGCGAGTGCCGAACGCCGGGCAGCGGTGATCGAGCAGGTCGAACCCTTCGAGGTCACCGTATCGATGCGCTACGATTATTTCGTACTTCAATAACTTCAAACATTTTTGGCCTTGGGCAACGGCCCGAGGCCGGCTAAATCCGCGAATGGATTTTTCAGACACGCAGTGAGGACATCCATGCGCCAACCCGATATCGAGATTTACCTGAAAGACGCCGACGTCGACCACAAGGCCATCTCGGCCTGGCTCGGCACGGCTCTGGGCCCGTGCACCGACTGGGTACAGAAAGGCCAGACCTACAAGTGCAAGGCGGGGAATGTGCCGGTGACCTGGTTGCCAAAAGCCGTAGGAAAGTGGAACAGCCTGTACCTGGAAAGCGACCAGACGCCGTGGGACGATGACATCGCCTGCGCTCGCGCCGCGTTTGCCGCGCTGAACGTCGAAGTGCGCTGCGCACCGGGTAGCTGGGTCGAGGAAGAAGGCGAAGAGACGGCGGATCGCTGGATTCGCATCAGCGCCGATGGTGAAGAAGAGATCACCTGGAAAACTGCTTAATAGCTATACGCAAAACCTGTGGGAGCGAGCCTGCTCGCGATTGCGGTGGATCAGTCAACGTTGATGTCGACTGACACGGCCTCATCGCGAGCAGGCTCGCTCCCACAGTGTTTTTTTGTGGTCTGAAGAATGGGTTACAGCCCCACCACATCCTCGGCCTGCAACCCCTTCTCGCCAGTCACCACCCCATATTCAACCTGCTGGCCTTCGGTCAGCGAACGATGCCCTTCGCCGCGAATCGCGCGGTAATGCACGAACACGTCCACCCCGTCCTCGCGTTGAATAAAGCCGTAGCCCTTGGCGTCGTTGAACCACTTCACGTTGCCGGTTTCGCGCGTAGCCATTTTCAGTACCCCCGTTGTTTTTATTTTGAGCGGCCGAGTATATGACAGGCACAGAAACTCTCAACTACAGATTGGTTGACCGCTTTTTTGCCGATTTTCGATGAATACGGCACACTATCGAGCGCCCGAGCAACCGCTCGGTTTTATTCACTCACGCAGAAGCCGTATGACCCGTTCCCCGTTCCGCCGTCTTGTGTTTGGCACCCTGCGCCGACTGTTGTACCTCTGGGTTCGCTCGGAGACGATCAACCAGTCGTCGTTCACCCTCAACCTCGACCGCAGTCGTCCGGTGTTCTACGTCCTGCAAAACCCTTCGCTGACCGACCTCGCCGTGGTCGACACCGAATGCACCAAGGCCGGCCTGCCGCGCCCGGTGTTGCCGGTATCGGTGGGCAACCTGCTGGAACCGGCCGCGTTCTTCTACCTGACCCCGGACCCGGACTGGCTCGGCCGCCAGGACAAGCGCGGCGCGCCACCCACCCTGACCCGCCTGGTCAGCGCCTTGAGCCAGAACGCCGCCGAAGACGCGCAGATCATTCCGGTCAGCGTGTTCTGGGGCCAGTCGCCGGACAGCGAAAACAGTCCATGGAAACTGTTGTTCGCCGACAGCTGGGCGGTCACCGGGCGCCTGCGTCGCCTGCTCAGCATCATCGTGCTGGGACGCAAGACCCGCGTGCAGTTCTCCGCGCCCATCCACCTGCGCGAACTGATCGACCATAACAAGGGCCACGAGCGCACCGTGCGCATGGCCCAGCGTATCCTGCGGGTGCACTTCCGCAACCTGAAGGCCGCAGTGATCGGCCCGGACATTTCCCACCGGCGCAACCTGGTCAAGGGCCTGGTCAACCAGCCCCTGGTCCGGCAAGCGATCCTCGACGAAGCCGAGCGCGAGAACATCTCGCCGGAGAAAGCCAAGGCCCAGGCCCTGCGCTATGGCAACGAGATCGCCTCGGACTACACCTACACTGCTATCCGTTTCCTGGAAGTGGTGCTGAGCTGGTTCTGGAACAAGATCTACGACGGCATCAAGGTCAACCACATCGAAGGCGTACAGAAGGTCGCCCAGGGTCACGAAGTGATCTACGTCCCGTGCCACCGCAGCCACATCGACTACCTGCTGCTGTCGTACCTGCTGTTTCGCAACGGCCTGACCCCGCCGCACATCGCCGCCGGTATCAACCTGAACATGCCGGTGATCGGCAGCCTGCTGCGCCGTGGCGGCGCGTTCTTCATGCGCCGCACGTTCAAGGGCAACCCGCTGTACACCTCGGTGTTCAACGAGTACCTGCATACCCTGTTCACCAAGGGCTTCCCGGTGGAGTACTTCGTCGAGGGCGGCCGTTCGCGCACAGGGCGCATGCTGCAGCCGAAGACCGGGATGCTGGCGATCACCCTGCGCAGCTTCCTGCGCTCGTCGCGCATGCCCATCGTCTTCGTGCCGGTGTACATCGGTTACGAGCGCGTGCTGGAAGGCCGCACCTACCTTGGCGAGTTGCGTGGCGCGACCAAGAAGAAAGAATCGATCTTCGACATCTTCAAAGTCATCGGCGCCCTCAAGCAGCGCTTCGGTCAGGTCGCGGTGAACTTCGGTGAGCCGATCAAACTCGCGGAATTCCTCGACAGCGAACAGCCGGACTGGCGCAAGCAGGAACTGGGCCCGCAGTTCAAACCCGCCTGGCTCAACGAAACCACCAACCGCCTCGGTGAGAAAGTCGCACAGCACTTGAACGAAGCGGCGGCGATCAACCCGGTCAACCTGGTCGCGCTGGCGCTACTGTCCACCAGCCGCCTGGCCCTGGACGATCGCGCCATGGCGCGGGTGCTCGACCTGTACCTGGCGTTGTTGCGCAAAGTCCCGTACTCACCGCACACCACGTTGCCGGAAGGTGACGGCCGGGCGTTGATCGAGCATGTGAAGGACATGGACCTGCTCTCCGAGCAGAGCGATGCCTTGGGCAAGATTCTCTATCTGGACGAGCAGAACGCCGTCCTGATGACCTACTACCGCAACAACGTGCTGCACATCTTTGCGCTGCCGGCGCTGCTGGCGAGTTTCTTCCAGAGCGCGTCGCGCATGAGCCGCGAACAGATCCTGCGCTACACCCGTGCGCTGTACCCCTACCTGCAAGCAGAGTTGTTCATTCGCTGGTCGCTGGACGAGCTGGATGCGGTGATCGACCAGTGGCTGCAAGCCTTCGTCGAGCAAGGTCTGTTGCGCTTCGAGAACGACGTCTACCTGCGCCCGGCACCAAGTTCACGGCATTTCGTATTGCTGACGCTGCTGTCGAAAAGCATCGCCCAGACCTTGCAGCGCTTCTACATGACCGTCTCCCTGCTGCTCAACAGCGGCCAGAACAGCATCAGCGCCGAAGAGCTGGAAGACCTGTGCACGGTCATGGCCCAGCGCCTGTCGATCCTGCATGGCCTGAACGCCCCGGAATTCTTCGACAAGAGCCTGTTCCGCCACTTCATCCAGACGATGCTCGACCTTGAAGTGCTCAAGCGCGACGAAGCCGGCAAGCTGAGCTACCACGAACTGCTCGGTGAACTGGCAGA
The DNA here is from genome assembly GCF_035065025.1 of Pseudomonas sp. YuFO8. Lineage (NCBI taxonomy): Bacteria > Pseudomonadati > Pseudomonadota > Gammaproteobacteria > Pseudomonadales > Pseudomonadaceae > Pseudomonas > Pseudomonas sp. YuFO8. Next base: position 47,324 of record NZ_JAXDEQ010000039.1, on the reverse strand, counting down.
AGGCGCGGCCAAGCGGGTATTGCCGGCGGAGATTCGCTTGTCGATCCGTCAGGTGGCGTTGCATCGCAGTGAAGATGCGGCGGATCAACCGCCACCCACCGCGCCCTGAAATTCCTGACGACCCTGAACATGGATGTTCAGGAAGATTCGTCGTGGATTTGCCGAATTCCCCTACAGGGGTTTGGCTAATTCAACCATATGCTTGGCACTCGTCATCTTCGACGAATCATTGGATAAGGAAATCATGATGAACAACGAACACACCAAGAGCATCAACGGTACCGTTCACTATCTGCAGAGGATTGGGCTCGCACCGAACTCGACACTTCAAGTCAGCCTGGAGGACGTCTCCCTGGCTGATGCACCGGCCAGGCAGCTCGCTGTCCAGGTTACCCGCAATGCTGAGACCGCCGGGTTGAGTTTCAATCTTGAGTACAGCACCGCGGATATTCAGCCAGGTCACACCTACGCAATCCGTGCACAAATCGAAAACGAAGGACGGCTCATCTTTATCAACACTGAACGCTACCCGGTAGAGTTGGGTGTCGACTATTTGCAGCCACTGGACATACGGGTCGACAACGTCGCCGCAACCGCGCAGCCGGATGCCTGATGTAATGCCAGGTGCCTGGATCGGTTTGCGAGGCGATATTGCAGGCGAAATCCGTTAAATTGTCGTTGGCGCTGCTCTTCTTCAGGCGCCAATGACAAGGATCCGCTTCATGAAAAAAATCCGTTTTACCGCCCTGTGCGCAGGTTTGATGATCTCTGCCAGCGCTATGGCGCTGTCCCTCACTGACCTGTCGCAGAAAGACGCCACCGGCGGACTCAAGGACGCCCTGACCCAAGGCGCGCAACTGGCCGTGAAACAACTCGGCACCCCGGGCGGCTTCAGCAATAACCCGGACGTGAAGATCGAGCTGCCGGGCAAACTGGGCAAGGTCGCCAGCAAAATGAAACAATTCGGCATGGGCGATCAAGTCGATCAACTGGAAACCAGCATGAACAAAGCGGCGGAAACCGCCGTGACCCAGGCCCAGCCGATCCTCGTCGACGCGGTGAAGAAAATGTCCGTTGCAGACGCCAAGGGCATCCTCAGTGGCGGCAATGACTCAGCCACCCAGTACCTGAACAAGACCAGCCGCGAACAGATCCGCGCCAGGTTCCTGCCGATCGTCAAGCAAGCCACCGACCAGGTCGGCCTGGCCCAACAATACAACTCGTTCGCCGGCCAGGCCGCGACCATGGGCGTGATCGACGCGAAGAGTGCCAACGTCGAGAACTATGTGACCGAACAGGCGTTGAACGGCTTGTTCGAGATGATCGGCAAACAGGAAGAAACCATCCGCCAGAACCCGGCGGCTGCGGCGACCAGTTTGGCCAAGAAAGTATTCGGCACACTGTAACAACCACCTGTAGGAGCTGCCGCAGGCTGCGATCTCTTGATTTTGATTTAAAAAACAAGATCTAAAGATCGCAGCCTTCGGCAGCTCCTACCCGCTCAAAAAACCCGGACTCCGACAACCAACGATCAAAGCTCTCGGCATTAACCAGACTTTTCCTATAAGCCTCGGTAAAGCTGCTGACAGCACGCAGCACCACCCAACACTGGAAATCGATGAAGTACGTCAAGTCCAGGTCATCCGCTTCGCTATTGAGATAGGAGCGTCCGTATTTCACCGGCGCATTGCGCAGCAAGACGCTGATCGCGATGTAACGAAACGCCGAGAAATCATTCTTGAACATGAACCAGTAGAACAACGCCCGTGCGACGCGACCGTTGCCATCACGAAATGGATGCTCATAACCCAGCGCGAAATGCAGCGCGATACCCTTGATCAACGGGTGCAGGTAATCCGCGCGATGCGGATCGTCATGGGATTGATTGATCCACCTCGACAGCACCCGCAATCGAGCCGCGAGCCCCGCGGCGGGAGGCGGAACATGAACCGTATTGCCCTGGCCGTCCTGCACCACCACGTCATCGTTGACCCGCAGAACACCCGGCGAGCAACAGGCTGGCGTACTGCGCTGTGCGGGCTTTCGGCGTTCCTTGTGTGGCGATTTTGTCAGCAAATCGAAAACCGGGTCTGACCTCCCCTTCAGCATGGGTGGCTTTTTCATTGGTGCTGTCTCAGAACTCGTGAAACCGAATCTTGAGTACAACATCCGGGCCTCTGGGGCTCAATATCGGACGGTTCTGATATGGCTGTAGGAAATTCCGCTGGCTCGGGTTGGCTGTCAGACCGCCATCGCCGGCAAGCCAGCGCCTACAGTAGATCGGGTACAGCCGCGAGCAAAGGGTCGGCCCGAAGGCCGCCCAAGGTCAGATCGGCTCTTTCTTGACCCGGAACCAGGCCGCATACAATGCCGGCAAAAACAACAGCGTCAACGCCGTCGCCACAATCAAACCACCCATGATCGCCACCGCCATCGGCCCGAAGAACACACTGCGCGACAGCGGTATCATCGCCAGAACAGCCGCCAGCGCGGTCAACACAATCGGCCGGAACCGCCGCACCGTGGCCTCGATGATCGCCTGCCAGGGTTTCAGCCCGGCAGCGATGTCCTGCTCGATCTGATCCACCAGGATCACCGAGTTACGCATGATCATCCCCGACAGCGCGATGGTCCCGAGCATGGCCACAAAGCCGAACGGCTGGCGGAACACCATCAGGAACAGCGTCACTCCGATCAAGCCCAAGGGCGCCGTCAGGAACACCATTGCCGTGCGTGAGAAACTGCGCAACTGCAGCATCAGCAAGGTCAACACCACCACGATGAACAACGGCACGCCAGCCTTCACCGAGTTCTGCCCGCGTGCCGAGTCTTCCACGGTACCGCCGACATCCAGCAAGTAGCCGTCGGGCAGTTCAGCGCGGATCGGATCAAGTGTCGGCATGATCTGTTGCACCAAAGTCGCCGGTTGTTCCTTGCCATAGATATCGGCACGCACGGTGACGTTGGGCAGGCGATTGCGGTGCCAGATCACGCCTTCTTCAAAGCCGTATTCCAGGGTCGCAATCTGCGACAGGGCCACGCTGCGGCCATTGTCGGTCGGCACCGCCAGGCTTGGCAGCAGCGACAGCTCGGTGCGCTCGTGCAAGGTGCCGCGCAACAGGATCTCGATCAACTCGTTGTCTTCGCGGTACTGGCTGACGCTGGAACCGGTCAGCGAGCTCTGCAGGAACTTCGACAGGTTCGCCGTGCTCACCCCCAGGGCCCGCGCACGGTCCTGATCAATGTTCAGGTACACCACCTTGCTCGGCTCTTCCCAGTCCAGGTGGACGTTGACCACATGGGGGTTTTCGCGAACCTTGGCCGCGACTTTGCGGGCCAGTGCGCGGACTTCCTCGATGTGCTCACCGGTCACCCGGAACTGCACCGGATAGCCAACCGGCGGGCCGTTTTCCAGGCGCGTGACCCGCGAGCGCAAGGCCGGGAATTGTTCGTTGAGGGTGGTGATCAGCCAGGTGCGCAGGGGTTCGCGATCCTCGATGGTTTTCGCCAGGACGACAAACTGGGCGAAGCTCGCGGCGGGCAGCTGCTGATCCAATGGCAGGTAAAAACGCGGTGAACCGGTGCCGACGTAGGCTACGTAGTTGTCGATCCCGGCTTTGTCCTTGAGCAACGCTTCGAGGCGCTTGACCTCTTCGGCCGTATTGCTCAGGGATGCGCCTTCGGCCAGCTTCAGGTCGACCATCAACTCCAGACGGCCGGATGCCGGGAAGAACTGTTGCGGCACGAAGCGGAACAGCACGATGGAGGCAATGAACAGCACCACGGTCGCGGTGATCACGGTTTTACGCCAGCGCACGCACCATTCCACCAGACGCCGAACGCGCTGATAAAACGGCGTAGCGTAAGGATCGGGTTGGCCGGCTCCGTGTTTGGCTGCATGAATTTTCGCCAGGTCCGGCAGGAGTTTTTCCCCCAGGTACGGCACGAAGAGCACCGCCGCCACCCAGGATGCCAGCAGCGCAATGGTCACCACTTCGAAGATCGAACGGGTGTATTCGCCGGTACCCGATTGCGCGGTGGCGATCGGCAGGAAGCCGGCGGCGGTGATCAGCGTGCCGGTGAGCATCGGGAAGGCGGTACTGGTCCAGGCATAGCTCGCCGCCTTGATCCGGTCGAAGCCCTGCTCCATTTTGATCGCCATCATTTCCACGGCGATGATGGCGTCGTCCACCAGCAAGCCCAGCGCCAGCACCAGTGCGCCGAGGGAAATCTTGTGCAGGCCAATCCCCAGGTAATACATGCAGGCGAACGTCATCGCCAGCACCAGCGGAATGGCCAGGGCCACCACCATGCCGGTGCGCACACCGAGGGAGAAGAAGCTCACCAGCAACACGATGGCCAGCGCTTCGACCAACACCTGGACGAACTCGCCGACCCCGGTTTTCACCGCGGCCGGTTGGTCGGAGACCTTGCGCAATTGCATGCCGGCCGGGAGATTCTTCTGGATACGGGCAAACTCGATTTCCAGGGCCTTGCCCAGCACCAGGATGTCACCACCGTCCTTCATCGCCACCGCCAGGCCGATGGCGTCTTCAGCCATGAAGCGCATGCGCGGAGCCGGTGGATCGTTGAACCCGCGACGCACGTTCGCGACATCCGAGATGCGGAACGTCCGATCGCCGACGCGAATCGGGAAGTTCTTGATCTCCTCTACCGTCTGAAAATTCCCCGAGACCCGTAGCTGCAATCGCTCGCTGGTGGTTTCAAAGAACCCCGCGGTGGACACCGCATTCTGTTCTTCAAGGGCTTGTTGCACCGCCGCCAAGGGCAGCCCGAGGGTGGCGAGCTTGACGTTGGACAGCTCGATCCAGATCTTCTCGTCCTGCAAACCGAGCAGGTCGACCTTGCCTACATCCTTGACCCGCTGCAGCTGGATCTGGATGCGGTCGGCGTAGTCCTTGAGCACGGCGTAATCGAAACCTTCGCCGGTCAGTGCGTAGATATTGCCGAAGGTGGTGCCGAATTCATCGTTGAAGAACGGCCCCTGGATACCCGGCGGCAGGGTATGACGAATGTCGCTGACCTTCTTGCGCACCTGATACCAGAGTTCCGGGATATCCACCGAGTGCATGGAGTCACGGGCGATGAAGGTTACCTGGGATTCACCGGGGCGGGAGAACGACACGATGCGCTCGTACTCGCCGGTTTCCATCAGCTTCTTTTCAATGCGTTCGGTGACCTGGCGCGAGACTTCCTGCGCCGTTGCTCCCGGCCAGTTGGTGCGGATCACCATGGCCTTGAAGGTGAAGGGCGGGTCTTCGCTTTGACCCAGCTTGGTGTAGGACAATGCGCCGACGATCGCCAGCAAGAGCATCAGGAACAGTACGATCTGGCGATTGCGCAGTGCCCAGGCGGAAAGATTGAAACCCATCGGGGATTACTCCTTGTCCGCCAGATTGACCACGCGGTTGGAGCGATCCACCGGGCGTACGGCCTGCCCGTCGAGAAGCACATGGACGCCGGCGGCCACCACCCAGTCGCTGGCATTGAGGCCCTCGAGCACCGGAACGGTTTTCTCACCGAAGGCGCCGACCCGCACCGGGGTCTTCTTCAAGGTGTTGTTGGCGCTGACGACCCAGACGTAGGTCACGCCGTTTTCTGCAGTCAGCGCCGACAGTGGCACCGACAACGCCACGGCTTCGGCCGTCTGCACGAAGACACGGGCGCTCTGGCCGAGTTCGGCCGGCACCTTGCCGGCATTGAAGGCGATACGTGCAGCGAAGGTGCGGGACTTGGGATCAGCGGCCGGCGACAGCTCGCGGATGTGTCCGGCGAAGCGTTGATCCGGTTGCGTCCACAACTCCACTGCCACCGGCTGGCCGACCTTGAAGCGGCCGAAGCTCTGCTCCGGCAGGCTGATCAACACTTCACGCTCGCCATCGGTGGCCAGGGTGAACACTGTTTGCCCGGCCGCGACCACTTGCCCGACTTCCACCGCACGCTTGGCAACGATGCCATCCTGCGGCGCGCGCAATACCGCGTAACTGGCCTGGTTGGTCGAGACGTTGAATTCGGCCTTGATCTGTTTAAGGCGCGCTTCACCGGAGCGGTACAGGTTTTCGTGATTGTCGTACTGCGAGCGGCTGACCAGCTGCCGCTCCATCAGCGTTTTGTAACGATCACGTTCGGCGCGCACCATGTTCAGGTTGGCCTCGGCGGCCGCGACCTGGGCGCGGGTGGCTTCCAGTTGCAGGCGCACGTCCTGGGGGTCGAGTTCTGCCAGTGGTTGATCGGCCTTGACCCGCTGCCCTTCGTCGACCAGTCGTCGGCTGACTTTGCCGCCAATGCGGAACGCCAGGTCCGGTTCAAAACGGGCGCGCACTTCACCGGGATAACTTTCCATCGCCTGGGCCGAAGGCTCTGGCTGGACCACCATGGCCGGGCGCACGCTGGCCACGGGCGCCTCCTCGTGACCACACGCGGTCAATAAGAACGCCAGGCTGACTGGCAACGCGAGGGGCAAGGCATAGCGGAACATGGTGAAGGACCTTTCGCCAATGGTGCTTGGAATAATTATACTGACGAGTATGTTATTAATAGCAAACTCACCAGTCCAGTAATAAAAGCGAATATGCCGAACAATCTTTCAGCACCCAATGGCCCGGGCCGCCCCAAGGATCTGGCCAAGCGCCAGGCGATCCTCGATGCAGCGAAGACGCTGTTTCTGACCAAGGGTTATGCCAACACCAGCATGGATGCCGTTGCAGCGCAGGCCGGGGTGTCGAAGCTGACGGTCTACAGCCACTTCAACGACAAGGAGACGCTGTTCTCCGCTGCCGTGGTGGCCAAGTGCGAGGAGCAATTGCCGTCGCTGTTCTTTGAATTGCCCGAAGGCGTGGCCGTGCAAACGGTGCTGCTGAACATCGCCCGCGGCTTTCACCAGCTGATCAACAGCGACGAGTCGGTGAACCTGCACCGGTTGATCATGGCCCTGGGCAGCCAGGACCCAAAACTCTCGCTGATCTTCTTCGAGGCCGGGCCACAGCGCATGCTGCACGGCATGGAGCGGTTGCTGGCGCGGATCGACGAAAGTGGCGTGCTGAGCATCGATAAACCGCGCAACGCAGCGGAGCACTTCTTCTGCCTGCTCAAGGGCGCGGCGAATTTCCGCTTGCTTTACGGTTGCGGCGAGCCGTTGACCGGCGATGCGGCGGAGAGCCATGTGCAGGAAGTGGTGGGGTTGTTCATGCGGGCTTATCGGCCTGAGTGAGCCTGATGGATTTGTAGTGATTGTGCCGGCGTATTCGCGAGCAAGCCCGCTCCCACAGGATCCGAGGCGTTACACAAACCCCTGTGGGAGCGGGCTTGCTCGCGAAGCAGGCGACTCGGTCTTACGGCTTGAGCGCCTTCTTCGGATAGATGTCATACCGGCTGGATTTGCCATCCAGCGCATGACTCGGCTTCGGCCCTTCAATGCACGGCGCCTTGCGCGGGCGCTTCACCACCACCCGGTGGGTGGCCAGCGCCAACGCCGCTTCGAGCAAGGCCGGCGCATCCGGATCATCCCCCACCAGCGGCCGGAACAGGCGCATTTCCTTCTTCACCAGGGCGGTTTTCTCACGATGGGGGAACATCGGGTCGAGGTAGATCACCTGCGGCGGCTCCCCTTCCCAATTGCGCATCACCTCGATCGAGTTGCCCTTGAGCAAGCGCATGCGCGCCACGATCGGCGCCACGTCGAAATCTTCCGCGCCCCGGGCCAGGCCATCTTCGAGCAGGGCACCGATCAAGGGCTGACGCTCGATCAGGCTCATCTCGCAGCCCAGGCTCGCCAGCACGAACGCATCCTTGCCCAGCCCGGCGGTGGCATCCAGCACACGCGGGCGCACGCCCTGGGCGATACCGACGGCCTTGGCGATCATCTGCCCGCTGCCGCCACCGTACAACCGGCGATGCGCAGCGCCACCCTCGACGAAATCCACCCGCACCGGGCCGGGCGCGTCCGGCCCCAGCTGTTGCAGCTGCAAACCCTGGTCACCCACCTGCAACGCGAACTCGCCGTCCGCCACTTGCAGCGGCAGGCCCAGGCGCTCGGCCCATTGCTCGGCCTGGGGCTCGAAGGCCGCACCCAGCGCCTCGACATGGATGCGGCAGGCCGCTGGTTGATCAATCATCGGAAAACACGCTCAAAAAATTAATGATCGGCAAAAACGGCCGATAACAAAACTATCGAGCATTTTGCCAGAGCTGAGCGTCGACCGAGAGAAATGTCAGACATTCAACCCACAATCACAGGCTTTATCTCGCCCTACGGCGATTACAACCTGCGCAACACCCAGGCGCTGAGCGGCGTCAGTCACCTCTGGCAGGATTTCTTTGCCCGTGCGCTGGCCGATCAGTCGGGTGAAGCAGTGCTGCCTGAATCGTTGAATTTTCCACCGGTCGATCTCGACAGCCCGGTTGAGCCCACCGTAGGCAGCGACCTGCTGGCCCACATCGTTTCCCAGCGCGAATGCGACGTGAAGGACACCGAAGTCCGCCCGCCCGAGCCGCTGTTCCTGCCGATTGCCGAATTCGAAATGGACCTGGCCGACAAGCCGTTCCCGCCCTTCCCGCCTGAAGAAATCGTTGCCCAGCAAAAACAGCAGGACTTCGAGAGCGGCTGGGTGCGCCCGATCGTGCTCACCGGCGGCCAGCCGTTGCCAGAAACCGGCCCGGCGCCGCAACCGCGCCCACTGCACCTGCCCATCGCCGAGTTCGAACTCGAGCTGCTGGACAAGCCCTTCCCGCCATTCTCGCCCGAAGAGATGGTGGAGCAACAGAAACAGCTCGATTTCGACAGCCGCTGGGCACGCCCGATCGTGCTGCAGAACCTGCGCCTGGCCGCCTGAGCCTCAACGACAGACCCACCAAGGCCCGACATCGACATGAAAGTGATTGCGATGGGCGGCGTTGTAATCCGGGCTCAACACCACACTGAACAGGCCACAGGCGCCATCGCGGACCTGCCTTAGAAACGCGGCGTCCTGGTTACCCTTCGGCCAATCCTTGAGCACGCTGATGGTCCGACCGTCAGCCAGGCGAAAACCGGCGATATCCAGGGCATTAGCCGACGCATGCTGGCTACGCCTGCCATTCTCGCGACTGTAGACATTGCGACAGGCAAAGCTGCCGAGATGATCGACCCGCGTGACGGCTTGCCCATAGACCGCCTGCGCCGCGGGTTGCAGCGCGTGATGCTCGAACAGGGCGAACGACACCGCCAAGCGGCAACTGGCGAGGAAACTGCTGCTCAGGGCCACGTCACTGCCCTGGACACGCAGGGTATCGGTCAGCGGACATTTGGCGTCCGGGCTATCGGCCTGACGGGTCACGCGCAAACCGGAGCTGCTCAACGCCTGGTCGCACAGCTGCGGATCATCACGCAGACGCATCAGTTTGTAGCGGGTCAGAAGGTTAGGCTCAGCTTTCACATCGAGCGGCGCCCAGGGATTCCACTGTGGCGGCAGGGAGATCCAGCCGCGCCAGACGCCCACTCCCGCCGCTGCAATGATCAACAGCAAAAGCCACCCGCGAAACCGCATCGTCAGCCTTTGAAAAACTGATTGGCCTGGGCATACGGCATGGAGCGCGTCGTGAAGCCGAACGTGCCCGACGTCTTGATCTCCTCGGCGGCGCGATAGAACTCGCCTAACGCCGCCAGGGCCAGCGCCGAGCCGACACTGATGCGCTTGACGCCCATTTCGCCCAGTTGCTCGACCGTCAGCTTCAAGCCGCCGGACATCAACACATTGACCGGCTTCGGTGCCACGGCGCGGACCACGGCCAATACCTCTTCAGCGCTGCGCAACCCTGGCGCATACAACACGTCGGCGCCGGCTTCGGCGAACGCCTGCAAGCGGCGAATGGTGTCGGCCAGATCCGGATTGCCATGCAGGTAATTCTCGGCCCGGGCTGTCAGCGTAAACGCGAAGGGCAAGCTGCGGGCGGCAGCGACGGCAGCCTCGATACGCGCCACGGCATGTTCGAAGCAGTAAATCGGCCCCTCTGCACGGCCGGTGAAGTCTTCGATCGAACCGCCGACGGCACCGGCGGCCGCGGCTGCCAGAATGCTTTGTGCACACTCGGCGGGATCATCGGCAAAGCCGTTTTCCAGATCGACCGCGACCGGCAGGTCGGTGGCGGCAACAATCGCCCGGACGTTGGCCAGGGTGTCGTCCAGCGTCAGGCCGCCATCAGGTCGTCCCTGGGAAAAAGCGTAACCGGCACTGGTGGTCGCCAGCGCCTCGAAACCCAGGCTGGCGAGCATTTTCGCCGAGCCGGCGTCCCACGGATTGGGAATCACAAAAGCCCCTTGGCGTTCGTGCAGGACTCTGAACGCTTGGGCTCGAAGGGTTTGCGCATCCATTGGCAGGCTCCTGTGCAGGAAAACGAGTCCGCTGTCAGAGCAAGCCAAGTTGCTCGGCCGCGGGCTCTCTGTATAGCTCAGGCAGCGCCGGCAAGCCAGGCAGTCGCAACATCAGGCGTGTGTGAAAACGTTGCGCCAGTTTCGCCGCGAGCAGATTGTCGGCGGTGTGCAGGAAGATGTAGGGCGTGCGACCCTCTTCGATCCACAGGGCGATTTTTTCTACCCACGGCTCCAGGAACGGATCGTTGGCTTCAAGCTGCGGATGACCGATGAAACGCACCTGCGGAAATTGCGTGAACGCTGCCGGGCGTGGTGGCACCCGGGGTTTCTTCGATTGGGCGTGAAGCACCGAGGGCTCGGTCGAGGTACAGCTGAACAGCGCACGGGGATCGAGGCAGATACGTTCGACGCCGCGATCGAGTAGAAGGCGATTGAGTTCGCGCTCGCTGTCACCCTTGGCGAAAAAGTCGTCATGGCGCACTTCCACCGCCAGTGGCCGCTGCAGCCCATCGATAAATCCGGCCAGCTCCGGCAAGCGTTGTGGTGTGAAGCTCTTCGACAACTGCAACCACAGTGGGGACACCCGCTCACCGAGGGGGCTGAGTAGCTGGGTGAAGGTTTCGGCGGCGGTCAGTTGTTCGCGCAGGTCACCGCCGTGGCTGATCTCGCGGGGAAACTTCGCGGTGAAGCGAAAGTGTCCGGGCATGGCCTCGGCCCAGCGCTGCACGGTGCTGGCAGCCGGGCTCGCGTAGAAGGTCGTATTGCCTTCCACGGCATTGAACACTTGCGCATAGAGATTGAGAAAATCGGCGGGTTTGGCCGCAGGCGGGTACAGGTAATCGCGCCAGGCGTTTTCACTCCAGGACGGACAACCGAGGTAGTAAGGCAGCATCAGATGTACAGGTCGAGGCCCAGCACTTGCGCATCCCAATCGACGAAACTGGCGGTGCTCAGGTAACTGGCCAGCGCCGTTGCCACGCTCTTGCTCATCGCGCGGTGATAAAGCATGTCCTGCTGACGGGCGGGAAGATTGCTGAGCTTTTGCGCGGCGGCCTTGGCGGCACGGGAAGCCAGTTGTTCTTCGCTGGCAAACTCCAGCTCACCCTCGATATCGACGGACTCGTCATGCACTACCTGGTCTTTGCGAGGCTTGCGCTTGATGGGGTAGGACTGAGAGGAAACGCCGTCTATACGCATAGGTGCATGCTCGGTATCAGTAATGGCAGTCTAGTGGCACCCAGGCCACATCGCAAACCGCCTAGTGATAACTAGAACACATAAAAGGCAAAAGGTTTAAAAGCTGGAGTTACAAACTGACGATTGGCTTTGTGAGATAGATCGCCTTCGCGAGCAAGCCCGCTCCCACAGGGTTAGCGGAGATCCTGTGGGAGCGGGCTTGCTCGCGAATGGGACGACACGGTTTCGAGTATTAACGCGCCTTCGGCGTCGCTACCTTGTCCCGCAAATAAACCGGCTGCGCCTCATCCGCCACGATCGCCTCGCCCCGCGCCCAGGCAAACCGCGCCAGGGTCAGCAAATCTTCTGCATGGGGTAGCATGCCTTCATCCTGGCCACTCAGCTCGACAGCAATGCGCTCGGCATAACCCCAGCCGGTGCCTGCACCGAACCATTGGCCACTGGCATCGGCCGGCAAGGCAGCCGACTCCGGTGGCAATACCGCTTCAGCGCCGACCAGGCGCATCTCCCCCGCCGTCTCGCGGTAGCAGCCCCAATACACCTCGTCCATACGCGCATCGATGGCCGCCGCGACCTGGCTCACACCATGCTCGCGATAGGCGCGTTGGGCCAGCACGGCCAGGTTCGACACTGGCAACACCGGGCGATCGAGCGCAAACGCCAGGCCTTGCACCACACCGATGGCAATGCGCACGCCGGTGAACGCGCCCGGCCCGCGACCGAAGGCGATGGCGTCGACCGCTTGCAGGGTGGTGCCGGCATCGGCGAGCAACTGCTGGATCATCGGCAGCAGCTTCTGTGCATGCAGGCGCGGAATCACCTCGTAATGGCTCGTCACTTTGCCGTCATGCAGCAAGGCAACGGAGCAAGCTTCAGTCGCGGTGTCCAGGGCCAGCAAGGTGCTCATCGATGTATCCACAAGAGTGATCGGAAAAAAGTGCGTCAGTATAAACAACTACGGCCCGCAAGCGGGCCGTGGAAGATCAAGCGATTTTTCAGCTCAGGGCTGCAAGCACCTTGGCGGTGATTGCTTCAACCGAACCGACGCCTTCGATATGGCTGTACTTCGGCTTGCCATTGGCAGCCGACAGCTCCTGGTAGAAGGCCACCAGCGGCTTGGTCTGCGAATGGTAGACCGACAGGCGATGACGCACGGTTTCTTCGGTGTCGTCCTTGCGCTGCACCAGCTCTTCACCGGTGATGTCGTCCTTGCCGGCAACTTTCGGCGGGTTGTAGACGATGTGGTAAACGCGGCCGCTGGCCTCGTGAACACGGCGACCGGCGATACGTTGCACGATCTCTTCGTCTTCAACGGCGATTTCAACCACCGCATCCAGCTCGACGCCAGCAGTCACCAGGGCTTCAGCCTGGGGAATGGTGCGCGGGAAGCCGTCGAACAGGAAACCGTTGGCGCAGTCGGGCTGGGCGATACGGTCCTTGACCAGGGCGATGATCAAGTCATCGGACACCAGGCCGCCGGCATCCATGATGCTCTTGGCCTTGATGCCCAGCTCGGTGCCGGCCTTGACCGCGGCGCGCAGCATGTCGCCCGTGGAGATTTGTGGAATGCCGAATTTTTCGGTGATGAACTTAGCCTGAGTACCTTTACCGGCCCCGGGAGCTCCCAGCAGAATGACGCGCATCGATGTGCTCCTCAATTTTTTATTTAGATAACGTCAGATTCGCCTCGTGGGGCCAATCTCAAAAATAGGGTCGTGACCGCCCAAACGGCCAAAGGCTGCTCAAGATACACAGCAGGCTGCGCCCACACAAGCCGCCAAAAGTCGGAGAAACCGCTGCCTGTCGTGACCCTGTAACCCGGTTCCCCAAGTCGCAACCCCATCATTAACTGTCGCTTGGCAGCACTTTTGCACCCGCCATCGAAGCACATCCGACGCTCGCGCCGGATGCTCCAAAGCACGACAAAAAACCTTAGCCGGTATTGCGCAAACCGGCGGCAATCCCCGCCACAGACACCAGCAACGCCTGTTCTACCGGGCTATCCTGTGCCACATCTCGTTGCCGCGAGCGTGCCAGCAACTCGGCCTGCAATAGATGAAGCGGGTCGAGGTACGTGTTGCGCAAGCGGATGAATTCAAGGGTGGCTGGGCTATGTGCCAGCAGCTGCGACTGACCGGTCAGCCCGAGAACGATGGTGCATGCCTGCGACAATAGGTCGCGTAAGTGCGCGCCCAACGGCAGCAAGTCCGGTTCGACCAGCCGCTCATCGTAAGACCGCGCGATATCCGCGTCGGCCTTGGCCAGGACCATTTCCAGCATGTCGATGCGGGTGCGGAAGAACGGCCATTGCTCACGCATCTGCGCAAGCAGTTCGCCTTCACCGCGCTCCAGCGCCTTGCTCAGGGCCGCTTCCCAGCCGAGCCAGGCCGGCAGCATCAGGCGGGTCTGGGTCCAGCCGAAGATCCACGGGATGGCCCGCAGGCTTTCGATCCCGCCAGCGCGGCGCTTGGCCGGACGACTGCCCAGCGGCAGGCGCCCCAGTTCCTGTTCCGGGGTGGACTGGCGGAAATATTCCACGAACTGTGGATTTTCCCGCACCACGGCGCGGTAGGCGCTGACTCCGTCGGCGGCCAATTCGTCCATCAAGTGGCGCCACTCAGGCGTTGGTGGTGGTGGCGGCAGCAAGGTCGCCTCGAGTACCGCGGCCAGGTACAGGTTGAGGTTTTGCTCGGCGATGTCCGGCAGGCCAAATTTGAAACGAATCATTTCTCCCTGCTCGGTGGTGCGGAAACGTCCAGCAACCGAACCGGGTGGCTGCGACAGGATCGCCGCGTGGGCCGGGCCGCCACCACGCCCCACGGTGCCACCGCGACCATGGAACAACAGCAGTTCCACTTGTTGTTCGCGGCAGATATCCACCAGCCGCTCCTGCGCCCGGTATTGTGCCCATGCGGCGGCCGTGGTCCCGGCGTCCTTGGCCGAGTCGGAATAACCGATCATCACTTCCTGCGGGCCTTGCAGGCGCGAGCGATAACCCGGCAGCAGCAACAGCTTCTCGATCACCGGGCCGGCGTTGTCGAGGTCGGCGAGGGTTTCGAACAGCGGCACCACGCGCATCGGCCGCAGCACTCCTGACTCTTTGAGCAACAGCTGCACGGCCAGCACATCGGAAGCGGCACCGGCCATGGAGATCACGTAGGAACCCAGCGACGCCCCTGGCGCGGCGGCGATTTCCCGGCAGGTCGCGAGCACTTCGGCGGTGTCGGCCGAGGGCTTGTAGTGGGCCGGCAGCAAGGGCCGACGGTTATTCTGTTCGCGCGTCAGGAAGGTGATGCGCTCTTCTTCGCTCCAGTCCTCATAGCGACCCAGGCCAAGGTAATCGGTGATTTCGGTCATGGCCGCGGTATGGCGCGACGAGTCCTGACGCACATCGAGGCGCACCAGGAACAGGCCGAAGGTCACTGCCCGGCGCAGGCAATCGAGCAACGGACCGTCGGCAATCACGCCCATGCCGCACTCATGCAGCGAGTGGTAGCACAACTCCAGCGGGTCGAGCAGCTCGCGGTTGTTCTGCAAGACATCGGCCGGGGCAGGCGTCGGGGTCGACAACGCGGTGTGCGCCCAGTTTCTCGTCGCCCGCAGGCGTTCGCGTAGCTGCTTGAGCACGGCGCGATAGGGTTCGGCGCTGTCGCCTGCCTTGGCCTTCAATTCCTCGCTGGCCTGCTGCATCGACAACTCGGCAGCCAGGTGATCGACATCGCGCAGGTACAGATCGGCCGCCATCCAGCGCGCCAGCAGCAGCACTTCCCGGGTCACCGCCGCCGTCACGTTCGGGTTGCCGTCGCGGTCGCCGCCCATCCACGAGGCAAAGCGAATCGGTGCGGCTTGCAGTGGCAAACGCAGGCCGGTGGCAGCGTGCAGGGCCTGGTCGGCCTTGCGCAGGTAATTGGGGATCGCTTGCCACAGCGAATGCTCGATCACCGCGAAGCCCCATTTGGCTTCGTCGACCGGCGTCGGGCGCGTGCGGCGAATTTCTTCGGTGTGCCAGGCTTCGGCGATCAGGCGCTGCAAGGTCGACTTGATCTGCTCGCGCTCGGCGCTGGTCAGGTCGCGATGGTCCTGGGCTGCCAGTTGCGCGGCGATGGCGTCGTATTTCTGGATCAGCGTGCGGCGCGCGACTTCGGTCGGGTGCGCGGTCAGCACCAGTTCGATTTCCAGCCGACCCAGTTGCCGGGCCAGGGCCTCGGCGCCATGACCTTCGGCGCGCAGGCGGGCGAGCAACTCCGGCAGCACCCGCGCTTCGAAGGGCGCGGCCTGGGATTCTTCGCGACGGTGAATCAGCTGGTACTGCTCCGCGATGTTGGCCAGGTTGAGAAACTGGTTGAAGGCCCGCGCCACCGGCAGCAATTCGTCCTCCGTCAACTGGTTGAGGCTGGCGCTCAGTTCGGCGTCCATGGAGCCGCGGCGGTCCGCCTTGGCGCCCTTGCGGATCTGCTCGATCTTGTCGAGAAAGCCGTCCCCGTACTGTTCACGAATGGTATTGCCCAACAACTCACCCAGCAGGTGAACGTCTTCGCGCAAGCGTGCATCAATATCGGTCATCAACAGTTCTCCAGCGAAAAATCCGGTCGACCAGGAACCTTAAGAGTGCCGCTCCAGACCGGTTCTTACAAGCAAGACGACGAAGGGCCTGTAAACCTTTGGCGTTGAAGCTAGTCTCAAGAGTAAGCCGTACAACGGCTGTCGCCGGCGCCTGCCGGACATTCCCCGCCTGCCTGGAGCAGGAGCGCAATGAGGTCATTATGAAAATCCGCGAGCTTGCCAACCACTGGGAAGAAAACGCCAAAGGTCGTCTGACCGATACAGGCTATTCGATTCATCTGGACGTGGAGGCTGCCGCACGGCTTGCGGCGATCATCGAAATGTACCCCAAGCGCAGCCCCGAAGAACTGTTGGGCGAACTGATCGGGGCCGCCCTGGAAGAGCTGGAAAAAAGCTTTCCCTACGTGAAAGGTTCGACCGTGGTCGCCACGGATGAAGAAGGCGATCCGCTGTACGAAGAAAGCGAGCACGCAATAGGAAAAACTCAAGATCTCTTGAAAGCCGCCTAGAACGTGAGTTAGCGATCATTTCAGCGAACCTTGAGTGGTAAAGACAGTCACAGATTTACGAACACATCTAGCCAAGCCGGAGATACCCCATGGACACCTTCAAGACCATGCTCAGCAACTGGGAAAACAAGGCTCACGAAACCTCGAAGCTTGTTGAAATCACACTAACCATTCGCCAACAAGACCTAGTGAAAATCAAGGCGTTTGCGGAAGCCTATGGCCTAGATCAAAGCATCATCACGGAAGGTCTGATTCACTCTGCTATAAAAGAAGCGGAAACAGCCATACCCTACGTCAAAGGGTCTGAGGTGATCCGAGTTGAGGAAGGTGAAGAGGTTTATGCAGATGTCGGCAAGACACCTGCATTTGTCGAAGCGGAGATTAAGATTTTTAAATCTATGAACACTCAGCAGGAATAGCTATCAATCTGGATTTTGGGCGGTTTCGGCTTCGGCAGCTTCCTTCTTTTCCTTCTGAATTTTTTTCAATTCTCTTAGATACTATGGTTCATAAGACATAAATTTACTCATTCGTAGCTTATTCAGGGCAGTCGTTTCCGAAAGCTCTTTCAAAGCCTCAAATGTTTTAATGAAAATATCTCTGTATATCAAAGCATCATCTTGATTTGAGAAAGAAGTATTACCGAGCTTGAGTAACAATCGAGCATGAAAACTAAAAGCATGATCATTCAAGGATGCAAAATAATTATAGAAGTCATTACCATCTTTGCTAGCAAGCCCCTTGATAATCTCATAGCTATTATTAGGGTTTTCAAATGCAGCCTGCATAAACTCAGAAAAGCTACCTTTGAACACCAAGCCATCAAAGAAATCTTCTAAAGACTGTCTGACATAGGAATTAGAAGGCCATTGAATGATATCGTCTATATCAGTAACACCATGCTTTGGATAAACCTCAGAAAAGAATTTATCAATCACTGGCTGTATTTCAGCATCCCGACCAAGGCCATAATATAGAAAAGCAACCGAATCAAGGTCTTCTAAGGAGAACTTTTCAAGACCTACCTTAATGGCGTTTTCAAATGCTAAGAGAACCTCAGACTCGTTATCCTGAAATGATGAATTATAAATCCTCCAAGCATCACGTAGCAGAGCCACGTCCTTATTGTGTCGAATTTCCTGCTCAATTTCTTCTACAACCTTCTTTATCAAATCTTCGTCAGCGTAGCCTTTTTTCACAAGATTTATGATAGCCAAATCAAATTCACTGCATCTTATGAAACCATACTCTTGAAGAAACGTAGTTTTTTCGGCTTCTATTCTTATAGCCTCATCATCTTCATTTGTAGAATCAGAATCGGGTAAAGAAGTACGCCGGAACTGACCATGAGCAATGATAAAGTCTAGATCGACCTTTGAAGCGTCACCACCATATTTAGCTAAAACAGCCAATGGCAGAACAAGCAATGCCTTCTCAATTATGTGCTCGTTGCACCCCTGCAATGTTTTCTCAATCAACCCTACGAAAAAGTCAATTTTTTTCAGCAACCTTATATTGTTGATTTCGAGCTTCGTAACATTTTCAGCCAGAGTGCTGTGAAAGAAACTTCCAGAACCAAAAACAAGTTTAACCGACTCATCTATTGAAGGATTGAAGGTCACTTCATAGTCAAATACTTTCTCATGATAAGAGAAGAAATCATCACCGGATTTTAAGGTGCCGTCATTGAGCAGCATCACGACGCGGCAGTTTTTGCTTTCCACCAGAAGCGAGATTAAACCAAGCACCTCCCTATCATGCAGCCCTGACCCTTTCCGCTCAAAATCGTCTAGACAGATAAGCGTGTCAGTCACACGAATAAATTGAAGGCTTTCAACCATAGGCCCAATACCTTTAACGCCCAATGCTGATACATCATTGAACAACGATGAGCCTTTACGCATCCATCCTGCAAATCGACCTGAAATATCTTTAAGGTTTTCTTCAAACGAGCTTTCATCAGAAGCGATATGGGCACGTTCCCGGTAAACTTTGTTTTCGTAGATTGATTTCTTCAAGTCCTTCAGGCTGTTCAGACCAAAAAGAGAAACGTAAGAATAATTACGTTTATGAAACGAGTCACGGCTTTGAAGCACAACCTGTTTCCAGAGATGTGTCTTGCCTGTCCCCCAATCTCCTTTGAGAACGATAGCTCTATCTTTTTCGCCTTTAACGAAATCGACCAGAGCCGCCTTAACTTTACTTACTGACATCAGTTACCCCCGGTCTTATCATCTTCCTTAATGAATAAAGGATATTTTTGTGGCTGTTGAATAATAATGTATTTAACAAGTTTCTGACTAAGAGCTTCGTTCAACGCATTTTGAAAATTAGAAATGGAATGAAGGGGCGATTCATCAACGAGCAAAGATCGCCAATGTATATTATTTTCGGCATCAGACTTTTTTAGCTTCAACAAGGTTTCTATTGCTCTATGTGCGACATTCCCAACCTCGGAACGCACAGTAAAACTTTGCATAATAGTTTCATCGTCAACCTCAGTATTCTCATCTAGCTCGCAGGTATTTAATATTGAAAGAGTCCTAGGTGAGAACGTGTAATTTTTGTCACCATTGTAGTCCTGCAAATAAATATCTTCTATCCTAGTTCTCCAAGTCTCTGTATCGCCATCGCTTTCATGAATTTCATCTTTCCTGAATTTCAGGTGCAGCCCCACACCGTCACCTAGTTGGTAATGCATGTCACCCGCTAGCAAACTCATTAAGCTATTCGACAAAGCTGAAAAGAAGCTGACTCGATAGTTTTTATTAAATCTCTCAAATAGTGAAATATCGAAAAGCGTCCAAATGCTGTGATACTTCCACGCAAACAATATTGGTATACCCAGTAACTCACCGTACTTTATTAGTTTTTCCCTATCTCTCGCTCTGAGAGTTAGGTTTTTGTCCTGCTTAGTTTTTACTTCAATCAAAACTTTGTATTGATTATTATCCGTATTGAAAACGGCCAGCAAATCGGGAACCTGATAGATTTCTCGGGAAGATTTTGGTATTTGCTGCTGATCCAGTTTATGTACAAGCGAACACTTCCCAAGCCAGCTACAGATGACGGCGAATTCATCCTCAGCCGGTAGCCCTAGGTCGAGACGCTTCACACGTTGAATGACTTCTTCGGGATTCTCCCACCCACTCTGTTCAAGTGCTTCATGAAGAACGCGACTCCGATCCATCAGCATAAGCTCATCCATGTATAACGTCCTCATCACTGCAAAGCAGCGGAATCTCATCAGGAACAATGGAAATTACCGAATCACTAGAATGATTTGCTCTCCCCATACACCACAGAGACTGCCAGTCTTCTTCTCTGATACTTGAAAAGAAGACGATATCGAAACATCTTACTTTTTTAGACATCCTCGGCAACTGGATGATATTACCAAAAAAATCAATCGTGGGAGATTTCGCAATCACAATCTCAGCTTGTTCTTCTGAGCAGAAAACTTTAATAGCTTTGCTTTCTTTATCATCAATCCGTGCAGTGAAAATTTGCTCTCCATAATCAAGCTTGCGAATCACATCACCTTTGAAAAGCTGGGCGTAGAGTTCGATGCATCGTTCATCTTGCAGCGTCAAATCTAAGGTTTTCAATCTGAGCTGCTTAGGGATTTTTGAGGCAATAGTTCTAGAGCACTCAGCAACCTCTACGATTTACTTCAATCGAGCAAAAATTTCAGTGTAGTCATCATACGTCCCATCCCAGAGACGCATAGGTTCACCGTTAAGAACTATTTCAACTGAAATCCTAGACTTTGGGTATTTTACAACGAAGTCATAGGCTCGTTTAATACGGTGATAATACCTTAAACTATTAAACGGCTGCCCTAGCCAACCAGCAACGTCGAACGTATAGGTTGCGTCCACCTTGTAGCGGTCATGAATGAAATATTGATAAGTCAAGAATCCGTCTAAAGCAGAACCTTCAATATCAAATTGCTTTGTACCCTTCCCCATGAATGATTCAGTAGCAGCCAGCTCGAATTCTGCATCATCACTTACAAAATAGATGCACGTTTCAAGACGTCTTTTACCGGGAGTGAGCGTCAGCGTTCCCCCAACAATAACTTCATTAAGGTGTTCAAATAGTTTCGATCCTACGAATTTGAAATCCTTTGTAGGTATACGAATAGGTTCCCCCACTTCAGTCATGACTTGCCATGTTTGATCAGCAGAAGCATTGGCTTCATCATCATTAAAAACTATCTGAATTTCTGGTGCAGGGTCAGCGACTGGAATTAGCTGATGCACGACAGAACCACTTGTAGCAGTGACGACAACCTTAAAGTTTGGATCGATACCATTTATTGATTCTTCATAGCCTTCTACAACTCCAGAGACATCGAAATTTGCTGGACTACCTGCCTTCGTAATCAGGAAGTGGGTTGCTTCAAGAATCCCCGCACGAATTTCAGATTTGGCTTCAAATGGTGCCATAGGCACTACACCGACCAGCCTAGACACGTAGACCTGATGACGGGCCTTCATTTCTTTCAAATGAGCGACTGTGTGAAACGTCTCTTCGTTGTCGATAAGCTTGGAGCACGAGTAGCACATCCAGATACCATTATCGAAATGTCTTCTCTGAGCTTTCGTTTGGTTTGGGTCATATCGCTTGGCACCCGGCCCACTCGCAGCCGCACAAATGTGTGCAGCGACACCAATGCTATTTTTCCTGTCACCAGCATCTGTGGAGCCAATCGTGAAGACATGGCAACGCGAACAGAGGTTCGCCGCTCTCACAAGCAGCTCAATCTTAGTCACATCAGAAAAGTCGTCGCGGGTGCTTACGCTGATTCCTTCTTCAACAACCTTTGGTGCTCTGTTCTTCCGTGGTGCCATCGTTCATAACTCGCTATCGTATGAGCGGAATCCTGTACAGGCGTTTTAACATCGAACGCTCAAGCACACCAAGTAATGGTGCTGGGATTGCCACCCGGATACGACCACTACCCTCGACCGATTTGGACTGAGCTGGGCTGTGAGGGATAACCTCGGCCACGAAATTTTCCTTTGTATAACCTATATCCGAAGACATCGGCCCTACCCCACGTTTTCTAGCGTTGTCCCGTCGTCATCTGCACGACTTGTCGACCGGTAACGACAAGCAGAAACACTGATCCATCTGTGGGAGCGAGCCTGCTCGCGATGGTCGTGAACGAAACCGCGTGATGACTGAGTGCACGCGGCGCCATGTAGTCCATCGTCGGAACGCCGCCCGGAGCCGGCTCGCTCCCACAGTTACTTGTTAAGCCCCCGCCAAGCCAGCCACAGTTTTTTTCGGTAGCAGGCTAATTTCTCTGAACTTTCGAAAAACGCCTCGGGTCAACCCAGTAACCACGCCTGGGACGGCCGTATCAAAACGCCCCCAAAACGGTAGCTTTCGGCTCCTTGCCCAGGATGGATGTTCACGTTTCTCAGGAGTTAGCCCCATGGAGTTGAAAACGATGAAAACCCGAACTGGCACATTTTCTTCCCTGCACAGCCTGAAAATGGCGGCACTGGCGATCGGCGGCAGCCTGGTACTGGCCGGTTGCGCCGGTAACCCACCCAGCGAGCAATTTGCCGTCACCGAGTCCGCGGTCAACGACGCCGTCAGCGCCGGTGGTACCGAATTCGCTGCGGTGGAAATGAAGGCTGCCCAGGACAAGCTCAAGCAAGCCGAAATTGCCATGCATGACAAAAAGTACGATCAAGCCAGGACCCTGGCCGAACAGGCTGAGTGGGATGCTCGCGTCGCCGAGCGCAAAGCCCAGGCGATGAAAGCCGAACAGACTGTGAAGGACTCTCAGAAAGGAGTTCAGGAACTGCGTCAGGAAAGCCAGCGCACCGTTCAGTAACGGCGCGGCCCGACGTATTTCTTTTCGACTAAAAGGACGAAACCATGATTTCCAAAAGCATGAATTACAAACACGTGATGATCCCTGCCCTGCTGGCCGCAAGCGTCGCCCTGGCTGCGTGCTCCACGCCACCGAACCCCAGCCTTGAACAGGCCCGCACCAACTATGCTGGCCTGCAAGCCAACCCGCAGGCGAGCAAAGTCGCGGCGCTGGAAACCAAGGAAGCCAGCGATTACCTGGACAAAGCCGACAAGGCTTATCTGGACAAGGAAGACGCGGCCAAGGTCGACCAGTTGGCCTACCTGACCAACCAGCGCGTCGAAGTGGCGAAACAGACCATCGCCCTGCGCACCGCCGAAGCCAACCTGAAAAACGCTTCCGCGCAACGGGCCCAGGCCCGTCTGGACGCCCGCGACCAGCAGATCAAACAGCTGCAGGACAGCCTCAACGCCAAGCAGACCGATCGCGGCACGCTGGTGACCTTCGGTGATGTGCTGTTCGCCACCGACAAGGCCGAGCTGAAATCCAACGGTCTGGTGAACATCAACAAACTGGCGCAGTACCTGCGGGACAACCCGGATCGCAAGGCGATTGTCGAGGGCTACACCGACAGTACCGGTACCGCCTCGCACAACCAGTCGTTGTCGGAACGCCGAGCGGGCTCCGTGCGCATGGCACTGGTGAAGATGGGTGTCGACCCGACCCGCATCGTCGCTCAGGGTTATGGCAAGGAATACCCGGTGGCGGATAACACCAGTACTTCGGGCCGGGCGCAGAACCGCCGAGTGGAAGTGACGATTTCCAATGACAACCAGCCGGTGATCCCGCGTTCGGCGGTGAGTGCCAACACTCAGTAATCAGTCGTTACACAGCCCCTTGTGGGAGCCAGCCTGCTGGCGATAGCGGTGTATCAATCAACATCAAAGTTGAATGTTCAATCGCAATCGCCAGCAGGCTGGCTCCCACATTTAAGAGCGCCAACACCCAATTAGCAGTCTTACATAGTCCCCTGTGGGAGCCAGCCTGCTGGCGATAGCGGTGTATCAATCAACATCAAAGTTGAATGTTCAATCGCAATCGCCAGCAGGCTGGCTCCCACAGTTGATTTGTGTTTACTGCTCGAGCTTCTGCGGGGTTTCCTGCCCCATGCAACGCACGGCTTTTTTCCGCTCGTTGACAAGCACGCCGGTCAGGCCTTTCTGCTCAGTGTCGAACAATACCAACACCCCATCTATGCACTGCGCCACTTGCGCCGCCGGTTCCAGGGAGACTTTGTAGTCTTCGCCGGGCACGGTCTTGAGCATGGTGAATTCGTTGAGCAGCAACGCATCCTCTGGCTTGGCGAAATGCAGGTAGCCGTACCACCACAAGGCAGCGACGGTGCCCAGGATGCTGCAGATACCGGTGATGATCAGCGGGATGGCGTTGCGTTCTTCACTCATTGCGGGCTCTCTGGTGGTTCATTTTCAGAAGGTTCGGGCGCCGGGTAATTGGGGATTTCGCCCAGGCGGCGCAGGCCGTTGAAATGCTGCGGGTCTTCAAGAAAACGCAGCATGACCTTGCGCCACACCGGGTCGGCGAATGTCTGCACGTGACCGCCACGGGTCAGTTGCAGCACTCTCGGCGGCGGCGCAGCTTGATACAGACGGATGCCGTTGGAAAGAGGCACGATCGGATCGTCGATGCTGTGATAGATCAGTTTCGGCACGCCGTTGAGCTGCGCCATGGAATTGATCGCGCTGTCGCCATCCGGCACCAGCCAGGACAGCGGCACCTGGAACGTCCAGAACACCCATGAATTGCTCAGCGCATAGCGACCGACGCTGCGGTAGCTGGCGGGTACGCCATCGAGCACAAACGCCTTGAGCTGTTTTTGCCGCTCGGGGTGTTGCACTAGGTAGTGAACGGCCATCGCCCCACCGAGGCTTTGGCCCAGCAGGATCAGCGGCTTGCCCTTGACCTCGGGGGCCTGGTCGAGCCATTTGAACGCGGCGTCGATGTCCTGATAGATCGCCGGCAGGCTCGGCTCGCCCTCGGACAAGCCGTAACCGCGGTAGTCCACCAGCAGTACCTGATAACCCTCCTTGGGCAACCACCAGCTGCCGCCCAGGTGCATGGGCAGGTTGCCGCCGTTGCCGTGCAGGTGCAGGACGGTGCCCTTGACCTCGACACCCTTTTTCGCCGGCAGCCACCAGGCGTTCAGCTTGAGGCCGTCGGCGGTGGTCAGGGTGACCTCGCGGTATTCGAGCTTGGCTTTTTCCGGGGTGAACAGCTGGCCGGGCTCGGGGTAGAACAGCAGGGAGCTGCAACCGCTCAGCGCCAGGAGAAGGCAGAAGATGCCGAGGATTCTCATCCGTTGAAACCTCGCGATATATGTGAATATCTGACTCTGTAGGAGCTGGCTTGCCAGCGAACGCCGTAACGCGGTTTACCTGCCGCACCGCGTTATCGTTCTTCGCTGGCAAGCCAGCTCCTACAGAAGGTGTCGTGATTAAAGGATATTGGAGTAATCCGCCTCGATCCGGTCCAGGCTCAGGTGGTTGAGGAAGTTGGAGAAGCACATCCACGCCGACAACGCGTTCATGTCCCGAAACTGCTCCGGCAGGTATTTGGGTGGTACCACCAACCCTTCGTCCACCAGCAGGCGCAAGGTGCGCATGTCTTCCAGGGTGGTCTTGCCACAGAACAGCAGCGGTATCTGCTCCAGCTTGCCTTTGCGCACCGCCAGCTGAATGTAGTTGTAAATCATGATGAAGCCCTTGAGGTAGGACAAGTCTTTGGTAAAGGGCAGACCTGTCGGCACCGAGCCGCGGAAAACGCGACTGGCGTTGCTGTAGCTCTCGGGCATTTCGAAACCTTGTTCGCGGAAGAACTCGAACACCTGCAGGAAGTCCGCGCCCTCCTCCACCATGTGAATGGCGCGAGTGCGGTTGGTCAGTTTGCGCAGGCGACTCGGATAGGAGGCGAAGGTGATGATTTCCATCAGGATCGCCAGGCCTTCCTGGGTTACCGTCGACGACGGCGGGCCCTTGGACAGGAAGGTGCAGATCGGCTGGTTCAGGCCGTTGAGCGTGGTGCCCACGTGCACCAGCCCTTCGTGAACCTCCAGGGCGCGCACGTCGCGTTGGTTGAACATCGCGTCGGAGCGGATCTTGATGTAGTCGGCGCCGGCCGCCGCATCGGCGACGATCCCGTCGGATTCGAACACCCGGATGGTTTCCTCGGCTTCGCCAAACACCTTGTTCAGGCGATGCTGCAACATGTCGACCGCATCCTTGGCCGTCAGCGTCTTCGGTTCATCCTTGAGGTCGCCACGACCGTCGATGTTGTTCAGGTATTCGGACAACATCATGCCCAGGTCGGATAACGTCGGGTCGCCGGCATGGAACGCGTCGGACGCAGCGCCGTACAACTCCTGGGAAATCAGGCCAAAATCCTCGGTGCCGCGCGCTTCGAGCATGCGCACCACCATGCGGTATTCCTTGCACATGCGGCGCATGATCTGCCCGACCGGGTTGAACTGACCCAGCTGGCGGGTGATGTCGCGCTCGATGTTCTGGAACTCCAGCTTCACCTTGCTGGAATCGAAAGCCAACGGACGGTTGAGGTAGTAGTCGCGGTCCACCGCCGGCATTTCCTTGCCCTTGGCCTTCAGGAAACCCTTGCGGATGTTGTCGTCCCATTTGACCGCATCGAGGACGCGAATCGGCGTCTGTGCCAGCACAATGCGATCGGACAAAATGCGTATCGACTGCTGGTAATCGTCCACCCGAAACTCCCGTAGAAATCTTCTGTGCTGGTTTACTTGGCTTTGGCCTGGCGCTGGTAACGCACCACTTCGACGAACACATCGGAATTGGCCGGGTCGTCGAGGTAGGCGGACACCTGGTCCATCTGACTGTTGATCAACACGCCATCGCCGTCGTCGGTCTGAAAGCTCTCGCCGCTCAAGACGTTCTGCCCCAGGGCCTGCTTGATCTGTTCGAGGTCGAGGTTGTACACCACCAGTTCATGCTTGTCGGTGAGCTCAAACCCGCCAATGGTGAAATGCCCGCCGAACTGCGCCGGCACTTTCGCCGAAAGATACCAGCGGCTGCCGTGGCGCGACACGGTGAAGGGATAGGCTTCGCGCTCCTTGGGCCTGGCCCTGAAGTAGCTCACCGCCTGATAGTGATTGTCGCCGATGCGCGTCAGTTCCAGGTTGACCGGCTCACCCCAGGCGTTGGTGCTGGTCCATTTTCCGAGCAACCCCTTGGGCACGGGCTCGCTCGTGGGCAGCGGCTCCTTGAAGGTGACCAGGCAGCCACTGAGCAGCAGGAACGACAAGGCGATCACTACGACACGCCAGACTCTCATTCAACACTCCCTTTGAAACAACACTGTCCACTGTAGGAGCAAGCTTGCTCGCGATGGCAGTGTGTCAGACAACAAAGATGTTGAATGTCAGACCATCGCGAGCAAGCTCGCTCCTACAGGGATTAAACCGACGCCAGCACCAAATGCATATAACGCGTCAGTATGCCGAGCATTTCCTCTTCGGCGCCCGGCTCGGCGTCGTTGAGCAGGCCCTGATATTCCATCCGTCCGATTATCGCCGTCAACACTTTGGCATCCTGTTGCGGCTCGTGGGAGCCCAGCACCTGGAAGAGCTGGCAGGATCCCTGCAGCAGGATTTGCTGATGGGAGCGCACCAATTCGGCCAGGCGCGGGTTCAACAGTGCTTCCTGACGGAACGCCTGCTCGGCCATCAAGTGTTCACGACGGGTCACCAGTTGCCGATGAACATACTCGGTCATCAACCGCGCAATGTCGTCCGCCAGTTTTGAACGCGCCTGCGGGCTGCCGTCGCCGCTGGCGATCATGTCGCGCAGCAGGCCCTCGTTGTTCACCCACAACTTGGCCATGTAGGCCGCGCTGCGTTCCACGTATTGGGCGAAGGTATCGGTGAGCAGGTCATCGATATCCTTGAAGTAGTAAGTGGTCGCCGATAATGGCACTTCAGCCTCAGCGGCTACCGCACGGTGGCGCACGGCCCGTACGCCATCACGCACGACGATGCGCATTGCGGCATCGAGAATGTCCTGTCGACGCTGTTCGCTGCCCTGCCGGCTGGCCTTGCGGCCCTGGTACTGAACGCTTTCAGCGACCGCAGTGGCGATACCCGCTGCACCTTCTTGAGCTATTGCAGAGTTCACGACAGGTATTCCTCTCTACTTCAAAAGTAACTATTTGATACGTTTGTACCAGACAGGCAATAAAAAGCCGCCTATTTCAGGCGGCTTTTTAGTTGAAACACTTACGCTTGCGGCCGCATGTGCGGGAACAGGATCACGTCGCGGATCGACGGGGAGTTGGTCAGCAGCATCACCAGGCGGTCGATGCCGATGCCTTCACCCGCCGTCGGCGGCATGCCGTACTCCAGCGCGCGAACGAAGTCGGCGTCGTAGTGCATGGCTTCGTCATCGCCGGCGTCCTTGTCGGCCACCTGAGCCATGAAACGCTCGGCCTGGTCTTCCGCGTCGTTCAGCTCGGAGTAGGCGTTGGCGATTTCACGACCACCGATGAACAGCTCGAAGCGGTCGGTGACGTTCGGGTTCTCGTCGTTGCGACGGGCCAGCGGCGACACCTCGAACGGGTACTGGGTGATGAAGTGCGGCTGTTCCAGCTTGTGCTCGACCAGCTCTTCGAAAATCATCACTTGCAGTTTGCCCAGGCCTTCGAAGCCCAGCACCTTGGCGCCGGCTTTCTTGGCGATGTCGCGAGCCTTGTCGATGTCGTTCAGGTCGTCGGCGGTCAACTCAGGGTTGTACTTGAGGATCGAGTCGAATACCGACAGGCGCACGAACGGCTCGCCGAAGTGGAACACTTTGTCGCCGTAAGGCACGTCGGTGCTGCCCAGGACCAACTGAGCCAGTTCACGGAACAGTTCTTCGGTCAGGTCCATGTTGTCTTCGTAGTCGGCGTAGGCCTGGTAGAACTCCAACATGGTGAATTCAGGGTTGTGACGAGTCGAAACGCCTTCGTTACGGAAGTTGCGGTTGATCTCGAACACTTTCTCGAAACCGCCAACCACCAAGCGCTTGAGGTACAGCTCTGGCGCGATACGCAGGAACATTTCCATGTCCAGCGCGTTGTGGTGGGTTTCGAACGGCTTGGCTGCCGCACCACCCGGGATGGTCTGCAGCATCGGCGTTTCCACTTCCAGGAAGTCACGCTTCATCAGGAAGCTGCGGATGTGGGCGATGACTTGCGAACGCACGCGGAAGGTCTGGCGCACGTCTTCGTTGACGATCAGGTCAACGTAACGCTGGCGATAGCGCTGTTCGGTGTCGGTCAGGCCATGGTGCTTGTCCGGCAGCGGGCGCAGGGATTTGGTCAGCAGGCGCACGTTGGTCATTTCAACGTACAGGTCGCCCTTGCCGGAACGGGCCAGGGTGCCTTCGGCGGCGATGATGTCGCCCATGTCCCAGGTTTTCACCGCAGCCAGGGTGTCTTCGGACAGGGTCTTGCGGTTGACGTAGACCTGGATGCGACCGGTCATGTCCTGGATCACCATGAACGAGCCACGGTTGAGCATGATGCGACCGGCAACCTTGACCGGGATTGCAGCCTCTGCCAGCTCTTCCTTGGTCTTGTCCGCGTACTGTTTCTGCAGGTCATTGCAGTAGTTTTCGCGGCGGAAGTCGTTCGGGAAGGCATTGCCCTTGGCGCGCTCGGCAGCAAGCTTTTCCTTGCGCAGGGCGATCAGGGAGTTTTCTTCCTGTTGCAGGGCTTGCGGGTCGAGTTCTAGGTCGCTCATGTCTTTAAATATTCCATCTGGTTCGTTGTCCCCGGCCTGCGGCCGGGGATCGCCGGCAAGCCGGCTCCTACAGGGGATCGCGGTGTGTCAGTGTATTACAGACCGGATTTCAGGCTGGCTTCCAGGTATTCGTCGATATCGCCGTCGAGTACCTTGTCGCAGTCGCTGCGTTCGATGTTGGTCCGCAGGTCCTTGATGCGCGAGGCATCGAGAACGTAGGAACGGATCTGGTGACCCCAGCCGATGTCCGACTTGGTGTCTTCCAGCGCCTGGGACGCGGCGTTGCGTTTCTGCATTTCCTGCTCGTACAACTTGGCCCGCAGCATTTTCATGGCGGTGTCCTTGTTGGCGTGCTGGGAACGTTCGTTCTGGCAGCTGACCACGGTGTTGGTCGGTACGTGGGTGATACGTACGGCCGAGTCGGTGGTGTTTACGTGCTGACCACCGGCACCGGAGGAACGATAGGTGTCGATCCGCAGGTCTGCCGGATTGATCTCGATTTCCACCTTGTCATCGATCTCAGGGGAAACGAATACCGCGGAGAACGAGGTGTGGCGACGGTTGCCGGAGTCGAACGGACTCTTGCGCACCAGGCGGTGCACGCCGATTTCGGTACGCAGCCAGCCAAAGGCGTATTCGCCCTTGATGTGCACGGTCGCGCCCTTGATACCGGCGACTTCACCGGCCGACAGCTCCATGATGGTCGCGTCGAAACCGCGTTTATCGGCCCAGCGCAGGTACATGCGCAGCAGAATGTTCGCCCAGTCCTGGGCTTCGGTGCCGCCGGAACCGGCCTGGATGTCCAGGTACGCGTTGTTCGGGTCCATTTCATGGCTGAACATGCGGCGGAATTCCAGCTTGGCCAGACTTTCCTCGAGACGGGCCAGCTCGGCGACGACATCGCCCACTGCGCCTTCGTCGTTTTCTTCGACGGCCATGTCCAGCAGGTCACGGCAATCGGCCAGACCGGTGTTCAATTCGTCGAGGGTGTCGACGATCTGCGCCAGCGCAGCGCGCTCGCGCCCCAACTCCTGGGCGTATTCAGGCTTGTTCCAGACACTCGGATCTTCAAGCTCGCGATTGACTTCAGTCAGACGCTCATGCTTTTGATCGTAGTCAAAGATACCCCCGAATGGTTTCGGAGCGCTCGGACAGGTCCTTGATGGTGTTAAGGATCGGGTTGATTTCCATGGCGGGCAGCACTCGTTGGCGAACTTTTGAAAGCCGGCGAGTATACCGGCAAACGGCCGAAAACGGCAGTCCGCCTGGCCGAAAAGACGTGGTTACAGGGGATCTTTGCGATGACGCAGAACCCTGTGGGAGCCGGGCTTGCCCGCGATGAGGGCCTGACAGCCAATACTTTCGTCGACTGACATACCGTCATCGCGGGCAAGCCCGGCTCCCACAGGTTCTATGTCGTTTGGTAGAAATTGCAGATCACTCAATCCCCACCTGATTCCGCCCATTGTGCTTCGCCAGGTACAGCCCTTTGTCCGCCGCCGAGATCAATTCCCGGCAATTGCTGCCTGCCGTCGGGGTGATGGTCGACAGGCCGATGCTGATGGTCAGGCTCGAGCCTTCGGTCGGGGCTATATGCGGGATCTTCAGCGCCGCCACGGTCATCCGTAGTTTTTCCGCCACCAGGCGCGCGCCGCCGAGGGAGGTGTTGGGCAGCACCAGGGCGAACTCTTCGCCGCCGTAGCGGGCCGGCAGGTCGGAAGGTCGGGCGCAGGCGTCACGGATCGCCGCGGCGACCTGGCGCAGGGCTTCGTCGCCTTCCAGGTGGCCGAAGGTGTCGTTGTAGGTCTTGAAGTAGTCCACATCGATCATCAGCAGCGACAATTGGCTCTGCTCGCGCAGCGAACGGCGCCATTCCAGCTCCAGGTATTCATCGAAATGCCGACGGTTCGACAACCCGGTCAGGCCGTCGGAGTTCATCAGGCGTTGCAGCACCAGGTTGGTGTCGAGCAGCTGCTGCTGGCTGACCCGCAAGGCGCGGTACGCCGCATCACGCTGCAGCAGCGTCATGTAGGAGCGCGAGTGATAGCGAATGCGCGCGACCAGTTCGATGTTGTCCGGCAGCTTGACCAGATAATCGTTGGCCCCGGCCGCGAACGCCGCGCTCTTGATCAGCGGGTCTTCCTTGGTCGACAGGACGATGATCGGAATGTCCTTGGTCGCCGGGTGTTTGCGGTATTCGCGCACCAGGCTCAGGCCGTCGAGGCCGGGCATGACCAGGTCCTGCAGGATCACCGTCGGCTTGATGCGCACGGCATGGGCAATGGCCTGGTGCGGGTCGGCGCAGAAGTGGAAGTCGATATTGTCTTCGTTCGACAACCCACGTCGAACTGCCTCGCCGATCATGGCCTGATCGTCCACCAACAGCACCATGGCGGCATTTTCGTCAGTCTTGAAGTCGTCGAGCTGTAATTCATTCATGTGCGTTCACCTGAAACTGCTTGGGCCAGGATTGCTGTTGAGAGGGTCATTTGGGAAAAAGCTCCAGCAAACGAGGCGCTATCTTTTCCAGCGGGCGTATTTCCACAGCGGCATCGATGGCCGCAGCCGCCTTGGGCATGCCGTACACCGCACTGCTCTGCTGGTCCTGCGCGATGGTCAGGTAACCTTGCTGGCGCATGAGTTTAAGCCCTTGCGCCCCATCACGCCCCATGCCGGTCAACAAAACGCCAACCGCATCACCGTTCCAGTAACTGGCCACGCTCTCGAAAAACACGTCGATGGAGGGCCGGTAGATCTCGTTGACCGGTTCGGCCGTGTAGGCCAGGGTGCCGTTCTTCAACAAACGAATATGGTGATTGGTGCCCGCCAGCAGCACGGTGCCGCCTTGCGGCGGCTCGCCCTCCTGGGCCAGGCGCACCTTCAGGCCGCTGGCGCTGCCGAGCCATTCGGCCATGCCGGCGGCGAAGACCTGGTCGACGTGTTGCACCAGCACGATGGCCGGGGAAAAATCCCGGGGCAGGCCTTTGAGCAGGATTTCCAGGGCCGCCGGCCCGCCAGCGGATGAACCGATGGCGATCAGGCTCTGGCGCGGGCCGCTACTGCGCGCGGGACTCGGTGCCGGTCGCTCCCGATTGCCCTTGTCGCCGATCAGCCAGCCGATGTTCATGATCTTGCGCAACAGCGGGGCCGCCGCTTCCTGGGCATTGCCCGCGCCGAGGGCGGGTGTGTCGACCACGTCCAGGGCGCCATGGCCCATGGCCTCGAACACCCGATGCACATTCTGCTGGCGATCGACGGTGACGATGACGATCGCGCAGGGCGTTTCAGCCATGATGCGCCGGGTAGCTTCCACGCCGTCCATCACCGGCATGATCAGGTCCATCAGGATCAGGTCCGGCGTCTGTTCGGCACACTTTCGCACCGCCTCCCGGCCATCGCCCGCCACCCAGATCACCTGATGTGCCGGCTCGAAGGCCAATGCCCGGCGCAATGCTTCCACGGCCATGGGCATATCGTTGACTATCGCGATCTTCATGCCCGTGCTCCTCCAATGAGCTCAACCACTGCATCGAGCAGGGCGTCGTCGTGAAAGCTGGCTTTGGCTAGATAATAGTCGGCCCCGGCGTCCAGTCCACGACGACGGTCTTCTTCACGATCCTTGTAGGACACCACCATCACCGGCAGCGATTGCAGGCGATTGTCCCGGCGCAACAACGACACCAGCTCGATGCCGTCCATGCGCGGCATATCGATGTCGGTGATCAGCAGGTCGAAATCCTCCGAGCGCAAGGCGTTCCAGCCATCCATGCCATCCACCGCCACGGCCACGTCATAACCTCGATTGAGCAACAGTTTGCGCTGCAGCTCACGCACGGTCAGGGAGTCGTCGACCACCAGGATCCGCTTGCGGGCCGCTTCGACGGCCTGGCTGCTGTGACGCGCGATGCGCTCCAGGCGCCCGGTGTTGAGCAGTTTGTCCACCGAACGCAGCATGTCCTCGACATCGACGATCAACACCACCGAACCGTCGTCGAGCAAGGCCCCGGCGGAGATATCCTGGATCTTGCCCAGACGCTCGTCCAGGGGCAGCACCACCAGGGTCCGCTCACCGATGAAGCGCTCGACCGCAACGCCATAAATCGTATCGCGCTCACGGATCACCACGACTTTCAGGGTTTGCTGAGCCAGCTGGTTCGCCGGGCGCTGCAGTAACTGGCTGGCCGCCACCAGCCCGACATGCCGGCCTTCGTGCCAGAAATGCTGGCGCCCCTCGACCTGGACGATATCCGCCGGTTCCAGATCGCACATGCGTTCGATGTGAGCCAGCGGGAAGGCATAGGCCTCGTCGCCGACTTCCACCACCAGGCTGCGCACCACCGACAAGGTCAGTGGCACTTCGAGATGGAAGCGGCTGCCCTCGCCCGCCGTCTGCTCCAGCACCACCGCGCCGCGTAACTGGCGGACCATGTGCTGCACCGCATCCAGGCCGACACCGCGCCCGGAGACTTCGGTGACCCTGTCGCGCAGGCTGAAGCCAGGCAGGAACAGGAACGTCAGCAGCTCCTCTTCACTCAGTTGCGCGGCGGTATCGGCCGGGGACAATTGGCGTTCGACGATGCTGCGCCGCACTTTTTCCAGATCGACGCCATGGCCATCATCGCTCAGCTCCAGCACCAGCAAGCCGGCTTGATGGGAGGCGCGCAGACGGATCACGCCTTCCTCCGGCTTGCCGGCCAACAGGCGTTGTTCCGGGGTTTCGATTCCGTGATCCACGGCGTTGCGCAGCAGGTGCGTCAGGGGCGCCTCGAGTTTCTCCAGTACATCACGGTCGACCTGGGTTTTCTCGCCCTCGATTTCCAGCCGCACCTGCTTGCCGAGGCTACGACCGAGGTCGCGAACCATGCGTACCTGGCCGGTCAGGACATCGGCGAACGGCCGCATGCGACACGCCAGGGCGGTGTCGTACAACACCTGCGCACGCTGGCTGGCCTGCCAGGCGAACTCGTCCAGCTCGGCGTTTTTTTCCGCCAGTAATTGTTGGGACTCAGCCAGGAGCCGGCGGGCATCTTCGAGGGTTTCCCGGGCTTCCAGGCTCAGGGCCTGGTCCTTGAGATGGACGTTGAGGTTTTCCAGGGCCCGCAGGCTGTTACTCTGCATGCGCTTGAGCCGCTGCATGGTGGCCAGGTGCGGTTTGAGCCGCAGGGTTTCCACCAGGGATTTGCTCGACAGATCAAGCAGGCTGTTCAGACGTTCGGCCGTGACCCGCAGCACGCGCTCGCCGTTTTCGGTAGTGCGCCGGGGTTGTTTCGGCGAGACCGGCAGCGGCTCCGGCTCTTCCATCACCGGTGCGGGCGCTTCGAGTTGCAGCTCTGCCATCAGCGGCGCGGCGGGTGCCAGGTTCGCTACCTCGGCAGCCATCGGATCGAGCAAACGCCCCATCAACGCGACATAGGCGTCGATTTCCGCAGGCCCCGACACACTGTTCGGCGTCGCGATGCGCATCAGCAAATCGGTGCCTTGCAGCAGCGCGTCGATGTGCTCCGGGCGCAGGTACAGGCGCCCTTCCTGGGCACTGACCAGGCAATCTTCCATGACATGCGCGACGCTGACGCCGGCATCGACGCCGACGATTCGCGCCGCGCCTTTGAGCGAATGCGCCGCACGCATGCACGATTCGAGATGATCGGCCTGGGTCGGATCACGCTCCAGCGCCAACAGACCTGCGCTGAGCACCTGGGTCTGGGCCTCGGCTTCCAGACTGAACAGTTCCAATAAAGAGGAGTCGCGCATTTGCTCGGGGGTCATGTGAGGCTCCGGGTCACGGCGGACAACAACTGCTGTTCATCCAGCCAACGCAGGCTGCGACCTTTGAATTGCAGCACGCCACGGGTGTACTTGGCACTGGCCTGCGCGCCAGAGCGGGACGCCGCGTCGAGGATGCGTTCGTCGATGGCATGAATCCCGTCCACTTCGTCTACCGGCACCACCACCGGACCGCCGTGGGCGGCAATGATCAGCATCCGCGGCATGACCCGCGCACCAGTGGCCACGCTGCCGACGCTATCGAGCCCCAGCAACTCGACCAACGAGAGGCACGCCACCAGCGCGCCCCGCACATTCGCCACCCCGAGCAAGGCCCGGGAGCGCTGATGCGGCAAGGAGTGAATGGTTTGCAACGGCGCCACTTCCACCAGGCTGCGGGTGGCGAGCCCCAGCCATTCTTCGCCGAGGCGAAACATCAGCAGCGAACGGGTTTGCACCTCGCTCTCGACCTCAACGGACACTGAGCCGCGGTCTTCCTGCTGCAACGCGTAACGGTCCAGCAGACGCGTTGCGGCCGCCGAATACACCGCGCAATTGCGGCAATGGATGTGTTCGATCAGCAGCGGGCAGGACTTGTCGCCATGGATGCCGATACGGTTCCAGCAATCATCGATGGCCTGGGCATCTTCATGGGTG
This sequence comes from Pseudomonas sp. YuFO8, assembly GCF_035065025.1. Classification (NCBI taxonomy): domain Bacteria; kingdom Pseudomonadati; phylum Pseudomonadota; class Gammaproteobacteria; order Pseudomonadales; family Pseudomonadaceae; genus Pseudomonas; species Pseudomonas sp. YuFO8. Next base: position 11,613 of record NZ_JAXDEQ010000039.1, on the reverse strand, counting down.
ACGCTCAAGGAGTCGGAGGCGATCATCGTTTACGCTCACTGTCAGCGGCGCGCTCGCTGCGGGCGGCGCGGTCCTGCAATCGTCTGGCTCCCGCGGTATCGCCCTGGGATTGCAGCAAGGCGGCAAGGTGCATCAACGCGTCGGCATGTTGCGGTTCGAGGTACAACGCCTTGCGATAAAAACCCTGGGCTTCGAGGACACTGCCGGCGACATCGCTGAGCAGTCCCAGCCAATAGAACACCTGGGCCACCGGTTCGTGGTGGCGCAGATAATGATCGCAGGCGGCGCGGGCTTCGGCACTCTTGCCTTCGTTGGCCAGCGCGGCGACGTTGGCCAGCAGCGCGGCGGCCTCGAAGTTGTTCGGTTTAAGCGGGTGCGATGCCTGCGCAACGCTGGCGAACGGGCGCCGTTGAGTCGGTACCGGCGCAATCCGGCGCACAGGTTGCGGCATCGGCAACGGCGTGGGGACGAATGCCGGCAGAGGTTCGGGCTCTGGAGCGCTATGACGACTGAAGGCAAAGGACTGCGCGATGCCAATCGAGCGCATGCCCAGGCGCCCCAGCAGGCTGCCTTCGGCCGGGCCGATAAACAGCACGCCGTCGACATGGGTCAAGCGCTTGAGCACTTCGAAAACCTGCTTTTGCGTCGGCAGGTCGAAGTAGATCAGCAGATTGCGGCAGAACACGAAGTCGTAGGGCGGCTCGCTGGCGAGCAAGGCCGGATCGAGCAGATTGCCGACCTGCAGGCGCACCTGATCGAGGACCCGAGCGGTGAGTCGATAGCCGTCGTTCTCGGCGCTGAAATAGCGGTCGCGATAAGCAATGTCCTGACCGCGAAATGAATTCTTGCCGTACAACGCACGTCGCGCCTTGTCCACCGACAGCGGGCTGACGTCCATGCCGTCGACCTTGAACTGATGCGGCTTGAGCCCGGCATCCAGCAGTGCCATGGCGATCGAATAAGGCTCTTCACCGGTGGAACACGGCAGGCTGAGAATCCGCAGGGCGCGCATGTTGTTGAGATCGGCCAGGCGTCTGCTCGCCAGTTTCGCCAGGGTGGCGAAGGATTCCGGGTAACGGAAAAACCAGGTCTCGGGGACGATCACCGCTTCGATCAACGCCTGCTGCTCGTCGCTTGAACACTGCAAGGTGCGCCAGTACTCGTCGGCCGTTTGCGCCTGGGACGCAGCACTGCGTTGACGCACCGCACGCTCGATGATCGCCGGGCCGACTGACGTCACGTCGAGGCCGATGCGTTCCTTGAGGAAATCGAAAAAGCGCTGGTCGCTGCTCATCGCTGCGCCTCCAGCCCGGTCAGGTCCAGGGGTGGCGTCGGGTACAACAGCGCACGCACCTGATCGTCCAGCAACTCGGCCACCCGCACCCATTGCAACAATCCCTGGGCATCCTCACGCACGGGCCCCAGATACCGCGCCTGGGGATTGTCCAGGCCATAGGGCTGAAAATCCGCCGGGTCGCAACGCAAGGTGTCGGTGGCCCGTTCCAGGATCAGCCCGAGCAATTGCGCCTCGGCGGTTGCCTCCGGGCGATAATGCACCAGGACCAACCGCGTGCTGGTGCGCGCCTGCGCGGGCGTACCGAAGGTCAATGCGCTGAGGTCGATAACCGGCACCACCGCGCCGCGATAGGCCAATACCCCGGCCACCCAGTGCGGCGCCTGGGCAATCGGCTTCAATGGCAGGCGCGGCAGCACTTCCGCCACCTCGATCGCCTGCAAGGCATATCGTTCGTGACCGATTCGAAACACCAGAAACAGCGCCTGCGCCGCCTGTTTCACGACGACGCGCCTGGCCGTGAGTTCGCTCATCAGACTTTGAATCGCGAGACGCCGCTACGCAGCCCGACGGCCACCTGGCTCAGCTCGTCGATAGCGAAACTGGCCTGGCGCAGGGATTCGACGGTCTGGCTGCTGGCATCGCCCAATTGCACCAGCGCGTGGTTGATCTGTTCGGCGCCGGTTGCCTGGGCCTGCATGCCTTCGTTGACCATCAATACCCGCGGCGCCAGCGCCTGGACCTGATGGATGATCTGCGACAGCTGTTCGCCGACCTGCTGCACCTCGAACATGCCACGGCGCACTTCCTCGGAGAACTTGTCCATGCCCATCACACCGGCCGACACCGCCGATTGAATCTCGCGCACCATCTGTTCGATGTCGTAGGTGGCGACGGCGGTCTGGTCCGCCAGGCGCCGCACTTCGGTGGCGACCACGGCAAAACCGCGACCGTATTCGCCGGCCTTCTCGGCTTCGATCGCCGCGTTGAGCGACAACAGGTTGGTCTGGTCGGCGACCTTCACGATGGTGACTACCACCTGGTTGATGTTGCCGGCCTTCTCGTTGAGGATCGCCAGCTTGGCGTTGACCAGGTCGGCGGCGCCCATCACCGAATGCATGGTTTCTTCCATGCGCGCCAGGCCCTGTTGCCCGGAGCCGGCGGCCACCGAGGCCTGGTCGGCGGCGGTGGACACTTCGGTCATGGTGCGCACCAGGTCACGGGAGGTGGCGGCGATTTCACGGGAAGTCGCGCCGATTTCAGTGGTGGTCGCGGCCGTTTCGGTGGCGGTGGCCTGTTGTTGCTTGGAGGTCGCGGCGATCTCGGTGACCGAGGTGGTCACCTGCACCGACGAGCGCTGGGCCTGGGACACCAGAGAGGTCAGCTCGGCCATCATGTCGTTGAAGCCGGTTTCCACGGCACCGAATTCGTCCTTGCGCTCAAGATTCAGGCGCGTGCTGAGATCGCCCGTGCGCATGATTTCGAGGATTTGCACGATGCGATTCATCGGCGCCATGATCGCGCGCATCAACAGCAGGCCGCAGAGGCCGGCGGCCAGCACGGCGAACACCAGGGAAATACCCATGATGACTTTCGCGGTGATCACCGCATCGTCGATGGCTGCAACAGCCTGGTCTGCCACGGCTTTGTTGTGACGCAGAATTTCGCTGAGCTTCATGCGCCCGGCCGTCCAGGTCGGGGTCAGCTCTTCGTTGAACATCCTGATGGCTTCGGCGTCCTGATTGCGTTTATGCAACTCGGTAACGGCAATCAGGATCCGGTGGTAATCCGCGTGGAGTTTTTCAAAGGCGGCGTACTCGACCTTGTCCTCGTCCGTGGTGACCGTCTGGCGATAAAGCTCCATCTGGTCCAGCAGACGCGCGGAGAAGTCCTTGAAGTCTGACGCATCCTTGGCGGTGAAGCCCTGCCCCTGTTCCAGGCCGAGCATCTCCAGCATCCGCAGATAACTGTCGGACCAGGCGCCGCGCACCATCGAGCTGTAATACAACCCCGGCAGCGCATCCTCACGAACGCTGGCTTCGCTGCTCTCGATCTTCAACAGGCGCGAATACGAGACGACCACCATCAGCAACATGATGGCGATAATTACCGCAAAGCTCGCCAAAATGCGTTGGCGCAACGTCCAGTTCTTCACAGTCAATCCTCGGGGGCATTTCGAAATGCGGGGAGTATAGCCGAGGGCACTGTTTCATTTATAAGACGGTTGCGCCAGTTCTTATCCCGTGGGCAAAAAAGCGTGATTGACAGGATCAAAGTCAAAAGATCGCAGCCTTCGGCAGCTCCTACGCGCCTGTGGGCGCCGCCGCAGGCTGCGATCTTTCAAGGCAGACGCCTACAGGGAAGCCTGGCGAACCTGTTTCTCCAGCTCGGCCTTCAATCCCGGTTCCAGCTTGAGCTGGCGCGCCAGTTCATCGAGGTAGGACTTCTCCATGAAACTCTCCTCATCCACCAGCATCACGCTGGCGATGTACATTTCCGCAGCCATTTCCGGAGTGCTGGCGGCGCGGGCAACATCGCCCGGGTCCAGCGGTTTGTTCAGTTCAGCGTGCAGCCAGTGTTGCAGCTCCTGGTCGTTGTCGAGCTTGCTGAACTCGCCTTCGATCAGCTCGCGTTCGCGCGCATCGACATGACCGTCGGCCTTGGCTGCGGCCACCAGGGCCTTGAGAATCGCCTGGCTGTGCTGCTCGACTTGCGCCGGCGGCAAGCGATCGAGGGTCTGCGGTTCGGTCCTCGGCGCCGTGCCCTGCTGGGCCTGCCAGTTGCCATAGGCCTTGTAGGCCAGCACGCCCAATGCGGCGAGACCGCCATAGACCGCGACCTTGCCCCCGACCTTGCGCGCCTTCTTGTTACCCAGCAGCAGGCCCATGGCCCCGGCGGCCAACGCCCCCCCGCCCGCACCGGAGAGCAGGCTGCCGAGACCGCCCGAGCCTCCGGTGCCGCCGAGTAACCCGCCCAATCCTGCGTTGGACGAGGTGTTACGGGCACCACCGGTCTTGTTCTGCAACATGTCCTGACCGGATTTGAGTAGCTGGTCGAGCAATCCACGGGTGTTCATTTTCCGCCTCCACTAAAAGGTACAACCAGACCTTAAGGCCACCAGCCTAGATCGAAAGTGCCCGAAAACGGCCTGTTAGATTGCTTCCAGATGTTGCTCACGCTTTGCGCAGGTGACTTACAGCTACCCTCTAAAAAAACGATATACACTCGATAAAATCTATAAAACTGCCCACCGGGTACGCTCTTCATGATGACCTTGCGTCAAATCCGTCATTTCATTGCCGTGGCCGAGACCGGCTCGATCTCCGCCGCCGCGCAAACCGCGTTCATTTCCCAGTCCACCCTGACCCTGGCGATCCAGCAACTGGAGCAGGAAATCGGCGTCGGCCTGTTCAATCGCCACGCCAAGGGCATGACCCTGACCCATCAGGGGCACCAGTTCCTGCGCCAGGCGCATTTGATCCTGGCTACCGTGGACAACGCCAAGCGCAGCCTGCAACAAAGCACCGACCAGGTGGCCGGGCAATTGATCGTCGGGGTGACCAGCCTGGTGGCCGGTTACTACCTGGCGGACCTGCTCACGCGTTTCCAACGCGCCTACCCCAACGTCGAAATCCGCGTGATGGAAGACGAACGCCCCTACATCGAACACTTGCTGGTCAGCGGCGAGATCGATGTCGGCGTGTTGATCCTCTCCAACCTCGAAGACCGCCACGCCCTGCAGACCGAAGTGCTGACCCATTCGCCCCATCGGCTGTGGCTGCCGGCCCAGCACCCGCTGCTGGAACACGACAGTATCAACCTCGCCGACGTGGCCCGCGAACCGCTGATTCAATTGAACGTCGATGAAATGGACCGCAATGCCCAGCGCATGTGGACAGCCGCCTCCCTGCAACCGCGCATCACCCTGCGCACCGCCTCGACCGAAGCGGTGCGTAGCCTGGTGGCTGCCGGCCTTGGCGTGTCGATCCAGCCCGACATGACTTACCGGCCATGGTCACTGGAGGGCGACATCATCGAAGCGCGGCCGATTGCCGACCTCAGCCATACCTTGGATGTCGGCCTGGCCTGGCGCCGCGGGACCGCGCGCCCGGCCCTGGTGGACCCGTTCCTGACCGTCGCCCGCGAGCAACCCCACGGCGGGCGCAAGCCATCTATTTAATCGAACGCCGCCTTCAGTATTTAGAATTTGTCGACCTCGGGTCTGCGCACTAGTCTTGATGCATCCATATAAGACGGCCAGCCCCAGTCACAGGGAGCAACATGGCCACACAAGAAAAGAGAACCCGCAAAATGGCTGGCCCGCAGACCCCGTTGTTCACCGCATTGTTGATCGAGGGTGAATTGGTCGCCGGGCAAGGCCGTGTCGAACCGATTCTCAACCCGGCCACAGGCGAAGTCCTGACGCACATCGCCGAAGCCAGCACCGAACAAGTCGAAGCCGCCATCCTCGCCGCCCACCGCGCCTTTGCCGGGTGGTCGCGAACCACGCCGCAGCAGCGCTCGAACCTGTTGCTCGATATCGCCAACGCCATCGAAAAAAACGCCGACCTGCTCGCCCGCCTCGAATCCCTGAACTGCGGCAAGCCGTTGCACCTGGCCCGCCAGGACGACCTGAGCGCCACGGTCGATGTGTTCCGCTTTTTCGCGGGCGCCGTGCGCTGCCAGACCGGCCAGCTCAGCGGCGAGTACCTGCCCGGGTACACCAGCATGGTGCGTCGTGATCCTATTGGAGTGGTTGCGTCCATCGCGCCGTGGAATTACCCGATCATGATGGCCGCGTGGAAAATCGCCCCGGCCCTGGCCGCCGGCAACACCTTGGTGTTCAAGCCATCGGAGCACACCCCCCTGTCGATCCTGGCGTTGGCCCCGGCGCTGGCCGAGATCCTGCCGCCCGGCGTGATCAACATTGTCTGCGGTGGCGGCGAAGGCGTCGGCAGTCATCTGGTCAGCCACCCCAAGGTGCGCATGGTGTCGCTGACCGGCGATATCGTCACCGGGCAGAAAATCCTCCAGGCCGCGGCAAAAACCCTCAAGCGCACGCACCTCGAACTGGGCGGCAAAGCGCCGGTGATCGTCTGCAACGATGCCGACATCCAGGCGGTGGTCGAAGGCGTGCGCACCTACGGCTACTACAACGCCGGGCAGGATTGCACCGCCGCTTGCCGGGTGTATGCCCAGGCCGGCATTCACGACCGCCTGGTGGCCGAACTCGGCGCGGCGGTCAGCAGCCTGCGTTTCGCCGGCAAACGCGATGCCGACAACGAAATCGGCCCGCTGATCAGCACCCGCCAGCGCGACCGCGTGGCCAGCTTCGTCGAGCGCGCCCTCGGCCAGCCACACATCGAACGGGTGACCGGTGCGGCGGTGCATTCAGGCGCCGGCTTCTATTACCAGCCGACGTTGCTCGCCGGTTGCAAGCAAGGCGATGAAATCGTCCAGCGCGAAGTGTTCGGGCCGGTGGTCACCGTGACCCGCTTCGATCAGCTCGAACAAGCCGTGGACTGGGCCAACGACTCGGAATACGGCCTGGCGTCCTCGGTCTGGACCCAGAACCTGGACAAGGCGATGCAGGTCGCCGCGCGGTTGCAATATGGCTGCACCTGGATCAACAGCCATTTCATGCTGGTCAGCGAAATGCCCCACGGCGGGCTCAAGCGATCGGGCTACGGCAAGGACCTGTCCAGCGATTCGCTCCAGGACTACAGCGTGGTGCGGCACATCATGGCCCGCCACGGGCAACATCTCTGACTACGCTAATAACAAGCCGATAGCGGCATGCTTCACCACGTTCACCACGTTCACCACTGCCCCGACCATAATTTGAAGAAGAGGGAAATTCCATGTTCGTGCACAAGACCGCACTGCTCAGTGCAATCACCACCGCGCTGCTGGCCAGTGCCAGTGTCCAGGCCGCCGAGCCGTTGCAGGCTGTCGGTGCCGGCGAAGGGCAACTCGATATCGTGGCGTGGCCCGGCTACATCGAACGTGGCGAAAGCGACAAGGCCTACGACTGGGTGACCGGTTTCGAGAAGGAAACCGGCTGCAAGGTGAACGTTAAAACCGCGGCGACCTCCGATGAAATGGTCAGCCTGATGGCCAAGGGCGGTTATGACCTGGTGACGGCGTCCGGAGACGCTTCCTTGCGCCTGATCGTCGGCAAGCGGGTGCAGCCGATCAACACGACGTTGATCCCGAACTGGAAGAACCTCGACCCGCGCCTGAAAGATGCGCCGTGGTATGTGGTCAACAACCAGACCTATGGCACCCCGTACCAGTGGGGTCCAAACGTATTGATGTACAACACCAACGTCTTCAAGACCGCGCCCGACAGCTGGGGCGTGTTGTTCAATGCCGAAAACCTGCCGGACGGCAAGCCGAACAAGGGCCGCGTGCAGGCCTATGACGGCCCTATCTACATCGCCGACGCGGCGCTGTACCTCAAGACTGCCAAGCCGGAACTGGGCATCCAGAACCCCTACGAACTGACCGAAGCGCAATACAAGGCGGTGCTCGATCTGTTGCGCGCGCAGCAGCCGTTGATCCACCGCTACTGGCACGACACCACCGTGCAGATGAGTGACTTCAAGAACGAAGGCGTGGTGGCGTCCGGGGCCTGGCCGTATCAGGTCAACGGCCTGGTCAACGAGAAACAGCCGATCGCCTCGACCATCCCGAAAGAAGGCGCCACCGGGTGGGCTGATACCACCATGCTGCATGCCGAAGCCAAGCACCCCAACTGTGCCTACAAATGGATGGACTGGTCCCTGCAACCGAAAGTCCAGGGTGACGTGGCGGCGTGGTTCGGTTCGTTGCCAGCGGTACCGGCCGCGTGCAAGGAAAGCGAACTGCTCGGCGCCGAAGGTTGCAAGACCAATGGGTTCGACCAGTTCGACAAGATCGCCTTCTGGAAAACCCCACAGGCCGAAGGCGGCAAGTTCGTGCCGTACAGCCGCTGGACCCAGGACTACATCGCGATCATGGGCGGTCGCTAGTCTGCGCGATCCCTGAAATGAAGTAGATCCCTGTGGGAGCTGGCCTGCCGGCGATGGCGGAGTAACAGGCAACACAGTATTGACGGTGCTGACGCCATCGCCGGCAGGCCAGCTCCCACAGTTGACCACCTCTGTTGCCACTGCCGAGCAAGGCATTCGGCTGTAGTTGACCGTTTCTCGTTTTTTCAGAAGTCCAGGCAGGGCCGCTGCGACGGCCCTCGCCTTTTCGGAGCACCGCACCATGACGCTTGCAGTCCAGTTCACCAACGTTTCCCGTCAGTTCGGCGAAGTGAAAGCCGTTGACCGGGTTTCCATCGACATCCAGGACGGCGAGTTCTTCTCCATGCTTGGGCCTTCGGGCTCGGGCAAAACCACCTGCCTGCGCCTGATCGCCGGTTTTGAACAACCGAGCGCGGGCTCGATCCGCATTCATGGCGAGGAGGCCGCCGGCCTGCCACCGTACCAGCGTGACGTGAACACCGTGTTCCAGGATTACGCGCTGTTCCCACACATGAACGTACTCGACAACGTTGCCTATGGCTTGAAAGTCAAAGGCGTCGGCAAGGCCGAACGCCGCAAACGCGCCGAAGAAGCCCTCGACATGGTCGCCCTCGGCGGTTACGGCGAGCGCAAACCGGTGCAACTGTCCGGTGGCCAGCGCCAGCGCGTAGCCCTTGCCCGCGCCCTGGTCAACCGTCCGCGTGTGCTGCTGCTCGACGAACCCTTGGGCGCGCTCGACCTGAAGCTGCGCGAGCAAATGCAGAGTGAACTGAAGAAGCTGCAACGCCAGCTCGGCATCACCTTTATCTTCGTCACCCACGACCAGACCGAAGCGCTGTCGATGTCCGATCGCGTCGCCGTGTTCAACAAGGGTCGCATCGAACAGGTCGATTCGCCGCGTAACCTGTACATGAAGCCCGCGACCACGTTCGTGGCGGAATTCGTCGGCACGTCCAACGTGATTCGCGGCGATCTGGCGCAGCAGTTGAGCGGCAATCCACAACCGTTTTCGATTCGCCCGGAACACGTGCGTTTCGCCGAAGGCCCACTGGCCGCGCACGAAATCGAAGTCAGCGGTTTACTGCACGACATCCAGTACCAGGGCAGCGCCACACGTTATGAACTGAAGCTGGAAAATGGCCAGACCCTGAACATCAGCCAGGCCAACAATCAGTGGCTCGATACCAGCGCGCAACATCAGACCGGGCAACGCCTCAGCGCACGCTGGGCGCGCGAAGCGATGATCCCGTTGCACGACACCATCGTGGGTGGGGTGTGAAATGACCAGCGTCGCTCTCCCGCAAAACCCGGCCAGTGGCTCGCCGTTGCGCCGATTTTCCAACCTGTTGTATCGCCGGCCGAACCTGTACCTGTCGATGCTGCTGGTGCCGCCGCTGCTGTGGTTCGGCGCGATCTACCTCGGCTCGTTGCTGACCCTGTTGTGGCAAGGTTTCTACACCTTCGACGACTTCACCATGGCGGTCACCCCCGACCTTACCCTGGCCAACTTCGCCGCGCTGTTCCAGCCATCGAACTTCGACATCATCCTGCGCACCTTGAGCATGGCGGTCGTCGTCTCGATCGCCAGCGCCATCGTCGCGTTCCCGATTGCCTACTACATGGCGCGCTACACCACCGGTAAGACCAAGGCGTTTTTCTACATCGCGGTGATGATGCCGATGTGGGCCAGTTACATCGTCAAGGCGTATGCCTGGACCCTGTTGCTGGCCAAGGGTGGCGTGGCGCAGTGGTTCGTCCAGCACCTGGGGCTGGAGCCGGTCTTGCAGTTCATCCTGGGCATTCCCGGCGTCGGCGGCAGTACCTTGTCGACCTCGCACCTGGGACGCTTCATGGTGTTCGTCTACATCTGGCTGCCGTTCATGATCCTGCCGATCCAGGCCTCGCTGGAACGCCTACCACCGTCCTTGCTGCAAGCCTCGGCAGACCTCGGCGCCAAGCCACGCCAGACCTTCATGCAAGTGACACTTCCGCTGGCGATTCCGGGCATTGCCGCAGGTTCCATCTTCACCTTCTCGCTGACCTTGGGCGACTTCATCGTGCCGCAACTGGTCGGCCCGCCGGGCTACTTCGTCGGCAGCATGGTCTACGCCCAGCAAGGTGCGATCGGCAACATGCCGATGGCGGCCGCCTTCACCCTGGTGCCGATCGTGCTGATCGCCATTTACCTGTCCATCGTCAAACGACTGGGGGCCTTCGATGCACTCTGAAAAAGCATCCCTGGGTTTGCGCATTGCAGCCTGGGGCGGGTTGGTGTTCCTGCACTTCCCGATCCTGATCATCTTCCTGTACGCCTTCAACACCGAAGACGCGGCGTTCAGCTTCCCGCCCAAGGGCTTCACGCTGAAGTGGATCGGCGTGGCGTTCTCGCGGCCCGACGTACTGGAAGCGATCAAGCTGTCGTTGCAGATCGCTTCGATTGCCACGCTGATCGCCATGGTCCTCGGCACGCTGGCTTCGGCGGCGCTGTATCGCCGGGACTTCTTCGGCAAGCAAGGCATCTCGCTGATGCTGATCCTGCCGATCGCCCTGCCCGGCATCATTACCGGGATCGCGCTGCTGGCGACGTTCAAGACGCTGGGCATCGAGCCGGGGATGTTCACCATCATCGTCGGCCACGCGACCTTCTGCGTGGTGATCGTCTACAACAACGTCATCGCCCGCTTGCGCCGCACCTCCCACAGTCTGATCGAAGCCTCGATGGACCTCGGTGCCGACGGCTGGCAGACCTTCCGCTACATCATCCTGCCGAACCTGGGCTCGGCGCTGCTGGCCGGAGGCATGTTGGCGTTTGCGCTGTCGTTCGACGAGATCATCGTCACCACCTTCACCGCCGGCCATGAACGCACCCTGCCGCTGTGGCTGCTCAACCAGCTCAGCCGCCCTCGGGACGTGCCGGTGACCAACGTCGTGGCGATGCTGGTGATGATGGTGACCATGCTGCCGATTCTCGGCGCCTATTACCTGACGCGGGGCGGTGAGAGCGTGGCGGGTAGCGGTGGGAAATAACAGACAACTCAGCCACTGAAGAAACCGAATCTTGTAGGAGCTGGCTTGCCAGCGAAAGCGGTGTGTCAGCCGACATCAATGTTGGAGGTGATGGCCCCTTCGCGAGCAAGCCCGCTCCCACATTTTGAGCCGGTTCCTTCAGAGGTAAAACAACAGTTCCAAAGAGGACAGAACCATGCAAACCCAACTCTTGATCAACGGCCAACTTATCAACGGCGAAGGCCCCGCCCAACCGGTGTTCAACCCGGCGTTGGGGCGCGTGCTGGTGGAAATCAACGA